>NZ_KV787945.1:37874-78190 GCF_001807155.1 Corynebacterium sp. HMSC05C01 | reverse complement strand
GCATGGTGGGGAGACCAATATTGGCAACCTGGCGCCGCTATGCAGGTATCACAACCGGGTCAATGATGATGACCCGTGGCGTAAGAAACGGGGCCGGATCGTCATGGTGCGGGGTGCCCCGGTATGGATTTCGCCCCGCGGCTACCCGGTGAAAAACACCAACCGCGGGGCAATGGACCAACTCTTCGGCTAGTGCTCGTCGTGCCGCTCAGCGCGACGGAGCAATTTCAGCGCGGCAACAAACAGTACTGCGCCGCCGATGAGCGCCATGATGCCAACACCAATCGCGAGGCCAGCCCAGAAGCCGCCGGCCGTCGCGGAGTTGCTCGTGCCTTCGACGGGCTGCGCGGCATGAATCCCGCTGCCCGAAGCATCGGACGCAGACTCAGGTGAGGGCTCCGGCGAAGGGGCGGAGGTTGTGGCGGGGGCGCTAGTGCTCGTCGATAGTTGCGATGACGCTGCACGGCTTGCCTGCGCACGCCTCGTCGGAGACTGCTTCGCCGTGGATTGAGCCGCCGCCTGACTGCGAGGTGCAGCCTGTGCAGCACGCGCAGTACTCACCGATCGAGCCGACTGGGCCGACTGGGCCGACTGGGCAGCGGTTGCCGAGGCCGCAGGTGCAGCGGTGCGCGAGGGGCGAGAAGTTGCCTGGTTGCTCGGCCGTGTCGTCGGCCGTGTCGCCCGCTGTGTGGTCGCCTGCGCAGACGGCTTCGTGGACGGTTTTGCGGCTGGCGCGATGGCGTCGCCAAACTTCTTGATCTCCTTCTCCACCTGCCGCAGACCCGCCGCCAACGCCTGCGGGACGTTCAGGCTTTTGCCCGCGTTGCCCGTGCTGCCTGCGTTATCGGTGTCGTCGGGATTGGTTGGGGCGTTGGTGATGGCGTCGTCGCCAACTGCAAACGTTGCGACGAGTTCCTTCTCAAACGCCTCACCGTCATGCGTGGTGCCGGAATACACGAACGTCGCCGTGTAGATGCCCGGCTCGGTAAACCCAAAGCCCTGGTGGTCGTGGGCGTTAACCGGGTATTGGAGCGTTTTGGAAGGGTCGCCCGAGTCTAGCTCGATGCGCAGGCCTCGCAGATCCTCGTGCCATGTCATCAGGCGGCCCGGACCGGTGACGTCGCGCATGCTTACCGTGATCCGGCTGCCTTCCTCAATCGCGCTCGCGGACACTCCCGTGGTGGAAAAGCCCAGCCATGGCAGGTTCTTGTCCTGTGCTTGCGGCAGTATCCACATCTGCGCTGGGCTGCCAGGGAAGCTGTCGCGCACGCTATCGGGCAGGTCGGTGCGCGCACTGTCGGGCACGGCGAAGATGAAGCTGCCGGAGGGTCGGTGCGCCGGGTGGAGGGGGTCGGAATCATCGATGAGCACTGTGCTTAACGACGACCCCTCCCCCACCAAGGCCATATCCATATGACCCGCCTTGATCAGCGCGCGCTCCTTCGCTGCGGCATTGGGCGTGGAGGTGCCTGGTGCCGGCTTGGGCTGCGTGCTGGTTGGCTGCGCCGACGTGCTAGACGACGTGGAGGCCTTTGGCGAGGTCGGTGTCGGCACAGGAGTTGGCGCGGTGGTTGGCTGCGCCGACGTGGAGGCCTTTGGTGAGGTCGGTGCCGTGGTGGCCACCGTGGTAGTCGCCGACGTGGTCGGTTGCGCGTCAGTGGGTGTGGATGCCGACTTTGGGGTGCGCAGGCCCGTGGTGGTGCCTTCGGGCAGGCCGACGGTGGCGTCGTCGCCGACAAGCCAGTATTGGGTGATGGGTTCGGAGCGTTCGGTGGTGCCGTCGTTAAGTTCGGCTCGGCCTTGCCACGTCAGCGCGTAGATGCCTGGTTTGGAAAACGTCCAGGTGAAGTGGCCGTGGCCGCCGACTTCGTAGGTGATGGTGCGCATGTCTGGGTTGGAGGAGTCGAACAGTCGCTCCGGTTCGTAGACGCGGCTGGTGAACATGACGTTGATGTCGCCGGGCGCATCCATGTCGACGAGGTCGAAGTGCATGACGTCGTCTTTGAAGTTGGTGGGGATCGACGTGGGGTCGAGTTCGTGGGCGGGGTCGAATGCGCCGAGGCCCGACCAGATGGGGCGCCAGTTGTCGGTCCAGTCCACGCTTTGCGGCGCTGCCCAGACTTCGCTGCCGCGGGGGCCGAGGAAGTCGAGGGTGCCGTCGTCGGGGATGGTGAGTTTGGACAGGTCGTTGCCGTCGGCGTCCGCGTCTGGGGCGAGGCGGAAGCACACCGAGTCTTGGGAGGTGACCTGTTGGCCGTCGACCGCCATCACCGCTAGCTTGCCGCCGGAGCGCGTGCCGTAGAGGGCGTCGTTGTGGGAGTGGTAGAGCAGTTTGCGGCCGGCGCACGGGTGGTCGACGTCCGCGTCGAGGGTCACGCTGTGGCCGGGGTCGCCGGGTTTGTGCTCGCTGCTCGCCTGCGCCAGTGGTGCCACAGCAAACGCAAGCGTAGCGACGACCAGCGTCACAAGTCGGTTCAACTTCATGCCCGCACCACCTTCGCGAACACTCCGCGGCGCGGCGCGAACAGCCAGCTCAGTGCGAACAGGGCGGTGACGGAAAGGACGATCGTCGCCCCGGTTGGGGAATCGTAGGCCCACGCCAGCCACACGCCCAGGACGCTGCCAACCACGCCGAATGCGGCGGCGATGAGCATCATCGTGTCGAGCCGGTCGGTGAACAGGCGCGCGGCGGCAGCCGGGGTGATCAGCAGTGCGACGACCAGGATGTTGCCCACGGTCTGTACGGCGAGCACAACGGCGAACGTCACGCTGAGATACAGCGCGAGGTCCAACGCGGCGACGGGCAGGTTCATGGCGCGGGCGGTTTCGCGGTCCAAGGCGACGGCGGTGAGCCACGGGCGCAGCACGACCACAATGGCGACGATGATGGCGCCAGCGACCGCGTTGACCACCAGTTCGCGCCCCCCGACGCCGGTGAGCGAGCCGAACAGGAACGAGCTCACGGAGGCGGTATAGCCCTCGACCCGCGAGATGATCACCAGGCCGATAGCAAACGCGGCGGTAAACACGATGCCGATCACGGAGTCTTCTTTAATGGTGCGGCGTTGCGACATCACCGCGATCAGCACCGCCACCAACGCACCCGCCACCGCGCCGCCGAGCAGCACGGACGTCTGCAGGGCGAAGGCGACGGCGATGCCGGGAAACACGGCGTGCGCAACGGCGTCGCCGATGAACGCCATGCCGCGCAGCACCACGAAGCACCCAACCACCGCGCAGAGCACCGCAGCGATCACGGCGGCGCCCAGCGCACGTGGCAGAAAAGCCAGTTGTGGGTTCGCCATGTCGGCGAGGAATTGCAGGAAGGAAATCTCAGGCATGGGCGGCCTCCAGGTGTGCGCGCACGCCTCGTAGCCACGGTGAGTCGGGGCCGACGGAGAAGGTGTGCATCCAGGGGGTGTCGTCGTTAAGCAGGCGCGTCGGGCTATCCGCCACGATGCCGCCTTTGAACAGGATGAGACGGTCGCAGGATTCGACGGCCTCGACGATGTTGTGGGTGGACATCACAACGCCCAGGCCCTTATCGACGAGCTCTCGAAACAGCCCGAGCAAATGTTCCGTGGTGGGGATGTCGAGGCCGGTGAAGGGTTCGTCGAGAAGCAGCATGCGCGGACGGCGCACCAAAGCACGCGCGATGAGCACGCGTTGGCGCTGGCCGCCGGACAGGTCGCTGATGGGGCGGTCGGCGAGGTCTGCAAGGTTCACCATCTCAAGCGCACGCTGCGCCCACATGCGGTCGCGTTCGCCAGCGCGGCGGAACCAGGGGCGCTTCCCAAGCGTGGCGTTGAGGGTGGCGGTGTAGACGTCGATTGGGAAATCCCACGCGACGTTGTGGCGTTGAGGCACATAGCCGACGACGTCGCGGATCGGACGCGAGTCGGTCGTCTCGACGGTGCCTGCGTCGGCGGGTACGAGCCCGAGCATCGCACGCATCAGCGTCGTTTTGCCTGCGCCGTTCGGCCCGAGCAGGCCGGTGAATTCGCCGCCGTTGAGCGTGACGTCCACGCCCTGAAACACTTCACGTCCCGGGTAGGACACGGCAAGGTCGCGGATTGTGATCACTTACGACGCCCCCACACCACCGCGAACGCCACCAACGCCAGGACGAGCACACCCAAGCCTGCGAACAGGAGCACATTGCTTGACGACGACGCCCCCTCCCCGGCGCCCGCAAACTCCGCGTCGAACGCCTCCTGCGGGTCAACGCCGACCGCAAGGCGCAGCACCTGCTCGTCGGTGTGCACCTGGCCGTCAGTGTCCTCCACCTTCGCGCGCACCTTGATCAGGTGCACGCCCGGCTCGGTGAACACCCAGTTGGCGTGGGTGTGCGTGTTGGGTTCGACCCACATGGACTGGTCGCCTTCGGTGCGGGAGTTCCACAGTTGCTGCGGTTCGTGGAAGCCGCCGGGTTGGACGAAGAGGGAGAAGTCGCCAGGGCCGTCGTGGCCGGCGAATTCGAGGCTCATGCCGGACGTGGAGCGCTCGAGCAGCGAGGGGGCTTGGGAGTTCCAGCCCAGCCATGGCACGCCTGCGACTTCGGTTTGGGGCACGACCCATACGTCGGAGCCTGGTTTAGCGCCGGTGAAGTCGAAGTCGTTGGTGTCGGGCAGGGTTTGCTTGGCGGCGTCGCCGACGGCGAAGACGACGTCGTTGAGGTGGCGCCACATGGCGGGTTCGTGGGTGTCGTCGCGGGCGAGGAATTGCAGGTTGCCGTCCACGAACATGGGGCCGAGGTCAACGTGGCCTGCGTCGATGACGGTGCGTTCGCCTTCCGGCGCGATCGTTTCGTTGGCGTCAACGACTTGTTGCAGGGCGGGGTTGTTGTCCTGTACCTGGGCGGTTGCTGCGGGTGCGGCCGCGATCATGGCGGCGGTGATGAGGGCTGGAATCTTTTTCATTGTTGTCCTTTCAAGCAGTTACTAATCGACGACCCATTGGCCAGCACAAAGTCCACATACGTTTGCGCCGGCCCCTGACCGGGCGGGTCGAGAGAGTCGCCCCAGATCGGGCACACGTTCACCCCGTGCTGGGCGGCCGTTTGGGTGAGCACAGGCGTTTCTTGTTCGCTGCCGTACTCGACGAACACGGCCGGCACGTCGAGGTTGTCCAAGGTGCGCGAGAGTGCCAGCAGGTCGCGGGGGCTTGGCTCCACGCTCGGGTTCGGGGTGACAAAGCCTGCGATGCGCAGCCCGTAGGCGCGGCCGAGGTAGGCGTAGCCGTGGTGGGTGGTGACCAGGTTGCGGTTCGTTTCAGGGATGGAGTCGTACATGGCGCGGACGGTGCGGTCGGTGTCGTCGAGAAGCGACTGGTATCGCTTGGCGTTGTCCGCGAACTGGCTGGCGCGTGACGGGTCGATGGCGGACAGTTCGTCGCGCACCACGTCAACCACCGCTTTCATCGCGGCCGGGTCGTGCCAGATGTGCGGGTCTAGCTCGCCGTGCACGTGACGGCCGAGTACCGCCTGCGGCAGCAGGTAGGTCTCATCGTCCGGGTTGCCGAGGAAGCGGAACTCGCGCTGTGGCGGGATCGGCTGCAGGGTGGTTGTGGGTACGACAACGACGGCATCGGCGGGGTTGATGTCGGTGTGGCCGGGGTGGCTGTGGTCGTCGGTGCGAAGGGTCAGGTGGGTGGTGGTGTCGTCGACAAGCGTGGCGATGTCCACGTGACCATGCTCAATCGCTCGCTTCCCGGGCGCGACCTGGGCGGGATCCTGGCCGACAACCACCGTCACGGTTTGCTCGGCGGAGCTGCGCTCCGGCGCATCGACCGCGTCGCGCACCGACGCGCGCAGCCGCAACTCGTACACACCCGGCGCTGAAAAGGCCCAACTCACGTGCGTGTGCGCACCCGCCGGCAGCATGGTCGAGCCGCCGTCGGAGTCGAAGAGCAACTCAGGTGTGCCAAACGTGCCGAGGATGAAGGCGAAAGCTTTGCCGGGGCCGGTGGCGTCGACAAGCGAAAGCTCGGTGACGGCGGTGGCGGGGAGGTCACCCTCGAAGCGCAGGCCCAACCACACGGTGTCCAAGCTCGCGTCCTCGACCAGCGGGATCGGGGCGTAACCGTAGCGCTGCGTCTGCTCGGCGAGCGCCACCACACGCGCGTCGGGTCGCGCCGTCGACTCGATCGTGCGGCTCAATGCTTGCGGCTCCAGCAACAGCCCGTTGGTGAACACGGCGTCCGCATAGGCAATGTCGCGCGTGGCGTGCAGGGTCGGCTCATACGAGTGCGGGTCGGCGCCGCGACGCATCAACGGGGTGACGTCAGCGGCATCGCCGGCGACATTCTGCACGACATCCGCGAGAATGCTTGTCGACGCCACCACACGCAACCGGCCATCATCCACCGCACCGTCCGCCTGCGCGCAGCCCACCAGACCCGCAACCAACCCGAGGGCCGCTATAGCTTTGGCGCGCTTCACTTCGAGGCTCCTGCGAGGGCAATCAGGCGGCGTCGCAAGGCAGTGTCCAGCGTGCACATCGCCGCGCCGAACACCGCGACGCCGAGGCCCAGGATGGCGAACGGCACGGTCATCACTGTGGTGCCGGTCTCTGCGAGGTCACCTGAGCGTGCGGCGTCGCTGCCTTGTGCCGTTGCTGCTCCGGTGCTGCAGCTGCCTTCTGGGTCAAACATGGAGCCAAAATCGAAGTGGCCGCTATCGGCGTTGCCGGCTTCTCCAACGTTGAACGTCAGCGTGGCCTCGCCGGAGACCTTCTCCCCGCCTTTTGTGGTGGCGGTCTGACGGATGGTCACCTTGTACGTGCCGGGTGCACCGAACACCCAATTGGGGTGCACGTGCGAGTTCGCCGGGATCGTGTGGCTGCCGGAGCCGCGACCGTTCTCCGCGGTGAACCACTCCTCGCCCACCACTTGCCCCAGGCCGCCCTGGGTGAACACGGTCATTGGGCCGGGGCCGTTGAAGTTTGTTACTTCCCAGGTGACCTCGCCGGTGGTGTGTTCAATGAGCGACTCGTGCTGCGTGTTCGCACCCAGCCACGGCACGTTGTCCTGCTGTGTCGCACCAATCATCCACGCCTTGCCGGCAGGCACTGGGCCGACCGCCTGGGGCAGGTCCGCCTCCGCCGCGCTGCCGAGCCCGAACACAAGGTCTTCCGGACGCTTCCAGGTGGCGGGCACGTTGCGGTCGTCCTTGATCATCGGGCGCAACGCGGGTGTGCACTTCTTCGCCGCTGCTGAGGTGGTGGCGGGCGCCGGCTTGGCCGCAGGTGCTGCTGCGGGCGCCGGCTTCTGGGCTACCGGTTTCGAGGCAGCGGGTGTGGAAACCGCGGCTGCGCTGTTGGTTGCGTCGTTGTGGGGCGTGCCGGTGCTCGTGTCGGCGCTGGTGCGGTCGCCGTTTGTTTCGGCGCTTGTTTCGGCGCTGGCGTCGCCGACGTGCCACGTGTACACCGCCTCGTTGGACTCGGCGCCGTCCGCGGTTGCCACAACCTTCATGGTGTACACGCCTGGCTGGGTGAACAGCCAGTTCGCGTGGACGTGGGACGGGTCGTCCTGAACAATGCGGGATCCTGAGGAGAGCTGCGGCTGGTCGCTATCAAGCACGGGTTGGAAGGAGCCGAAGCTTCCCGTCTGGAACAGGTAGACGGATCCTGGCCCGGAGACCTCGCGGAACTCGATGTCGACGCGACCGAAGCCACCTTCGCGCACGCCCTGGGTGTCCCACCCGGGCCACAGCAGGTCGGCACGTTGGGTCTGTGGCAGCAGGTAGCCGGGCTCGCCGATCTCTGGGACGTTGGCGGTTTCGTCGGTGTAGGCCGCCTCGCCGACAACCAAATCGACATCCTCGGGTGCGCGGCGCACGTGGGAGCCGGTGACGTCCTCCTGCAGGTCCAAAGTCAGGCTGCCACCGTCGGCGGTGACGTTGAAGACATCGATGTGGCCCCGATCAAAACGGGCGGGATCCGCCAGTGCCACGCCACACGTCAACAGGGTGAGCAAGGCGGCGAGGCAGACAACCACAAGACTATTGGTAACCGTTTTCAACACTTAACGAATACTACTTCCATTAAGCGTTGCGACAAAGCACTACCCCCAGACACGAAAAAGCGCCCCGGTGAACCACCGAGGCGCGAAATCGTTGCGGGAAGACTATGCCTTCTTGGCGTAGTCCTTCTCCACAGAGGTATCAACCGGAACGCCCGGGCCCTGGGTTGCGGACACGGTGATCTTCTTCAGGTAGACACCCTTGGCGGAAGACGGCTTGAGGCGAACGACCTCGTCGAGAAGCGCGCCGTAGTTCTCAGCGAGCTGCTCCGGGGTGAAGGAAGCCTTGCCGATGATGGCGTGCAGGTTCGCAGCCTTGTCAACACGGAAGGCAATCTTGCCGCCCTTGGAGTCCTGGATCGCCTTAGCGACGTCCGGGGTGACCGTACCGGTCTTCGGGTTCGGCATCAGACCACGCGGGCCGAGCACGCGAGCAACGCGGCCGACCTTAGCCATCTGGTCCGGCGTAGCGATAGCCACGTCGAAGTCGAGCTGGCCAGCGTTGATCTGCTCGATAAGCTCGTCGGTGCCGACGATGTCAGCGCCTGCTTCCTTCGCCTTGGTGGCGTTCTCGCCCTCAGCGAAGACTGCGACGCGGACGGTCTTACCGGTGCCGTGCGGCAGGTTGACGGTGCCACGGACCAGCTGGTCGGCCTTGCGCGGGTCGACGGACAGACGCATCGCAACGTCGATGGTTGCGTCGTACTTGTCGGAAGCGGTCTCCTTTGCCAGGGTCACCGCATCCAGCGGGTGGTAGAACGCGTCGCGGTCCACCTTGGCGAGCTGCTCAATGTAACGCTTGGACTTCTTAGCCATGTTTGATTCCTTTCAGGAGTTGTGGTTGGCGGGCCTGGCTGAAGGCCCTTCCACGTAAAGCGACGAGGTGCGCTTTACTTCTCGACGTCAATACCCATCGAACGTGCGGTACCAGCGATGATCGCGGCGCCAGCCTCGATGTCGCGGGCGTTGAGGTCGTTCTTCTTGGTCTCGGCGATTTCCTTGCACTGCTCCCAGGTGACCTTGCCAACCTTGTCAGTGTGCGGAACGCCGGAGCCCTTCTGCAGGCCTGCAGCCTTCAGCAGCAGGGATGCAGCCGGCGGGGACTTCAGGATGAAGTCGAAGGAGCGGTCTTCGTAGACCGTGATCTCCACCGGGACAATGTTGCCGCGCATGGATTCGGTCGCAGCGTTGTATGCCTTGGTGAACTCAACGATGTTCACGCCGTGTGCACCAAGTGCCGGACCGACCGGCGGGGCCGGGTTTGCCATACCAGCTTCGATCTGAAGCTTGATCAGGCCAGTGACCTTCTTCTTAGCCATCGCAATTACCTCCTAGTTACAGCCTCGCCACCGCGATGAACAGCGGTAAGGCTTCCGGATGCCGGGTTTTTCCCAGCCACCGGGGATGAGAAAACGAAAACGTCGCGTGTGCGCAAAACACACGCGACGAGATAGGTTACGCCAGGGCGTCGTCGATAAGCAAAATGCGCTTACATGATGCGCTCGATCTGATCGGCGGTCAGCTCGACTGGGGTCTCGCGGCCGAAGATGGACACGAGCGCCTCGATCTTGCCGGTCTCCGGGTCGATGGCGTTGATGGTAGCGGACACGGACGCCAGTGCACCGGAGAGGATGGTGACGGCCTCGCCGACCTTGTAGTCGTGGGTGACCTTGTTCGGCGCCTCCTCCGCCGACGGCACAACGGTGTCGCCTTCGGCGTCGACCTGCGGCTTCGCGCCGGCCGCGGCGGACTTCGGCAGCAGGAACTTGGCGACGTCGCGGTGCTTCACCGGGGTGGCGTTGCCCTCATTACCGACAAACGAGGTCACGCCCGGGGTTTCACGCACCACGGACCATGCGGCATCGTTCATGTCCATGCGCACGAGGACGTAGCCCGGCAGCAGCTTGCGCTTGACCAGCTTGTTCTTGCCGTCCTTGTTCTTCTCCAGCGCTTGCTCGACAGGCACGACGACCTCGTAGATGGAGTCTTCGACCTCGAGGGTCTGGCTACGCATCTCCAGGTTGGTCTTCACCTTGTTTTCGTAGCCGGAGTAGGACTGGATGATGTACCACTCGCCCGGCTGCTTCTTCAGTTCGCGGGTGTACTCGCGCAGGCGCTTGCGGTATTCAGCGTCGAAGTCGGACGTAGCCTCAGCGTCCTGGGCCTCAACGCCCTCCGCGGCCTCAGCGCCCTCTGCCTCCGGCGCTTCCGCGCCCTCGGTCGCCTCGGCGTTGTCATCCTGCTCGTTGGTGCCGGCCGGGTCGGAGTCGCCGTGGATGACCGGGTCGGTGGAGGGGTCGACGGGCGCGCCTTCGTCGATCATTTCCTGCTCGTTGTTTTCGATCGCGCCGTTGACGTCCTCGTTTACCTCAGTCATGGTTGTTCTCCTCGTATGTTCGCGGGTGTGCCCCAAGGTTACCGGGGCAAAAAGTATCCCGCCTTCCCTCGGTGTTCGAGGTGGCGGGAAACGTTACGCGTGAAATTGTACTTATCGGATGAGAATCCAGCGAATCCCCATGGAAGCGAGGGTGTCGGTGCCCCAGACGAGGATGGTGAGCACAATGAGGAACGCGAATGTGATCAGCGTGTAGTTCAGCATCTGCTTGCCGGTCGGCCAGATGACTTTGCTCATCTCGGAGACGACTTCGCCCGGGAAGGTTGCGATGCTGGTGGTCTTTTCCTCGGCCTCGTCGGCATTGACGGGGGTGCGCTTTGCTTCGTACCCGTCGGAGGACACGGGCGAGACCCCTCGCAGTTGGCGCTTGCCGGTTGGCTGTGCGGCATTCTGACCGTTGGGGTTAGTCACGAAAACTCCTCCAGGTTGTTTTGGCAGGGGCGACAGGACTCGAACCTGCAACCTACGGTTTTGGAGACCGTTGCGCTACCAATTGCGCCACGCCCCTAGGGCACCTTATTCGGTGCGCCTAACCCTACCACGGGCGCTTGTGGCGTCCGTTTGAGGTGAGTAGCGATGGAGAGAATTGAACTCTCGACACAGCGATTATGAGTCGCTTGCTCTACCACTGAGCTACACCGCCATGTGTTCACTGACGCTCGCACGAAGTGCAAGGACCCCAGCAAACAACAGAGCCCCCTGACAGAATCGAACTGTCGACCTTTTCCTTACCATGGAAACGCTCTGCCGACTGAGCTAAGGGGGCACAGCCTCTTTGTTGTGGATCTTGCGACCCGCTCCGTTGAAGCCTTGAGAAGATTAACCCGACATCGTTTATAAACACAAATCGCCAGTACAGCGCATATTTTTACGCATGCTTATCGACGACATAAACCGCTCCATAACCTACGCCATAGGCCATCACTCCCTACCGCCCTGCAGCCGCAGAACCACAGCACCGCACAGCGAAAAACCCCGCCGATCCGTGATGGGGATCGGCGGGGTGTGCCTGTGCCAGGTAGAAGATTCGAACTTCTGAAGGCGAATGCCGGCGGATTTACAGTCCGCTCCCTTTGGCCGCTCGGGCAACCTGGCGTGCACGTTTGAAGTGCGGGGATTACCTTACATCACGCCACCGTAATGTAGGCAAATCGCCTGGTTATCCTACGCGTTCGACGGTAAGTCGGGTCATGGTGCGCAGCGCTTCGCGGGCTGGAATGTCGGGCAGCGCGTCGAGTTCGCGTTCGACGATGTCCAAGTATCCGCGGGCGGCTTCCAAGGCGCGCTCACGGCCGCGTGTCCGGCCCAGGAGGTCGAGGGCGCGGGTGACGTCGGCGTCGTCGGTAAGCGGGCCCGTAAGGAGCCCTCGAAGGGCTTCGCCGGCCTCGGAGTCCTCTTCGAGCGCGTAGAGCACTGGCAGGGTGAATACGCCTTCGCGCAGGTCTGTACCTGGGGTCTTTCCGGACTGTTCGGGGTCGGAGAAGATGTCGATGATGTCGTCGACAATCTGGAACACCATGCCCACGGCGTCGCCGATGCGCGCGCAACGCTGGACCACCTCGTCGGACGCGCCGGAGTGCCGCGCGCCCAGGTAGGCGGCGGACGCGATGAGCACGCCGGTTTTCTCGTCGATGACCTTCAGGTAGTGCTCAACCGGGCTGGTGCCTTGTGCGCCGACGGTTTCGCGCATCTGGCCGGTGACCAGTTCCTCGAAGGTGTCGGCGAAGTGCTCGACGGTGGCCAGGTCCATTCGGCTCATCAGGCGTGAGGCGTGGGCAAACAGGATGTCGCCTGCAAGGATGGCGACGGTGTTGCTCCAGCGCGCGTTGGCGGACTCAACGCCGCGGCGGCGTTCAGCTTCGTCCATGACGTCGTCGTGATACAGCGTGGCCAGGTGCACCATTTCGGTGACGGTGGCGCCGCTGATCACGTTTTGGGCGCGCGGGTTGGGGCCAAACTCGGCGCACAGCAGCGCCATCATGGGGCGGAAGCGTTTGCCACCGGCTGCGGCGAGGTGGGTGACTTTGTCGGTGAGGAACTTTTCGCCGCGTGAAAGTTCGGCCATGAGGAGGTCCTCCACCGCTTCTAGCCCGGTGTTGAGCCGGGTGTTGAGTGCGTCGTCGCCAAGGTCAATCTTGAATCCGTGGCGGGGTGACGGGGTGGTGCCGTACGTCATCGATAACGTCCTTGCAGGTTGGAGGGGCACATGGATAACGCACCTACCGTAGCCCACTTGCCCTTGGTTCTGTAGCAGTGGGTGGCGCTGGCACAATCAGTTGCGTGACTGAGTATTTCGACCTTGTGGTTGTGGGTGCTGGACCGGCTGGTTCGGCGGCGGCGATTGCGGCGCAGCGTGCGGGTTTGCAGACTTTGCTTCTCGACGCCCAGGGTCCCGGCCGCGACAAAACTTGCGGCGATGGGTTGACCCCGCGTGCGGTGGAGACGCTCGAGGCACTCAATCTGGAGGTACCCGCGTATCGCAACAAGGGGTTGAAGTTGCACGGCTACGGCGGCGACGTCGAGGCGCCTTGGCCGCGCGGTGAAGGCTCTGCGGCTCCTCGGACGGTGTTTGACGCAATGCTTGTCGACGAAGCCCGCACCGCCGGCGCCACCATCCGCCAGAACTGCGCCGCGACGGGTGTGGAGTTTTCCGGCGGCGCGATCAGTGCTGTGAAGACAGATCAGGGCTCGGTACGCGCGAAGTGGGTCGTGGTTGCCGACGGCGTGCGCTCCCCCTTTGGCAAGAAACTGGGTCGCGAGTGGCACAAGGGCGAGGTATTCGGCATTGCGGCGCGCTCGTATTGCGATTCGCCGTTTTCGGATGAGCCGTGGATGCATTCGCACGTAGAGCTGCGCGACGCGGATGGCGTGATTCAGCCTGGTTACGGCTGGATCTTCCCGCTTGGTAACGGCACTGTGAACCTCGGGTGCGGCGCCCTGTCCACCGACGCACGCCCAGCGAAGGTGAACACGAAGAAGCTGCTCGCCGACTACGCCGCACAGCAGCGCGAGATGTGGAACCTCGGTCCGGAGCAGGCGGTGACCTCCGCACTGTTGCCGATGGGTGGTGCGGTGTCCAACGTTGCGGGCCCGAACTGGGTCCTCATCGGCGACGCTGCAGCGTGCGTGAACCCGCTCAACGGCGAAGGCATCGACTACGGGCTGGAAACTGCGGTGTTGGCGGTCGAGTTAATCAACGCGGGCGGCGACCTCACGCTTGCCTGGCCGGCGCTGTTGCGCAGCCACTACGGTGACGCGTTTACGCTGGCTCGCACCCTCGCCCGTCTCCTGACCTACCCGCAGTTCCTACCGCTGGCTGGCCCGGTGGCGCTGCGCGGTTTGGGCGGGCGCTACCTCATGCCTGCAGCGGCGCGCCTGATGGGCAACCTAGTGCAGGAAGACGACCGCGACCTGGTCGCACGACTGTGGCGCGCGGCAGGTCGCGTGGTGCCGAAGAACGCCCCGCTCTGGGACGTCGCTTAGCGCGGCTTAGTCGAGCGGCTTGACGGCGCTGTGGAGCGCCACGATGCCGGCGGTGAGATCTTGCCAGCCGGCGTCTTCCCAACCGTTGGCGTTGATCGCCGCGGCAAGCTCCTCCTGGTTGGGCCATGCGCGGATGGATTCCGCAAGGTACTCGTAGGCCTCCGCGTTGGAGGAAAATACCTTGGCCAGCGCTGGCACAGCTCGTGGCAGGTATTCCTTGTACACGGTGCGGAATCCTGGGATGACGGGGGTGGAGAACTCGTTGACCACGAGGCGCCCGCCGGGCTTGGTCACACGTGCCATTTCGCGCAAGCCGGCCTCGAAATCATGGACGTTGCGCAGCCCGTAGGAGATGGTCACCGCGTCGAAGGTGTTGTCGGCAAACGGAAGGTACATCGCGTCGCCGACCACCTTGGGCACCTTACGGTCCTTGCCGGCGGCCAGCATGCCCTGGGAGAAGTCGCACGCCACGACCCACGCGCCGGATTTATCGAGCTCGACGGTGGACACGGCGGTGCCTGCGGCGAGGTCGAGCACCTTCTCCCCTGGTTTGAGTTCGAGGCGTTCGCGGGTGCGTCGTCGCCAGTATTTGTCCAGCCCGAACGACAACACGGTGTTGGTCTTGTCGTAGTTCTTGCCCACGTCGTCGAACATTCCAGCAACGTCGAAGGGCTTTTTCTCCAGATCCGCCTTGGCCATGGTTGGTCAGTCTACTTCGGTCTACTTCGCCACCCACAAAAGTAGGCTGTACGCCCTTACGCCACTTGCCAGTTCGGCATACCGAACTTTATTATTCGCCAGCGTGGGCACACAGATTGCCTGCTCCCCTCCACGCTCCCAACGCAAAGGAACGACATGATGAAAACCAAAGTGCTTGCGCTCGTCGCTACGGCTGCTCTCTCCCTCGGCCTGGCGAGCTGCTCTGAAGAAAGCACTGATGCAGCAGGCGGCAAAGACACCCCTGTCGTGCTCACAACGTTCACCGTGATCCAGGACATCGCCGCGAACGTTGCGGGCGATCACCTCAAGGTGGAATCCATCACCAAGCCTGGTGCGGAGATCCACGGCTACGAGCCCACCCCCGGCGACATTTCTCGTGCCGCCGACGCGGACCTGATTTTGGATAACGGCATGAACCTGGAGAATTGGTTCGCCCAGTTTGTCGCCGATCTGGATGTGCCGCACGCCGTGGTCAGCGAGGGTGTCGAGCCGATCGACATCGCCGAGGACGCCTACGCCGGCAAGCCCAATCCGCACGCGTGGATGAGCCCGGTGAACGTGCAGAAGTACGTGGACAACATCGTTGACGCGTTCAGCGAACTCGACCCGGAACACGCCGCAGACTTCAAGGCCAACGGCGAGAAATACAAAAACGAACTGCAGGCTGTGCAAGACGAGCTGGAGACCAAGCTCGCCGCCGTCCCCGACAAGCAGCGTGCCTTGGTGACCTGTGAGGGCGCGTTCTCCTACCTGGCCCGCGACGCGAAGCTAACTGAGCGCTACATCTGGCCAGTCAATGCTGAGCAGGAAGCCACCCCGCAGCAGATCGCCGGCGCGATCGAGTTTGTGAAGGAAAACAACGTCCCAGCGGTGTTCTGCGAATCCACAGTCTCTAACGCCCCGATGATGCAGGTCGTGAAGGCCACCGGCGCGGAGTACGGCGGCACCCTCTACGTCGATTCGCTTTCTGAGGAAAACGGTCCGGTGCCGACCTACCTGGATCTGATTCGCCACGACACGAAGGTGATCATCGACGGTTTGAACGGGGGCAAGCAGTGATCCCCGCAATCGCGGTTGACGATGTTGCGGTGCGCTACGGCGACGTCGTCGCGCTCGACGGCGCAACTTTGAGCGTCCAACCAGGCCGTATCTGTGGGCTGATCGGGATGAACGGCGCGGGCAAATCCACGCTACTCAAGGCGATCATGGGGTTGGTCAAGCCGGATCGCGGCACGGTTCGTATCAACGGCATCGACCCCATGCGCGCCCGCAAGACGCAGGTGCTGGGCTACGTCCCGCAGAGCGAGGACGTGGACTGGCAGTTCCCGGTCACAGTGCGTGATGTGGTCATGATGGGCCGCTACGGCCACATGGGCTTTACCCGCCACGCGCGTGCGGAGGACATTGCGGCTGTGGATCGCGCGCTTGAGCGCACCCACCTTGAGTCGTTCGCAGACCGCCAGATCGGTCAGCTTTCGGGTGGCCAGAAGAAGCGTGCCTTCATCGCCCGCGGTATCGCCCAGGGCGCGAGCATCATGCTTCTCGACGAACCCTTCGCCGGCGTGGACAAACATTCCGAGGCCACCATCACTGAGCTGTTGCGCGACCTCGCCGCTGAAGGCACCACCATTTTTGTGGTGACGCACGATCTGGTCGCCCTGCCGCAACTCGCGCCGGAGACGGTGCTGTTGAACCGTCGGGTGTTAATGCACGCCCCGACCGAAGTGGTGTTAGAGCCGGACAATTTGGTGCAGGGCTTCGGAATGGGGGTGTCGGCATGATTGCGCTGCTTACGGAGCCGTTTGGTTACGAGTTCATGATGCGTGCGCTTGCAACGTCGCTAGTGGCGTCGGTTGTGTGCGCGCTGTTGTCGTGCTGGCTGGTGCTGGTTGGCTGGTCGCTGATGGGCGATGCGGTAAGCCACGCTGTCCTGCCGGGCGTGGTGCTGGCCTACATTCTGGGCGTGCCGTTCGCCGTTGGCGCGGTGGTGTTTGGGTTCCTTGCGGTGGCACTGATCGGGCTGGTGCGCGATACGTCCCGGGTGAAGGAGGATGCGGCCATTGGCATTGTGTTCACCACCATGTTCGCGCTGGGGCTCGTGCTCATTTCGGTAACCCCTTCGCACACGGATCTGAACCACATCATCTTCGGCAATCTGCTTGGTGTGTCCCGTGGGGACCTGCTGCAGGTGGCCATCCTGGGAGCGATCGTGTTGAGCGTGCTGGTGCTCAAGCGGCGCGACTTCACCCTCTACGCGTTCGATCCCACCCATGCACACGCGATTGGGTTGAATCCGCGCCTGCTCGGTGCGGCCCTGCTGGCACTGCTGGCGCTGACGTCAGTGGTGGCACTCCAGGCCGTTGGCGTGATCCTGGTGGTGGCGATGCTGATCATCCCGGGTGCGACCGCCTACCTGCTCACCAACAAGTTCGGCACGATGCTGGTCATCGCCCCGACCATGTCGGCAGCGTGTGCAATCGTGGGGTTGTACTGCTCCTACTACCTGGACACAGCCTCTGGCGGCATGATTGTGCTCGCCCAAGGTGTGGTGTTTGGTGTGGTGTACCTGTTCGGCCCGCATGGGGTGCTGCGGGGTCGTCGTTACGCATCCACGCGCACGAAGACGGAATCCGTGGCTTCCTCGCCGAGCGGCACCGCCTCCGCCGCGCCGGCAAGCCGGACCGCGACCGCGCCGGAGTAAGGGGCACCCTCTCCAACCTCGAGGGTTGCGCCGACGACAAGCCCGTGACTGTCGAAGAATTGCAGCAGTTTCGGGTCGTCGTCGGCAATGCGTTCAATCGTGGCTGTCTGGCCCGGTTGCACGCCGGTCAGCGGGACGGCTTCGGGGGTGTCGACACGCCCGCTGGCCGAGGGGATGGGGTCACCGTGGGGGTCGCGGGTGGGGTAGTTAAGAAATGCGTCGATGCGCTCGACCATGAAGTCGCTCACGGAGTGCTCGAGATTTTCCGCCTCGTCGTGCACTTGGTCCCAGGTGTAGCCGAGGGCTTCCACCAGAAACGTTTCAATGAGACGGTGGCGGCGGATCATCGCCACCGCATACGTGTGGCCGAGTTCGGTCAGTTCGATCGTGCCGTAAGGCTTGTGTGTGACAAGCCCCTGCTCGCCAAGTTTGCGCACCCCGTCCGACACCGTGGATTTCCGCAGCCCAAGGTGCATTGCCACTGACGACGACGTCACCGGCGCATCCGACCACTCTGAAAGGGCCCAAATGCCCTTGAGGTAGTTCTGAGTGCTGGTAGACAGGTCGCCGACAGACATGCCCGTCAGTCTACTTTGCGCTTCACCGGCACCCAGCGCGGCAGTGCAACATCGCGGCCGAACAGGTGGATCACCTTGCGCTCGTAGGAGTCGAGCACCTCGGTGTAGTAGCCAAGGAGTTGCTGCCCAAGCGCCTCCCAAGTCTTGTCGGCCACGGACGCCCTGGCGGTGGTGGTGAGTTCGGGGTGGCGGGTGTCGTCGAGAAGCCAACGCGCTGCGTCAGGGAGTTCCTCGGTGAAGGTGGCCACGTCGAGCAGCAAACCGTTGACGCCGTGCTCGATAAGGTCAACGGGGCCGCCAGCGCGGGGGCCGATCGTGGGCACGCCCGAGGCTTGAGCTTCCTGGATGGCCTGGCAGAAGGTTTCAAACTCGCCGGTATGCACGAACAGGTCGAGCGATGCATACGCGCGGGCGAGCTCCTCGCCAGAAAGCGGGCCGGTGAACACGGCGTTGGGCAAAACCTCTTCAAGCGCCTCGCGCTCCGGGCCGCCGCCGACGATGACCAACTGGATGGACGGGTCCGTAACCAGCGGGGCGAGGCGGTCAACGGACTTCTCCGCGGCGAGGCGGCCGACGAACCCGACGATCTTCTTCGTACCGGTCGGGTCCCACGAACGGCGCAGGATGTCGGAGCGCTTCGACGGGTGGAACAGTTCCGCATCCACGCCACGGCCCCAATGGCGGATATTTTTGATGTTGTGCTCCTCCAGCGCCTTGATCGTTTCCGACGACGGCGCGAGCGTCATCTCGCACATGTTGTGCACGGTGCGGGTCCAGTCCCACGCCATGGTAGCCAGGGTGGACAGTTGGTACTTCGTGGCAAAGCCAGCCACGTTCGTCTGGTAGAGCGCGACCGCGGGCACACCGAGTTGGCGGGCCGCGAACGCCCCCGCTCCGCCAAGCACGAACGGGCTGGCCAGGTGGATGATGTCCGGCTTGAACTGCGACAGTGCTGCTGTGACGGTGGTGGTGGGAACGCCGATGGGCAGCGAATCGATCAACGGCACCATAACGGTGGGCACCCGAACGATCTCAAAGCCAAGGTAGTCAGGAACTTCGTCCTGGAACTCGCGGGCGCCAGGCGCGATCACGATCGCGTCGTGGCCCTCCCGTTTGAGGTGCTCAAGGATGCGAAGGACGGAGTTGGTCACTCCGTTGACGTTGGGCAGAAAGGACTCGGCGACGATTCCCACTCGCATGCTGTTTACTCTCCCAGTTGACGTGAAACTTCGGTCGAATTCCGGCTGAACCGGACGTGAATTTTTCCTACGGCGAGCCAGGCCAGGGCGGCGATAATCGTCGCCACGGCCAGCACCGACAGGGCGGGGATGAGCGAGAGCGCCCACCCGCGGCCTTCCACCTTGACCAGCTCGGTGTTGTTCTTGGCGTAGGTCACCCACACCTGTTGGCCGGGGCCAAGCCCGGTGGGATAGAGCACCCCGTCCCTCGGCGAGACGAGCCGGCCGTCTTCGGTTTCGTACTCCACGTAGGTGCGGAGTCGGGTTTGGTCGGTGACGGTGGCTACGCCGCGGCCGGGGTTGGCGTGGATCTGGGCGTCGTGAAGCGCGGGCCCTGTGACCATGGCAACACAGCCGAGCACGGCGCATCCGTAGAGCGCCATGACGGCTTGGTGTGCGCGTCTGCGCCAGCGCATTACTTGGCCAGTCGCTGCGCAAGTGCGCGGCGGGTTTCGCGGGTGGTCACGGCCTCCACAATCGTGATGCCGTCGGGCTGGGCCTCAAGTTCAAGCAGCACCTCGTGCAGCTCTGCAAGCGATTCGGCGCGGCGGTAGTTCGCCCCATACGCGAGCGCTTGCTTCTCGACGACCACCCCATGCGGCGTCCCAAACGCCCGCTCAAAGACGTCTCGCACCGGCTCCGCTGCTGGCTCGAGGGTTTCAAAGATGCCTCCGCCGTCGTCGTTGGCCACCACGATGGTCAGGTTGCCGGGGCGCGGCTCGTCGGAGCCGATGAGCAGACCGTTGATGTCGTGCAGGAACGTCAGATCGCCCAGCAACGCGACGGTGCGCGGTGCGCGGATCTCGTCCGCACGCAGTGCCTGGGTGGCAAGGGCGATGCCGACAGCTTGGGAGACGGTGCCATCGATACCCGCGGCACCGCGGGCGGCGTAGGTGTCCACGCCGTCGAACGGCATGCCGACAAAGGAGGCATCGCGCACCGGGTTCGACGCGCCGAGCACCATCGTGTCGCCCACCGCGAGGGTGTCGCACACGGCGGCGGCGACGTGCAGGCCGGTGAAGCCGAACTGCTCCTCGGCGAGGGCTTGGCGCACGGTGTCGGCGCCGACCTCGCCAGCGGCCTCACAGATCTTGATCCAGGTATCCGTCGGCTGGCCCGTGGCGTTGACGCGCGAGCCGCGCAGGTCCGGCTGGCCGGTAAACGTCTCGGTGCGCGACAGGCCGATGACCGTGATGTCCGGATCCGCCAGCAGCGCCATGACGTCGCGGTGCAGCGTCGGGTGCCCCACCACAACGACCTGTTCCGGCTTGGTGGACGCGGCGAAGTCACCCCCGTCGTGGGAGATGGCCACCTCCGACTGCGCGAAGAACCGCGCAGCCAACGGGTGGACCTGGTGGAACGGGGTCGGCGCGGTCGGCTCGGCGATGGTGGGCACGTGCTCCAGGCCAGGTACTTCCCAGGCCTCGTCGCCAGCGATGACCAGGGTGTCGCGGGTCAGGTCGATGTCCACGACTCCATGGTCGACGAACCCGGTGCGCGAGCCTGCGAGCGCACCGCGTGCGAGGACACCCGGGCCGACCCGGCGCGGCTCACCAACCGGCTCCGGCAGCGCGTCCGGCACGAGCGGGGTGTCCAGCGCAACGTTGATGTGTACTTGGCTGGCGTCGAACGAGATCGCCTCAGCTGCCGCCTCGTCCGCCACCTGTTGGGTCTCGGCGTAGCGGCCGAAGATGCCCTGCTGCCAAATGGTCTGGCTGGCACCGGTGCCCACGAGGCGCTCCGGGCGGTCGGCGCTGATCACGGCAAGCGGCGTGTGCGACATATGCGCCTCGATCATCGCCGGGTACGCGTTCGCCACCGCCGTGCCCGAGGTCATCACCACGCCAACGTGTCGGCGCTGCACGCGTGCGAGGCCGAGGGCGGTGAAGGCGGCGGAGCGTTCGTCGATACGCATATGCACCGTGATGTCGCGACGCGCGAGCAGCGCGTACGCCAGCGGCGAGTTGCGCGAACCCGGGCTCATCACCACATCAGTGCAATGCTTTGCGACGACCCCCGCCACCGCCGTAGCCAATTCCATAGCCGTTGCCATCTACCTACTGCTCCTGGAGAAACTGGTCCGCGCCGTCGCGGATCTGGTCGAGAATATCGCGGGCACTGTCCCGAACATCGCGCGGGATCTCAACATCATCCGGCAGCGGCTCCGGCGGCAACATCGAGGTTGCTTCCTCGCGGTCGCGGAAGATCGACGGGAACTTCGTCGTCGTCGTAGTCGTGGTCTCCGTCGCGGTGGTCGTCTGGGTGACCGTCTCCGTCAACGGCTGCTTTTTGGCATCCGCTGCCGCCCCTTGCCACAGGAAAAACAGCACCACAGCTGCAATGAACGCCAACGCTGCGAACACACCCAGCGCAATCGACGCGGCACTCGAGCCCTTCTGCGGCTCCGGCTGGTACGGCTCCTGATACTGGGGCTCGTACGGGGGCTCGTACTGCTGGTATTGCGGCTGGTAGTACTGATCGTCGTACTGGGCCTGTTGTTCGGACTGGTCCGGGAAGTACTGCCTCGGGCGCGGGCGCTGCGGCTCGTCGCCTGGACGGCCGTACTGTCTCGTCTCGTTATCCATGGCAAATAGACTAGCGCCCCGGCAGGAGAACTGCCGGGGCGCGTCGTCGATAAGCAGAATGCTCCTAGAGCACCAGCCCAAACACAGGTACTGCGATGAAGTACGTAGCCAGGGAGATGAGCACCAACGCAATCGCGTTGAGCCACACACCACCCTTGATCATCTCGCCCATGGTGACGTAACCGGACGAGTAAGCGATCGCGTTCGGCGGAGTTGCCACCGGCAGCATGAACGCACACGTTGCAGACAGCGCAACAGGGATAGCCAGCAGCAGAACGTTCATCTCGGTCGCCTCGGTCAGGCCGATACCAACGGCCACACCACCCATGATCGGCAGGAAGGTCGCAGCCGTTGCGGTGTTGGAGGTCAGCTCCGTCAGCAGCAGCACCAGCGCGGCGATGGCGAAGATGAGCAGGAACATCGGCAGCACCGCCAGCCCCTTCGCCTTCTCACCGATCCACAGGGACAGGCCGGTTGCGGTAAACATGGCCGACAGGGACAGACCGCCACCGAAGAGCATCAGCACGTCCCACGGCATCTCGTTCGCCGTCTTCCAGTCCAACAGACGCTTGCCGTCAGAGGTGCCCGGGATGATGAACATGAGCATGCCGGCGATGATGCCGACGATCGCGTCATCGTACGGGAAATCCCAACCAAAGTGATTGCGGCCCAGCGGGATGAAAATCCAGGCAAGCGCGGCGACGAGGAAGATCACACCCACAGCAACCTGCGGGAAGGTCCAGGCACCGAGCTTCTTCAGCTCATCGTCGATCAGCTCCTTGCCGCCCGGGATGGTGTCTACCTCCGGCTTGAACACCGTGATCAGCAACCACCAAGCAATGAAGGTGAACACAACCGCGACCGGCAGGCCGACCAGCATCCACTGACCGAAACCGATAACGATGCCGTGGGCCTCCTCCATGTAGCCCTTCAGCAGCGCGTTCGGCGGAGTACCGATCAGCGTTGCCAGGGAGCCAATGGAAGCCGAGTACGCGATAGCAAGCATGAGCGCGGTAGCGAACTTCTTCTGGTTCTTCATGCCACCAACCGTGTCCGCGGTCAGCATGAGCACCGACGTACCAATCGGCAGCATGACCACAGCGGTAGCAGTGTTAGACACCCACATGGACATAAAGCCAGTGGCCAGCATGAAGCCCAAAATGATGCGCTTCGGCGAAGTACCGACAATCTTGACCACCACCAGAGCCAGACGGCGGTGCAGGTTCCAACGCTGCAGACCCAGCGCCATGAGGAAGCCACCCATAAACAGGAAGATCGTCGCCGAAGCGTACGGGGAGGACACTTCCTTAAACGGGGCCACACCTGCGATCGGGAACACCGCAATGGGCATCAGGGCGGTGGCGGCCAGCGGGATGGCCTCTGTCATCCACCACGCACCCATCAACACAGTGGTGGCAGCGACGATGCGCATGGTGTCCGCGGAGTACTCCACCCCCTCCTTCGCACCGGAGGACTGCATGACCGTCTCAGCAGCGTTGGTAGGGAACAAGAAGTACACCAGCACGGCAAGCACCACGCCGGTAATCAGGCCGATAAGTTGGCGGCGCCACTCGCCAGGTTCGGGCGCTTTTGCCAGTTCGCCTTCTGAAAGCGAGGCAGATTCGTGCATCACGGGAGTCGACATGGGCGAAAGATTAGCCGACTGCCCCCGGATCCCACATGCGAATGCAACAAGAAATCGGACAATTACACCCGGAAAGAGGGATCCCGCTCCAGCACAGCCATACACGCGCGGACCCTGGCGAACCACCAATCCCTGCGCTCACCTGGGGCGCGAAGCCCGTGGAGGCGTTCCGGATCGGGGGTAGTGCGGGTGATAGCAAGTTCGCCGTTTTCCATGGCGCGGGGCTCCGCGACATCCTCCACGAACAGGCGCTGGGTTGCCAGCCCCGCCGCACGCGAACCGGTGAGCTTCGCCGCGATCAACCCCGCATCCATGCCGACGGCAGTATCCAAAGCGCTAGCGACAGTGACATCGAGGTGCAGGTCGCGCGCGATGGTGACCAGGTTGGCCACTCCCCCAAGCGGAGCCGCCTTGCACACCGCCACGTCCGCCGCGTTCAGTTCAGCCACGCGGTACGGGTCGGCAGCACGCCTAATCGACTCGTCCGCAGCAATCGGCGTACTGGTGCGGCGGCGGACTTCCGCAAGTTCCTCCACCGTGGCGCACGGCTGCTCGATGTACTCCAACTCACCGAGCTTCTCCGCCGCTTCGACGGCTTGGTCGACGGTCCAGCCACGGTTGGCGTCGACACGCAAACGCGCGTCGGGGCGGAGGCGACGGACGGCGGTGACGCGCCGGATGTCGTCGTCAAGCGACTGCGAAGGCTCAGCGACCTTGATCTTGAACGTGTTAACCCCCGGGTAGCGCGCGAGCACAGGCTCGACGTCCTCGACCGCGGGAATCGTGCCGTTGACCTCCACAGTGCCGTGGGCTTCGGGCAGGCCGGTGAACGCCGCCTCGAGCCCGGCGCGCAGCCAGGCGGCGGACTCCTCGGGTGCATATTCGATGAATGGGGAGAATTCGCCCCAGCCGGCGGGGCCGTCGATAAGCAAGGCCTCACGCGTGGTGATGCCGCGGAACTTCACAGCCATGGGCAGCGCGACAACGTGGGCGCGCTCGAGGATCTCGTCAACGGATGGGGTCATGGGTGCTTTATACCTCTTTATAGGTTGGGGTAGTTATAAAGAGGTATAAAACGTCAACCACGAGCCTCACGCTCCTGCCCGCCCCGCTCGTTTCTCACGAATTCGGCGAACCCCGGAACAGTGAACCTCAAGTAGCCGAAACCACTTTCCTCGATTAATCCCTTGTCAAGCAAAGATCTACGGACCATGCTGATTCCGGTTGTAGGTCGACCCATTCTCTCGGCGATATCGCCTCGCTTCACCTGTGGCTCTAGATCCTCAGCCATTGCGCTAATGAATTCCCTCTCCACGTCGGTAGCTTTGTGCCACCGGGAGCGGAACATGGTCAACTGAGTTTCTTGGAATCGATCCGCTACATGTTTGAGGTTTGCTAGGTCAATAAAAGTGCCAGGGTCCGGAAAATCGGCCGCTTGCCACACCAGATCGCCTACAACCTGAATGAAATACGGGTAGCCGCCTGCTAAACGGACAGCTTCCTGGAGCGTGGCCGGAGACCAATTCACGCCCTTCTTCTTCGCCGGTTGTACTAATGCTTCCTCAGCGTGTTCTCGGTCCAGAGATTCAAGATGCACATAACTAAAGCGCTCTGCAAAACTCACAGCATCGGTAATCACATCCTGACTATGACTGAGCCCAGCTGCAAAGATGGCGAGAGGGAGCTCAGCATTTTCTGCCTGCATCTGCTGCCACGCGTACGCAAGCGAGCGCAGGCCATCTGCATCAGCCGACTGAATCTCGTCAATACAAACAACCATTCCACTAGCCCTGCCCCGGATCGTTTCCGCTGCATCAACAAGCGCGCGCTGCATTTGGTCTCCATATCCCGACGCATCTGGCCTCGGGCCTTCAACTGGTTGAGATCCTCCAACCGAAACACCAAACGCTTCAACCCGCAGCGACGACAACAGCCCGAGCAGCTTTTCTCCAGCCTCATCCTTCCAGCTGCGAGCAATCTCGCCGATTTTGTCCAAAAGGGCATTGAAAAGTGGCCGGTCCCCCGCTGTAATCCAGGCGGTTTCAAAGCCTTCAGCCTTAGCTTCTGCTTCAACTGCTCGAAGCAAGCTGGTCTTTCCTATGCCGCGGGGTCCCACGTAGACCTTCACCTGCCCCATCAGCCCAGGATCATGAGCCATAAAAAAAAGCTCGCGCTTCGCCTCCCTAAGAACTTGGTCTCTGCCATAAATGGTGGAGGCCACCACGCCAGGTGTGTACGGACTGCGCTGAACCATAGCCTCTTTATACCTCTTTATAGGTTGGGCTAGTTATAAAGAGGTATAAAGCGGACGCGTGAGTACGATTACCCCCATGCAGTACTCCACCGCCCAGCCCTTCGACCCCAGCCAGTGGCGCGAGGTCGAAGGCTTCAACTTCACCGACATCACTTACCACCGCCACGTCGGCGACACGCGCGCCGACGGCACCGTGCGCATCGCATTCGACCGCCCCGAGGTGCGCAACGCGTTTCGCCCCCACACCGTCGACGAGCTCTACCAAGCCCTGGATCACGCCCGGCGCGATCCGTCGGTAGGCGTGGTGCTGCTGACCGGCAACGGGCCTTCGCAGAAGGATGGCGGCTGGGCGTTCTGCTCCGGCGGCGACCAACGCATCCGCGGCCGCTCCGGCTACCAGTACGCCGGCGGCGAAACCGCCGAAACCGTCGATGAGGCGCGCGTGAAGGCCGAGGGCGGACGCCTGCACATCCTCGAGGTCCAGCGCCTGATCCGCACCATGCCCAAGGTGGTCATCGCGGTGGTCAACGGCTGGGCCGCCGGCGGCGGACACTCACTCCACGTCGTGTGCGACATGACCATCGCGTCGCGCGAGGAAGCCCGGTTCAAGCAGACCGACGCGGACGTGGGCTCCTTCGACGCCGGCTACGGCTCCGCCTACCTAGCCAAGATGGTCGGCCAGAAGTTCGCCCGCGAAATCTTCTTCCTCGGCCGCACCTACTCAGCCGAGGAGATGCAGCGCATGGGCGCGGTCAACATCGTTGCCTCGCATGCTTCATTGGAAGAAGAGGCGATCCAGGTCGCCCGCGAAATCAACGGCAAGTCCCCCACCGCGCAGCGCATGCTCAAATTCGCCTTCAACCTTGTCGACGACGGCCTCATGGGCCAACAAGTCTTCGCCGGCGAAGCCACCCGCCTGGCCTACATGACCGACGAAGCCGTCGAAGGCCGCGACTCGTTTTTGGAGAAGCGCCCGCCACGCTGGGACGACTTCCCCTTCTACTACTAGGTTTCTTGGGGGTACGGCGGTACTTTGCCGGGCTGGCGGCCCGGCGGCCCTGCGGCCCCCACCCAAAATAGTTCCCCGCTCGGGAACTATTTCGGGTTTTTGGCTCCACCGCGGCAGCGTTCTCCCAGGTCGGCGGTCTTGGGAGGCAAGAAAGTTCCACATCCCGGCCCAACCACGGGAACTATTTTCGCCGGCCCCCTCTTCCACTGACAGATTCTGCAGAATCTGTCAGGGGCGATTTCTGACCAGGCGCGATGCCGGCGACTGACAGATTCCGCCGTGATCTGTCAGGAACGCGCCGCCACGCTTGCCTCAGCCAACCTCAACTAAGCCAAGCTCAGCCTCGTCTCCGGAGACTCCGACCCGCTCGTCAGCAGCCAGGGGAACAGGTTCTTTTTCGGGCGTCGTAAATGCCGTGCGGCGGCGGGCCAGCAACCGATCGGCAACAAGCATCGCGGCGAAGGTAAGGCCGAGTAGCGGCAGAAACAGGCCGACCGGGATCGCTACGACGGCGAGGATGGCCCAGTCGCGGCCGGTGAGATCAGCCTGACCTGGGACGCCGGCGATGGCGTTCTTTGTTGGGCGGCGTCGCCACCAGAGGATGTAGCCCATCACGACCATGGCGCAGATCGCGAGCGCGCAGATAGCGAGCAGGATCTGCAGAGGCAGGCCGAACATGATGCCCATGTGCAGGTAGATGCCCCAGCTGGTCAGTTTTGAGAACAGTGGCAGTTCAGAGAATGGGAGCTTGTCTACAAGGTCACCGTTTTGGCCGTTCACGCTCACGGCGTCGGAGGTGGTGCGCCACGGCACCCAGCGCTCGCTGGCCTGCCACGCCTCGTCGGTGTTCTTGGGGACGAAGAGGCGCACTGATCCGGTGAGGCCTTCGGCGCGGGCGGTTTCGAGGACGGTGGCGGCTTGGTCGGCCACCTCGTCCTTGGTCAGGCCTTCGGCTCCGTGTGCGCTGGCGGGGTGGTGGTCGGCGTGCTCGTCGGCTGGGGCGGCTTCCGCGTCGGCGACCAGGGAGGTTTCGATCGGTTCTGCTTTGCCGCCCAACCAGGTGATTGTGCGGTCGACGTTTTCGCCGGCGAATACGGACCAGGTGATGCCTGTGGCGGACAGTCCCAGCATGGCCACGAGCAGCCAGGTTCCGGCTACGCCGTGCAAGTTCAGCACTTTACGACGACGCCCCGTCGCATTCTCCAACCCAACCAGGGCTCGCTTCCGGGCCATCCGCCACCACAGGTACAGGCCGCCCAGGGCGACGACCCACAGCCAGCTGGCTGCCACCTCTGCGTAAAGCTCGCCGACCTCGCCGAGGTGGAGGCTCTTGTGTAGCGACGAGATCCAGTAGCGCAGCGGGAGTTCGCCGAGGCCGGAGTAGGTTGGCTCGTCGCCAATGACGTCACCGGTGTGGGGGTTGACGAAGATGCTGCGGAGTTGGTTTGTTTCGGTGAGGGATTCGTCGATAAGCAAAACGCGCGTTGCTTCATCGGGTGTCGACGACGGCCACACCTGCGCCACATCCATGTCCGGGTGTGTGTCCTGCGCGGCCCTGATTTGGCTGGCCAGCGGGGCGTTGGTGTCGGAGGCGGGAACGGTCAGCACGTCTTTGTAGACGACGTTTTCGAGCGACGGAGCGACCGCGTAGAGAGCGCCACTTAGCGCGGCGACAAAGATGAACGGGGCAATGAACAGGCCCGCGTAAAAATGGATTCTTCTGGTCAGCGCGGGCAGGCCGCTGCGCCGTTGGACAGTACTGGACACACATACACCTTTCGGTTGATACAGGGACGCATTTTTAGTCGGATGCGTTGGCCCGCCAGTTCCCAACAGATGTCGATTTTCCAAAGCGTCTGGCAGATCCTGTCCTGATCTGTCGGATAGCCCAAAAGACGATATCGGGTTTTAGCACCTTGCCGACGCCGTTTCCCCAGGTCGTGCTCCGGCGAGAATGCCAAATCCCGATATCGTCTTTTGGGCTTTCGGTAGCGTGGTGCCATGAAACGTCACGTACCGATCCTCGCCACCACTCTCCTGCTGGCTGCCTGCGGCACGGAGACCGAACCAACCCAAACGCCTGCACCGGAAACAACGACGGTCGTTTCTCACGAGACGGTCAGCGCACCGACTAGCGCACCGGCCAACGAAACGTCAACCGACGCGACCACGGCGTCAGCGACACCGACCGCTTCGATCCGTGACCTGTACGCCGCGGCGATCGCGGACCCGGCGCGCTTCTTCGCGGACCTCGCGGATCTCGACGGCACGTTCACCTACGACGTTTTGGACATCAACGGCGATCTCGAACCCGAACTGCTGCTCCGCGCAGGCGTCAGCGCAGCCCCAGACGCAGCCCCAGACGCAGGCGCGGCCAACGGCAACCCATCGCCGGTGCGCGTGCTGCGGGCCCAGAACGGCGAGGTCACCTGGACGAAGGACTACCTCGTCGACTCGGACGAGCCCTACCCGACAGTGTTCACCAACGGCACCCAGCCGGGCTTGGACCAGTACGAAACGGACGGTCCCCGCCTCAACGTGACGCACTTCGAACTGCGGGGTCAGCGTCTGGAAAAGGTGTGGGGCCCGGAGGAGACGGTCGTCGGCAATCCGCTCAGCGATGTCACACGGATCACCTGGCACCCGACGACGGACGCGGCGGCGCTGGACAAGATCGGCAGCGCAACACTGCGTGGTCCGTTGGAGGGCACGATGGGGCAGGTGTCCAAGGTGGAGCACCTGCAGGGTGAGCAGTTCCGCGTCCGGTTCGCGCCGACCGCGGACGGTACCGCGGTGACGTACCCGGACCTTGGCTGCGCGGGCCACCTCGCGAAAACCGAGGATGGCTTCCGCGAGACGATCACCGAGGGCACCTGCGATAACGGCGGCACGTGGCATTTGCTTATCGACGACAACCACGCCCACGCCTTCTACAACTCCCCCGATGGTCGCTACACGGCAGATGGACGCCTGACCCCGGCGGGTTAGCGTCGCACTGGGCGCATGCCGCGCAGCACCCGCATCAGCGCCGCGACAACGACTGCCAGCAGCGCTAACCCCACCGCAGCCGCAACCCACACGCGTGCACCGGTGGCGGTGATTGGCCATGCGGGGACGGCGAGGATCCATAGTGCGGACTGTGCGAGGACGTCGCCGCCGATCGTGGCGGAGACGATCGTGACCAGGATCGTCGTGGCCAGCGTCCACGCCACGCCGAAGCGGACGGTGATGGCAAGTGCGGTGAGGGCCAATACGCTGCCTGCGAGGAACGCGAGGAGTCCGAAGCGTGCGTCGCCAACCACGGCCGCTCCGAACGCGCACACGAGGGCGACGACTCCAACGCACCAAGTGGCCAATGCGGCGCGGACGTGTGGGTGTTCGACCTGCATGAGCGCCCAGGCGGGACGCAGTTTCGGCCACACGAGGGTGGGCAGCACGCCGGCCCCAACCGGCAGGATGGCGTAGGCGAACAGCGCCTCGCGCACGTCCACCGGGTATGCCAGCGAGAACAGCAGCACCAGGGCGGTGAGCAGGAGCAAGACGCTTATCGACGACACCCTCGCCGCCATCGCAACCCCCTTCACCGCAGCCACGTATCCGGTGGTTTCGGGGCGCGGCGTTGCCGGCCCTGCGGCCAGCGGTGCGGTGACGTGGTGGACTCGGCGGCGGCGCAGTATGGGTCGGGTGCGCGGTGGTACGAGGGCGGCCACTACAAAGCCAATTGCTGCGAGTAGCAGTGTGAGGGTGAGGGCGGGAATGGGAGATTCCCCCGCCATCGGGTCGGTGGCGTCGAGGGGTAGCAGGTTGAAGTGCAGGCCCATGGTCGGCAGCGCCAACCGGGTTGGCCAGGCGCCGGGGTTTATCCACCACCAGTCGCGCTCGGCGAAGTAGCCGAGGCCGATGGTGAATGCGAAGCCGAGGATGATGGTTGGCAGGATCCCGATGCGTCGCGTGGCAGCGGCGGCGAGGCCTGCGGGTCCGAGCATGCCCAGCCACACAAATAGGCCGACGAGTGCGATCGAGGCCGTGTTGTCCAGGTTGAATACGAGGCCGGCGGCAAACGGCACGACAAAGTCGAAGGCGACGAACGCGGCCAGCGCCAGCCACACCACGACTATGCGGGCGGCGCGGGTGCGCATGGGTGAAACCGGCCGCCACAATGTGCCGCCGCCGCGGGCGTCACGCTCGCGGGTTTCGGCCAAACCGGCGAACAGTGCGGCGGCGGGCGCAGCCATGCCGGTGACTAACAGGCCTTGCGGGTAGAGCAGGTTCGTCGCGGTCTCGACGTTTCCGGCCAGGGCGAACAACGTCAGCAGCACGCCGACCAGCAGGCCTGCTCCGGCGAGCCACCACAGCATGGAGCCGCGCGCACGGATCCATTCGGCGTGTATGAGGTTCATCGGTCACCACCGGAGGTGAGCCGGAAGAACGACTCTTCTAGGTTGGGGCCGAGTTCCGCGAGCTCGCCTGCGAAGCGGACGCCGCCGCCTGCGATCACGGTGGCGTCGTCGGCCATGTGGAGTACTTCGCCGAGTTGGTGGGAACTGACCAGGACGGTGCGTCCAGCTCGCGCGTATTCGCGGAGGTAGTCGCGCAGGTGGGCAATGCCTTCAGGGTCGAGGCCGTTTTGTGGTTCGTCGAGAATAAGCACCTCTGGCTCGCCGAGCAGCGCTTGGGCGAGCGCAAGGCGGCCTTTCATGCCGGTGGAGAAACTGCCGGCTTTCTTCTTGCCCGCGGTTTGGAGACCGACCAGTTCGAGGACTCGGTCGGCTTCGCTGTCCGGAAGTCCCAAGAGCGTGGTGTGGACGCGGAGGTTGTTGCGGGCGCTGAGGTGGCTGTAAAAGGCGGGGTCGTTGATGGAGGCACCAACGTGGCGCAGCGCCGAACGGTCAAACGGCTGCCCCATCAGTGTCACCTCGCCGGCATCGGGTTCGATCAGGCCGAGTAGCACCGACATCAGGGTCGATTTACCTGCGCCGTTGGGGCCGAGCAGAGCGTGGACTCGGCCCGGAGTGGTGGTCAACGACACGTCGCGAAGCACTTGGTGGTCCCTGAAGGAAACGGCCACGTTGCGGCAAGCAAGTTGCGTATCAGTCATGGCATTCATGGTCGTCACCCAGCAAAGCCACCACATCGGCCGGTGGGACCAAACTGCCTCCTCCTCTAGGAGGAGATCCCGGCGCGCTGCGCAATCAAGGCGAGCGCCACCCTGTCGCGCGCGCCAAGTTTTGCAAGCAGGTTAGAGACATGTGTTTTCACCGTGGTCTCTGCGATAAATAGCGTGGTAGCGATTTCTGCGTTGGTCGCGCCGCGGCCAATCTCCGCCAGCACGTCACGTTCGCGTTCCGTCAGCGTCTCCAGCACGGCGGTGGATTCTGAAGTGTCCGCCCCAGCGCGGACCCACTCCATCACACGGCCGGTCACCCCGGGAGCCAGGACCGACTCGCCACGGGCGACGGCACGTACAGCGTTGGCCAGGACGTCGGGTTCAGCGTCTTTGAGGAGAAAGCCGTGTACTCCGGCGTCGATAGCTGCATGGATTAAGGTGTCGTCGTCGAAGGTGGTCAGCATGATCACACGTGGCCCCATCTCCATGATCGTGCGGGCTGCGGTGATCCCGTCGAGCACCGGCATGCGAATATCCAGCACTGCGACGTCGATGCGGTGGGCGCGGGTTTTCTCCACGGCTTCGGCGCCGTCGGCGGCGGTGGCGACGACGGTGATGTCGTCCTGGGCGTCCAAGATGGTGCGGAGGGCGCTGAGGAGGAGCGGTTGGTCGTCGGCAAGAAGCAGGCGGATCATGCTGCCAACTCCGCCCGCACGGTAAACGTCTCCCCGGACTGCCATGTCTTCAGCGTGCCACCGGCGCTCGCCGCGCGTTCACGCAGCCCCTCCAGCCCGACGCCGGTGCCTGGTTGGGGTCGAATCTGGCCGGTAGAAACGACTTCTACCACCACGGTCTCGCCCGGTGCGACCCGAACCGTCACAGTGGGATCGACTTGGTGGCGCGCCGCGTTTGCCAGTGCCTCAGCCACGATGCGATAGGTAGCAAGCGAGGTCACCGGGGAGACATCCACTGCTGGTGCTTCCAGCGATACTTCCACGCCGGCGTCGCGGTAGCGCTGCACCAACGACGGCAGGTCAGGGATCCCCGCCGCCGGCGAAAACGCATGGTCGCTCTCACGCAGACCCCGCACAAGCAGGCGAATCTCCGACAACGACTGCCCTGCGGCCTCGTTGATCTGCTGCAGCGCCTCCCGCTCCTGCCCCACCGCCAAACCAGCATTGGCCTGCGCTTTGATCAGGGTCAGCGAGTGGCCGAGCAGATCGTGAATATCGCGGGCAATGGCGCGGCGTTCCTCCTCGCGCGCCGCTGCGAGACGCTGCTCTTTCGCGTGTGCTTCTCGACGACGCACCTCATCCTCAGCCGCCACATTCGCCCCCAGGAGATACCCCACCACACTCGCGCCCCAGTGCAGCGCAAGCGTGATCCCGAGATCGACCCCGTGCCGGTAGAACAACACAAAGTTGTCGTCCCACGTCCACATGAACGGTGACAGCAGCGCCCACCCGCACGCGGCGGCGAGGACAACTAGCGCGAAGCGTTTCCCTGTAAACCGCCCGGCGATAAAGGCGGCCACCGGGACCGCCAACACCCACGGCGAAAAGCCAAGGTTTACCGGCGCGGCCAGCCACATCACAGACCAGGCAACATTCAGCGCGATAAGCGCAATCGAGGAGAACTTGGGTTTGCTCGTGAGCACCACGCACACCGCGACGAAGCCCCACGACAGCACGGCCTGGCCCCAACTGGCCGCATGCGTGGGTTGGGTAAACGCACTCGCGGTGTACACCGCCGCCAAGATGGCAACAGCGACCGCGAGCACAAGGTCACCCGGTTTGTAGCGCATGGGCGTAAGCCTATCGACGACACCGGGCCCCCACCTCCTCCCGCAGGAGGAGATCTACTTCGTCAGGCCAGGAATCTGGGGCAGGTCCGGCACGTTGAAGCCGGCGGTCTTCAGCAGGGCGAACAGGGCACCCAGTGCGGTGAGGACGGCGGCGATGATGCCGATGATCTCTGCAAGCTTCGCGTCGAAGGTCTTCGGTGGTTCCGGCGTAGGGGTGCCCGGGGTCGGCGTCGGCTTGTCCGGCGAAGGCTCAGTCGGCTTATCCGGATCGGCAGGCTTGCCAGGCAGCGTGTTCTTCAGCTCCGGTGCGGCGGGCAGTTCCGCGTTCTGCATGCTGAAGAGCAGCGGCGGATTGTCGTCGCACTTCTTTGCCCTGCTCAGCGGGTGGTAGTAGCGGGACTCGAGCGAGTCGAAGGCTTGACCGAAGTAGGTCTTGGACATGTTGGCGGCGAACGCGGAGCGCTTCCATTCCGGCATGTGCTTGAGGAAGCGGGCGGTGTTCGCGCCGGTGCGGCCGAACTCGTAGTCCGGGCCAAGGTCGTTCACTTCTGGCACGGAGCCGTCGATGCCGATGTACCAGCCAGCCGAGCCCTTCAGCGCTTTGCCTGCTGGTGAGAGCGGGATCTGGGACCCCTGCTTCATGTCCAGGTAGAAGTCGGCGTCGGTGGAGGTCAGGCCCAGTTCCGCCAGTTTGGCCTTGGTGGCGGCGCGGGCGGCGTCGTAGTCGGGGCGGGCGCCGGGTTCCTCGCCTGCCAGGCGGATTTCCTGGACGGCGATGATGGCCGGTTGGGTGAGGTGGTCGTCGCCAAGCGGCTTGAGCCCCTCGAAAGTTGCCTCGAATGCTTCGGCGACGGCGGTGGCGTACATGCCGTGCGTGAGGGTTTTCGCGATGCGCTCGGCTTGCCAGGCGGGGCCGCGCTCCGCGTCGTTGAGGGTGACGCGGCACTGGCCGTTGTCCGCAGGCGTGAGCGTGGCGGCGTGGGTCGTAGGGACAGTGACGGTGAAGGCGGTCGCCGCGGCGACGGCCGATGCGATGAACTTCTTCATGCTTGTTCTATCGGTGGGCTCGCAAACAGGTGTTACACATCGCGGCCGTCGCGGCGCGCGGAATCCCACCGGCTACGCTCGTACGCTGTGACGAACCTGCTCGAACTTCTGCCCGTCGATCCCGCGAATCCGCTGGCTATCATGCCCGCGCTCGAGGAGGCGTTGACCGGCCAGCGCGCGCTATTGCCGGTGCCGACGAACGACCCGGCGCGCACGAACCTGCTGCGCAACACGTTGGAGCCCGGCGCACCTATCGACGACGACATCTCCCTCGTCGTCTCTACCTCCGGGTCAACGGGCAAGCCGAAGGGCGCGATGCTGACCCCGGCGAACCTGATCTCGAGCGCGGACGCGACCCACCAGGCGTTGGGCGGCGAAGGCCAGTGGCTGCTGGCCATGCCGGCGGCGTACATCGCGGGCCTGCAGGTGCTGGTGCGCAGCATGGTCGCGGGTGTGGAACCGGCGTTTGTGGACCTCACGAACGGTTTCGATGTCGTTGAGTTCGCCCACCACGCCCACGACCTGGCCAGCACCGGGGAGCGCACCTACACGGCGTTGACCCCGATGCAGCTGGCCAAGGCGACCTCGACGCTCAAGGGCATCGACGCGTTGCGGACCTTCTCCGCGGTGCTGGTCGGCGGGGCGGCGACCAACCCGCGCCTGCTCGAGTCGGCAAAGAAACTGCGCATCAACGTGGTGACCACCTACGGCTCCTCGGAAACCTCCGGCGGCTGCGTCTACGACGGCGTGCCCATCGCCGGCGCCCGCGTAAAAATCGTCGACGGTCGCATCCACCTGGGCGGGCCGATGGTCGCGCGCGGTTACCGCGGCGTCGGATCGCAGACGCCCTCCGATGATCTCAAGGACGGCTGGTTCCGCACCTCCGACGCGGGTTCACTTATCGACGACCACCTCACCGTCCACGGACGCATCGACAACATCATCGATTCCGGCGGCCTCAAACTCCACCCCGAAGTGCTGGAGACGTTCCTGCTCAAGGTGGATGGGGTGACGGGTGCGTGTGTCGTCGGTAAGCAAGATGCTCGCTTCGGCGAACGTATTTGCGCTGCGTATACCGGGTCTGCGAGCGTGGCGGACATCATGGACGCGTTTGCGGACGCTGAGGACACCGGTGAAATCGCACGCTGGCAAGTGCCGAAGGAACTCAAGGTTGTGCCGGCGCTGCCCCAGTTGGGTCCTGGCAAGGTCGACCGGGCTGCGGTGCGGGAGCTGTTCTAGCGGTTAGGCAGACTGGTCGCGGGGCTGAATGATCGGCCCGGGTGGCTCGTCAGGGGTGCCGTAGTTTGCAACCCAAAGCAGAAACGGCGACAACTCGCCGTCGCTTCTTCCCTGCTCAATCTGTTTGACCAGAAATCGCGCAGCGGCAATCTCTCCCATATGTGGCGGCCGCGAAATGCTCACACCGTCGAGAGATTTCAACTCCTCGTACCTAGGTCTCATCGTGCGCACTCCTCTCCACAATGGGATCAATTTGGTTGAAAAGGCCACCTACAACAGCCTCTCCAATCCTGTTGACCATGCTAGCTTGCTCCGAATTGAGAAACCTATGCTCGCTGAGCTCATCAAGCACCGACGTGCCAATCGCTACCTCTAGAGGTTTCTCCGACGCACACAACTCTGACGCCCACCTCAGGTCGTGATGCCATTCCTTCGCTGTGTCCTGCACCCGCGTGTTCAGCACTGTGTGGGAAACGCCTGCCCACGCAATGAGTGCTGCACCAACTGGGCCGATAATCTTTGCAGAAAAGTCCAGTACAGACACGGTCATATTTGGTGGCCCCAGAGCAAGGACGATTGCATATCCCACTGATGTGGCGACAGCCAGCCCTGTAAGCAGCCACGGTAAGAAAATCGAGTTCTTCATATTGAGTTAGACGTGGCAAAGCCGCCTACGGTTCCATCGCAGCCACCTCGACCTCAAACTCGTCGGCACGAAGTCCGGACTGGAACGCAATTGCTTCGCGCACCTCCGCCTCAGCCAGCTCCAAGTTCTCGGTTTGAGAGACCACGCCGAGCTCCTTGCATTCGAGCACCCAAACGCCACCTGGCGAGCGCTCAGCATCAACCGTAAAAACTGTCATCGTTCTCTTCCTTCCCATTCGGTTAGTAACTGATTTCATACCAGCTTTCCTTCGAACACGTTTGTCAACTCTGGGTTGACAAGCTGGGCACTATCAAACACCCGACCGACTCCCCACCTCTCTGTGTCGGTGCGTGCCTTAGGTTGATGGTGGCGTCGAAAATCGCGCCTAGACCGTTCGGATATAAGGAGCAGGAATGGACCGACAGCACGGGTTTGCGGTGGTCGATCTGGAGACGACGGGGTTGAGCAACCTCGATCGCATTGTGGAGATCGGCGTGGTGCTGCTGCGCCCCGACCTCACGGTGGAGGGCACGTGGGAGACGTTGATCCAACCGGAGCGTGACATTCCGAACAGTTACATCCATAAGATCACGGCGACGGACGTCGTGGATGCGCCGGTGTTCCGCGACGTCGCCGCGTATCTTGGTGCGCTGCTGAACGGCCGCACGTTGGTGGCGCATAATGCGTCGTTTGAGCGCCGCTTCCTGGCCAACGAGTTCGCGCGCGCCGGCGCCGAGGACGGCATGTGTGAGTGGTTGGACACGATGCGCCTGACCAAGCAGCACCTTGGCGTGGGCAAACTCAGCGATGCGCTTGCCATCGCGCAGATCCACAACCGTTTTGCGCACTCTGCGCTTGCGGATGCCCAGGCCACCGCCGATCTCCTCGCGTACCTGCACGCGAACCACCACGCGGACATCGCCCACTATCCGGCTGCGCTGTTTACCACTCCCGCGCCCGAGGTCCGCACGCTTCCCCGCGGTGGCGCGCCGTCTTGGGCGGGTCAGCTTTCGCGTACATTGCCGACGACTGGAACCAAGGATGAAGCCGCCTACCGTGCCGTGCTGACCCGCGCGCTTGTGGACCGCGAAATTTCCCGCACCGAAATGCGCCAACTCGAATCCACCGCCATCGCCGCAGGCTTAAGCACCGACGATGTCGAGGCCATCAACGAGGAGTTCACCCGCCAACTTGCCGTCGAAGCCTGGTCAGACGGCATAATCACCGACGAGGAACGCGCAACCCTGCTCAGCATTGCAAAAGCGCTCGGCGTTGATCCCGCTCTCGTGCATTCGCTTCTCGACGACCCCCTCACCGGCCCACCCCCTTCCACCTTCACCCTGCACCCCAGCGATCGCGTCGTCTTCACCGGCGCCTTGACTATCCCGCGCGATACCTGGGCAGCGCGGGCTGCGGTGCGGGAGCTTTTCTAGCCGGAGTGCTCGTCCTGACGTCCCAAACCGTATATATTACGTCATATATACGAGGAGGTGTTCATGACTGAGGCTGCAGCAGACTCCGTCGAAACCACGGTCTTCATGTCGGGCAACAGTCAAGCAATCCGAATTCCTAAGGACTTTCGTTTCGATTCTGAAACGGTTTGGCTGAAAAAGATTGGGGGCAAGCTTTACGTCTCTCCTGAGCCGCTCTCGGCTCTCGATGTGCTCGATGTGATCACTGCCGATTTACCGGATGGGTGGGCGGACGAGTTCGAAGAACCCTCTGATCTCCCCCTAGATCCGATCCCAAAGTGGGATGAATGATGCGCTTCCTCCTAGACACAAATGTGTGGATCGATGCCCTTCGTCGCAGTAACGCCAATGTCCTCGAACGCATGCGCGTAACTCGAGCCGACGACATCGTGCTGTCTTCGATTGTCCTTGGAGAGCTGCGGGTTGGTGCGGGTAAGTCAACGTCGATTCGTCGGACCGATGCTGTCAAGCAACTCGAACAGGCGTACCAGGTAGTCGGAACCGGAGCGCCCGAGGCAGCTCTTTACGCTGACATCCGTTTGGAGCTAGAGGCGATCGGACAGCCAATCGGTCCCAACGATTTGTGGATAGCAGCTCAGGCACGGGCAAACGACTGCGTTCTCGTTACCGCCAACACCCGGGAGTTCTCCCGTGTCCCATTGCTACAAGTAGAGGACTGGCGGTTGTAACCCCGCGCATCGTTTCCGAGGGGCAGCTCCGCTTAACGACGACACCGTCCCCGGTCGATCTAAGATTTCACGCATGAAGCGCACCATGATCGCCGCCCTACTTCTGACTACCGCGCTCACTGGTTGCGGCGACTCCGACGAGGTCACCGAGACCCCAAGCACGACGGGAACAACGACCCAATCGGAAGCGAGCTCCGCGTCGCCGTCGACCTCTTCTCCGACATACGAATCGAGCGTTCCTGAAACGACGCCCGTTGCAGAATCCGCTCCTGCAGAAGAGCCGACCGTCGTTGAGTGCCTCGCAGGCACACCAGGTTCAGCACGCTGGTCCGACGGCAGTGTTTCGTATTCCGAGTGGTGTTTCAACCAAATGGGCGGCGCGACCTATCTAGAAGAAGAGAACCCTCCTGGGGCTCCGCAAGGCGCTGCAGTAACCGGCTACGGCACTGCGCCGAACGGTGCACGAAACCCCAGCTCAGGCGAACTACAAACCCAATGGGGATGCCGGCAGGGATACATTGACGACCCCGCGCTGTGCTACGCAGTGGAGGAAGTCATCCACTCCGCAGATCCAGAAGGCGAGATCTACCAATAGCCGGCAGCGCCCAAGCATCTCTTTTTTTATACGCCGCGCGCTGCGTCAATGAGGCGCATCAATTCGCTCACAGGAACAGTAGCCCCCTCGTCACCATGCCGGTCGACACCTACCTCAATAAGCTTCCGCAGCACGTCGTTGGTAGAAGTTCCTTCCTTTACAGCAATTTCTCGAGCTGCGGTGAGCACCCGATTCGGCATACTGACCGTATAAGCCGCTTCCGCGTCGGGAGCTGCGAAGTCTCCTAGATCTGCGCGCTTCGCACCACCCATTGCTCCCGAGATATCGGTGTTGTCGTAGTAATTACGCAAGGCATCGATGGTTGCGTCCCTTAGTGTGGTGTAACGCTTGCTGATGGTGGGCCCTTGAAAATAGTGGGGCGGCCATCGTCAGTAACCTTTCGACTCAACTACCACATCTCACCGAAAGGCACATGACGATGACCGCTGCTGCGCATTCTATCGACCCCGACAACCTATCTGGATGATTTGCTGGCCCAAGCGTCGCCGGATTTGATGCGGCAGATGCTGCAAGGGTTTATCAACCAGATCCTCTCCGCCCAGGCCGACACCGTGTGCGGGGCTGAATACGGTGTTGCTTCCACCGAGCGGGTCAACCAACGCAACGGGTACCGCCACCGCGACCTCGACACCCGTGTCGGCACAATCGATGTGGCAGTGCCAAAGCTGCGCCACGCACGCGTTCTTCCCCGACTGGCTGCTCGAGCGACGCTCACGTGCCGAACGCGCACTATCGACCGTGATCGCGACGTGCTATCTCAAAGGAGTCTCCACCCGCCGAATGAACGATCTGGTGGCAACCCTTGGCATTTCCAACATGTCGAAATCCCAAGTCTCACGCATGTCGGAAGAACTCGACGAAATGGTCGCAGATTTCAAAAACCGCCCACTCGACCCCGGCGGGTACGCCTACCTGTCGTGCGACGCGTTGACAATCAAAGTGCGTGAAGGCGGCCGGGTGGTCAAATGCTCCGTACTGCTTGCCACTGGGGTCAACGCCGACGGGTACCGCGAAATGCTCGGCATGCATGTTGCCACCACGGAATCCAACGCATCGTGGAAAGGCTTCT
>NZ_KV787945.1:0-37854 GCF_001807155.1 Corynebacterium sp. HMSC05C01 | reverse complement strand
AACGCATCGTGGAAAGGCTTCTTCCAAGACTTAAAAGCCCGCGGACTTCGCGGTGTCTTCCTTATCACCAGTGACGCTCATGAGGGCATCCAGCACGCGATATCTGAAGTGCTACCCGATGCGTCGTGGCAGCGCTGTCGCACCCACTTCGCGAAAAACCTCTACGAAAAAGTCCCCAAAATGCAGTGGCCGATGGTCTTAAGCGATGTTCCAGACAATCTTCCAACAACCCGACGCCCAATCCACCTGGCGACAAGCCCGCGAAGTCGTCGACCTGTTAGAACCAAAGTTCCCCCAGGTTGCGGCCTATCTAGAAGAGTCCCTCGATGACGTGTTGGCGTTTACCGCAGCACCGAAACCAGTCTGGAAGAAAGTCTGGTCCAACAACCCCACCGAACGGTTAAACCGGGAAATCCGCCGGCGCACCGACGTTGTGGGCATCTTCCCGAACCGCGAATCCATCATCCGGCTTGTCGGCGCGGTGCTTGCCGAGCAGCACGACGATTGGATCCAACAAAAACGCTACATGTCACTATCCACACTCGAACACACCAAACACCTCATGCACCAAACTGGAGGTGAACATGACGACCACCACCAGCTAACCGCATAATCCAAACCCCGAACTTCATACCGAGCCGAAAGCACAAACGGCTACACCACTACACGGGACTTGACCCGTATATCCCCGCTGAGTCTCAAGTTCTTCCCCTCTACGAAGTGCAACTTTCCGCTTGTGCGTCAGCGCCTCAAAGAAATCGTTAGTCCACCTGTATTGCTCAGTTTTCGCTAAGTTGATTTGCTCCTGCCGCAGCGGGTGGTACAAGACTTTGGACGAAGGAGGACAGTCGTAGTAGAAAATTCGGTACAGGCTACTTCTCGATTTCGAGATGTGCCTACGCGCGTATTTTGCAACTTCCTCCGCTCGATCCTCCGCATTCTTCTCGCCGAACAATCGTCTAGCACGTCGGCGATAGAATCCCCCATCAATCAGCACTGCAGTCACTATCGGACGCTGGGTAAATACCAGCTGATCTCTAGAAGAGTCATTTCTTGAGTGCTTTGTCATGAGCTGAGCATAACGAAAAACTGCAGTCATCGGCTCTCTCCTGATTCATGGAGGGTCAACGGCTGCAGTGTGGATACGAGAATATCGCAGATGGTTGTTAGATACAACCCTTCGGCGCCCCCTCTACTATCGCTTTCCGGACCTTTGGGCTTAGCACACCCACCGAAAGTTCGTCGATAGGCAAAGGTCCCTAGGGCTTTGTTGCGGTGATGGCGAATTGGAGTGGTAGGCGCTCGGGATTATCGCGGAGGATGAAACCGCGGGAGTCCTCGACCATCAGCTCCGGCCACGGGCACCACGCGGAGTACGGAGTTTCCTCAAGAGCGGTGACGGTCAGCCCCGCGTCGATGAGCGCAGTAACAATTTCGCCGAGAGAGTGGTTCCACTGATGGTTGCGTGGGCTAGCAAGTTTCGGCGCTCCTGGAGTGGTGACGTAGCTTTTCTCGTCCTCCCAGGTGAGCGGATCAGGCATTTCAAAATACGGCTGCTCAATGCGCAGACCTTGGGAAACGTCCTCTCCGATTGTCATGAACATGGGGTGGTCGTCGCGGATGAAAAACACGCCGCCGGGAGCGAGCAGCTTTGCGACGACCTCCGCCCATCGACGCACCTGCGGAAGCCAGCACAGCACACCTGCGGAGGTGTAGACGAGATCGAATTCGCCGTCGACCGCTTCTCGAGCGTCATAGACGTTGCTCTGGATAAACTCCACGTCCGCGTCGGCTTGGGCGGCGAATTCGCGGGCGTATTTGAGTGACTCCGCAGAGAGATCCACGCCGATGACTCGGAAGGCTCCGCGGCGGGCAAATCCGATGGTGTCGGTGCCCACGTGGCATTGCAGGTGACACACGGACTTCCCGGTGAGGTCGCCGAAGCGGTCAATGTCCACCGCGAGGACATCGCTAATAGCTGCCTTGTCCGCGATCAACTCATCTTTACCGCCGTAGTTGCCGAACATGTGGGCGTGGGCCCGTGAATCCCAGTTGGCTTGGTTATCCGCGAACCAGGAAGCGGTCTCGGACCGCGGTGAGTTAGTCTCCGCGTGCATCGTTACTCCCTCCTACGTCTCATTCCGTTGCCTGAGTTACGCAACTTTAGTTATATTGAAATCAATCGAGACCCCCTCCGAGCTTCCCGTAAGATCAGCGTCATATGAGAGGGGGGCTTTTACCTCGCGGTTACGGCGGCTTCACCCTCATACCGGAACGGCATCGCACGTCCTAAACATTCTTGAGCTTGCGGCTTCGCCCCCGCTTTCCACTCACAAAGCACAACCATGTAATTCGTGCCACAATGCGGCGGTGTGAGGATCGAGAAGCAACGCTCCCGAAAACCGTCTAGTAATCCGAAGTACGCAACCTCCCCCTCCACCACCCACTACCGCGGCACGTCGCCGGCGCGCATGCAGGCGACGAGGTTGCGCAACAAGCAGCGAATCCCGATGATCCCGGCGTACTAGGGCGCTACAGGAGTTCGTCGATAAGCGAGCGCACGCGATTGTCAATGTCGTCGCGCACAAGACGCATGCGCTGCATGCCCTCGATGCCGCGGTGCGAGGGTTCGTCGATACGCCAGCGCTCCAGCGTGCCGCGGGCGTCGTCGGGCATGTCTACCTGCGCGTCTTCGCCGAGCACCACGACGCGATCAACGCTGCGCAGCAGTTCGGGATCGATGGGTTTGGGCGTGCCGTGCGACATGTCGGCGCCGGCCTCCGCGATCGCCTCGACGGATTCCTGATTCAGCGACGTACCAGGTTTGGTGCCAGCGGAGTGGATGCCGAGCTGGCTACCCGCGTGCTTCTCTGCGAGCGCCGCCGCCATCTGGGACTTGCCGCCGTTGCCGACGCACACAAACAGGACTGAGGGCTTCATAACGCCTCCTTAGGACAACTTGGGCAAGGTGGGATCGCCCGGGAACAGTTTCGGGCCGATCCCGCGCATGAGGTAGACGAGGCCGACGAGGATGGGGATCTCGATAAGCGGTCCAATCGTGCCCGCCAACGCCTGGGCGGACGTGGCGCCGAACGTGCCGATCGCAACGGCGATGGCCAACTCGAAGTTGTTGCCCGCCGCGGTAAAGGACACGGACGCGGACTGGGCGTAGCCCATCCCGGATGCCTTGGACACCACGAGTGCGATAGCGAACATGCCGACGAAGTAGCACAACAGCGGGATCGCCACCCGTGCCACCGTCCACGGCTGGGAGAGGATCTGGTCGCCTTGCAACGAGAAGAGCAGGACGATTGTGTACAGCAGACCAATCAGCGCGAGTGGGGAGATCCGCGGCAGGAAGGTGTTTTCGTACCAGTCGCGGCCCTTGGTGCGCTCACCGATGATGCGAGACAGCAGCCCCGCCAACAGCGGTATGCCCAAAAAGACCAGCACGGAGGACACGATTGCCCAGAAGGAGAACTCCACCGAGGTGGTCTCCAAACCCAGCCAGCTGGGCAGGATTTGCAGGTAGAACCAGCCGAGTACCCCGAACATGAGAACCTGGAACACCGAGTTGATGGCCACGAGCACTGCGGTGGCTTCACGGTCGGCGCATGACAGGTCCGACCACACCAGCACCATGGCGATGCAGCGAGCGAGACCAACGATGATGAGGCCGGTGCGCAGCTCCGGCTCATCCGGCAGGAAGATCCAGGCGAGTGCGAACATGAACGCGGGGCCGACGATCCAGTTCAAGATGATTGAGACGGTCATTAACCGTTTGTCGGTGGCAATCTCGCGGGTCTTGTCGTAGCGCACCTTGGCCAAGGGCGGGTACATCATCACCAACAGGCCGAGCGCGATCGGAAGCGAGATGCTTCCGACTTCGAGACTCTCAAGTGCGCCCGAAAGTCCCGGCACTGCCCGTCCAAGAGCGAGGCCCGCCGCCATGGCGAGCATGATCCACACTGGTAGGAAGCGGTCAAGAAACGACATACGCTCTACTGGCTGAGAGGTTGTGTCTTCCATCTGGAATCCTTATCTATTGACAGCATTCAAAACGAACACTAAGCCTCATATTTATCACCGTCAATATGACGAGGTAGGAAGCATGAAGGATTACGTCGCCACTACAGAAAACACTGACCTCGACTGCTGCTCACTGGGCTCCGGCTTGCTCTCCGAAGACGACGCGACGCGCTACTCAGCCCTATTCAAAGTTTTAGCGGACCCCGGACGGCTACAACTTCTCTCCAGAATCGCCGAAGAGGGCTGCGAGCCGATGAGCGTGGGCGAACTCACGCAACGCTCCGGGCTAAGCCAACCGACAGTTTCCCACCACCTCAAAATGCTTACCGAGGCCGGCCTCCTAGAAAAGAGCCGCCAGGGCAGGACGGTCATACACCGGCTGCGCCCGGAGCTGTTCCAGGAACTTCGCACCGTGCTGCAGATGGACTGAGACTAACGGCGCAGGGCTTCAATGCTTGTCATTCATTACCGAGGTCAAACGCGTCGACTCGTGAAAGGCTTCGTGGATCCATCCGGGTGGTGATGGCGATGCGGTTCCACGCGTTGATTGCGACAATCGCCATCAATACGTTTCGTGCTTCCTTTTCGCCGAGCTGCTCCTCGACGCGTTCCCAGAGTTCATCCGGAACGGAGCTCTCGCCGTTGATTCTCGTCACTGCATCGGTCAGTTCGAGAACGGCTCGTTCTTTTTCGGTGAACTGCTCGCGATTGTCGGTCCAGTTCTCCGCCTGCGAGACGCGCTCCTTGGACCAGCCATCTTTCCTTGCGTCCCGTCGGTGCATTGCCAGGCAGTAAACACATTGGTTCAACGCAGATGCACGAAGTTGGACGAGGTGTGACGCGTCCTTTTCAACCCGTGCGCGCACATAGGTTTCCAGGCCTAGCATCGGAGCGTAAGCAACTTTGGGGATCGGCTTGCGGGGTGTGTGCGACATGCCACGACGGTACATGACACCCCTACACCGCAGCAGAAACAGACCACCTACAGCTGTGAGAACCGCTCCAGGTCGTCGGGCGCACCGGCAAGCACGACCAGGTCGGAAGCGGTCAGTTCCATGCCTGGTGCGAATGGGTGCCACTGGCCTGAGCCGTTGCGCACTGACACCACTTGCACGCGGTGTTTGTCCCAGAGACGCGAGGCGTCGCAGGGGCCGTCGAGTAGCGGGCGTGGCGGGACCATCTTGATCACGCCGTAATTCTCGGCAAGTTCGGCGAAGTCCTGGAAGCGTCCGCCGAGCAGGTGGGCGACGCGGCGGCCGGTGTCGTGCTCTGGGCGGACGACGTGGGCGACGCCGAGGCGTTGCAGGATGCGGGCGTGGGATTCGGAGTCGGCTTTGGCCCAGATGTCAGGTACGCCGAGATCGACAAGGTTCGAGGCGGTGAGGATAGATGCCTCGAGCGCGGAGCCGATGCCGATGACGGCACGTTCCACTTCTTGGACACCGAGTTGGCGCAGGGCTTCGAGGTCGGTGGTGTCGGCCACGATGGCGTCGGTAAGCAATGGCGCATGATCGCGCACGAGTCGCTCATCAACGTCGATGCCGAGGACCTCTACGCCGTGGCGGGTCAGTTCGTGGGCAAGCGCGCCACCGAAGCGGCCGAGGCCGATGACCACAACCGGTGGGATGTCGATGCGTTGTTTGCTCCGCAACAGGGAGCCGGGGAAGCTAGCCAATGAAAGGCCTTTCTACTGGGTAGTCGTACCTGCGCACGACGTTACGGGCGGCAAGCGCCGCCACGAGAGTGAACGGGCCAATGCGCCCGAGGTACATCAAAAGACACAGCACGAGTTGGGAGGGCACGCTTAGCGACGAGGTAATGCCCGTGGATAGGCCTGTCGTGGCAAAGGCTGACATGACCTCGAAGCTGATTTGGTCCGCGGTGAACTGGGGGTCGAACACCCGGAGCGCGGCCACGCCGAGGGTGACCGCAGTAACGCCTGCGGCGGCGACCGTCATGGCCTGGCGGACCACCGACTTTGGGACGGTGCGTTTGCCCACGGTGGTCTGGTCACGCCCGCCAAACTCAGCTGCCATGGCGGCAATCAGCACGATCGCGGTGGTGATCTTGATGCCACCCGCGGTACCTGCGGAGCCGCCGCCGATAAACATGTAGATGTCGGTGACCATGAGCGTGATCGGGTGGGCGTCGGCGTAGTCGATGGAATTGAACCCGGCGGTACGCGGGGTGACGCCGCTGAAGAACGCGTTGAGGAGCTTCGTGCCCGTGGACATGTCTGCAAGGAATCCTCGCCACTCCAGCACGGCGATGAGCGCCATGGCGGAGAGCACCAGAAACGTTGTGCCAGCAAGGGTAATGCGGGTGGTTACTGAAAGTCTCCGGGCGCTGACTGGTGTGCCGCGCAGCAGGCCGCGGAAGCGCTCCCGGCTGCGGCCAACCAACTCGGAAAGCACCGGGTAGCCGAGCCCGCCGATCATCAGCGCGCCTGCCAGCGGCAGGAGGATCCAGCCGTCCGAGTTGTACGAGATCAGGCTGTCCGAGCGCAGCCCAAACCCGGCGTTGTTAAACGCGGAAATTGCGTGGAAGATCCCCTCGCCCGCCGCGCTGAGGACCGGCATGTCGTATTCGACCATGAAGCGGAAGAACAGGATCACTGCAACAAACAGTTCGAAGGCGAAGGTGAGCAATAGCGTAGCGACGAGCGTGGCACGCACCCCGCCTTCCAAAATCGGACGCCCTTCAGCAGCCGTAGAGTAGCGCGACCGCAACTTCACTCGGCCAGTCAGCAGCATGCCGGTCAGCGAGGCAATACTCATGATGCCCAGGCCGCCGACCTGGATCAGCGTGATAACGATGACGCGGCCCGCGATACTCCAGTGGCTGCCGGTATCCACCGTGACCAGGCCCGTCAGCGATGTGGCGGACGTGGCGGTAAACAAGGCATCCATGAACGGCGTTGCTGTGCCGTCGGCTGAGGCGAACGGCATGCACAACAACGCAGTGCCGAACGCGATCAGTACGAGAAAACCCAGCGCAGTCAGCTGCGCCGGACGGAACCACCGTGGGGTGGATGGTGTGCTCACGCGTAAAAGCGTAGTCCTCCACCGCCGTGTACACCCACTACACAGCAGCGAGGAGCAGGTTCACGTCCTTCTCGGTGTAGGTTGCGGCGATTTGGGTGTCGTTGCCGCCGGCGAGGTTGTCGCGGGACAGGCGCACGCGTTGGGAGCCGGGCACGAGCGGGAACGAGGCGGGGCGGTCCGCCACCTGGCGGACGGGGAATCCGGCGCGAAGCGCACAGTGGTTGAGCCAGACGTCGTCGGCGCGCGGGGAGACGTCGAGAAACGCTGTGCCGCGGGAGGCGACGAACTCCACCATGTTCGGTGGGTACAGCACGCCGTCCACGCCGGTGGCGAAGTTCAGGTGAGATGGCTCGGTGGTGCGGACGGGGCGCCACTTTTTGTAGGGGGCGATGGTGTCGCAATCAAGCGTGATGCGGTGGGCGCGAAACGCGGTGACGTTCGACGGGTCGGCTGCGTTGGTGAGGGTGGTGGCGAAGTTGCGGGGGTAGAGGACGTCGTCGTCAACCGTGATCACGCTATGGCCGGGCAGTTCCTGGAAGGTACCGAAGTACTTCGTGTGGGGTCCGAGGCCGCCGGGGGACTTATGGACGTGCAGGCCACGGTCCACGAGCCCGCGCAAGGTGGCGGGCCACGGTGCATGAAAGTCCACCGGGTCGAGCCACAAATGCACCGGCAGGCGTTTCGTGCCCACAAGAAGCGAGGCGATCGCGGACGCCGCCGACTTCACCCTCGAGCCGTGTGTGGTCAGGGAGATGACGGTATCCCCGCTGGTAGGGAAGGCAATATCGGCGTGTTGCGCGGCGTGGTTCAGGATTGGCAGCCGCACAAACGCGCTCGTCGCCACGAGCCCCTGGCGCACGGCATAGTCAATCCACATGGCGAACTACCCTAGCCCACCGCAGCGCAAGGGTGCATGATGGAGTGCATGACTGATTCCGCCACATTGCACCACTGGTGGGAGGCCGCACGCCCCCACACCTGGCCGAACGCCTTCGCCCCCGTCATCGCCGGCACCGGCGCCGCAGCCCTCTACGGGCTGGCGGACCTGGAGTACGCAATCCTGGCATTCATCGTCGCCTGGGCGCTGATCATCGGCGTGAACTTTGCCAACGATTACTCCGACGGCATCCGCGGCACGGACGAGGATCGCACCGGCCCGACGCGCCTCACCGCGGCCGGGCTTGCGGAGCCGGAGCATGTGAAGCTCGCCGCGTTTGCGTCGTTCGCGGTGGCTGCCGTGTTTGGCATCATCCTCTCCATCGCCTCGGGCGCGTGGTGGCTCATCCTGGTTGGCGCGCTGTGCATCGCCGCGGCCTGGTTCTACACCGGCGGCAAAAGCCCGTACGGATACTCCGGATTCGGTGAAGTGTCCGTGTTTATCTTCTTCGGACTGGTCGCCGTGATTGGTACGGCGTTTACGCAGACCGGGTTCGTGTCATGGGAGGCCCTCCTGTGCGCCGTCGCGGTGGGTGCGATCTCCGCGTCGGTGAACCTGGCCAACAACATCCGCGACATCCCCACCGATGCCGAGGCCGGAAAGCGCACGCTTGCAGTGCGGCTTGGCGACGACAACTCGCGCCGCCTCTTCACCTTCCTCACCCTCGTCCCGTTCGGGGTGTCGATCGTGCTGGCCATCTCTGCAAAGCCTGCGCTTGCGGCGTTTATTGCCCTGCCATTTGCGGTAGCGGCAATTATGAAGGTGCGCAGCGGCGCTGAAGGCAAGGACCTCATCCCGGTGCTGGGCATGAACGGCAAGGCGATGCTGATCTGGTCGGTGGTGACAGCCCTGGCCATGGCGTCGGTGGGCTCAGCGATTTTCGGCGGCGCGGGCGAGCCCGTGCCGTACACCTCCGACATGCCGAACGAGAGCGATTTCGGGTGGAGTGAGTACGTCCCGAAGGAGACGTTCTAAGGTAACGGCATGCTTGACGTCCTTACCGGTTTTGCCATCATCTTCACTGTCATCGCAGCGGGGTGGTGGCTTGCTCACAAAGGCGTCATTGGACCGGGCGAGCAACGTCTACAGCTCAACCGCATCGCGTTCTACGTGGCCACCCCGGCGCTGATCTTCTCCTCAGTGGCGGTCTCGGACACGGACGCGTTTTTCTCCCCGGTCATTTTGGTCATCGCGATTGCCACGGTGGCCACGATGATCATCTACTGGATCATCAGCGCCGTGTGGTTCAAGCAGGACACGGCGGAGACGATGGCGGGTGCGGCGTCGTCGAGTTACTACAACTCGGTCAACATCGGCCTGCCCATTGCCACGTATGTGCTGGGCGATCCGACGTACGTCATCCCGGCGCTGGTGCTGCAGATGGCGGTGCTCTCCCCCATCGTTATCGCGGGTCTGGACCGCGGCGCGTCGGGTGTGTTCAAGTCGGTCCTTGCAGGTCTGACCGCCCCGGTTGTCGTTGCAGCCTTCGCGGGCTTCGCCGTGTCCGCCTCCTCGTGGACCGTGCCCGAGCCGGTGCTGGCCCCCCTGGAGATCCTCGGCGGCGCCTCCATCCCGCTGATCCTCATGAGTTTCGGTGCGTCGCTCACCGGCGAGAAGGTGCTTCAGAGCCACCGCTTACCGACGATCACCGCCACCGTCCTCAAACTCATCGGCATGCCGGCGGTGGCGTGGGTCGTCGCAACGCAACTGGGCCTGACCGGCAGCGACATGTACGCCGCCCTGATCCTGTGCGCACTGCCGACCGCGCAGAACGTGTATAACTACGCGGCCACGTACCGCTCCGGCGAAGTAATTTGCCGCGACACCGTCTTCCTCACCACATTCCTGGCACTACCTGCAATGTTGATCATCGCCGGAGTGTTCTGAGCCGGCCCGCGGCGCTGCCTGTGACGCTGCCCATGACCTTGACAAATAGGGTGCTTTGGATCACACTCTTGTAATGCTCAAGGCACGGAAAACACTCGTTGCCGCAGCGCTGATGGCTGCGACGATGCTCGCCGGGTGCTCGTCGACAGGCGGCGCCCCGCGAGCAGAAAACACCGAAGGCACTGCCGGTGGCGTAGACACGCCGCGCTACGTCGTCGCCATGGTCACCCACGGCGCACCGGGCGACACCTACTGGGACCTCGTGCGCAAGGGCGCCGAAGACGCAGCCAAGAAAGACAACATCGAGCTGCGCTACTCCTCCGACCCGCAGGCCCCCAACCAGGCGAACCTGGTGCGCTCTGCCGTGGACGCCGGGGTGGACGGCATCGCCGTCACCCTGCCGAACGCCGAGGCCATCGGCCCAGCAGCCCGCAACGCAGTCGACCACGGCATCCCCGTCGTCGGCCTCAACGCCGGCATGAGCAAGTACCAGGACTACGGGATGACCGGCTTCTTCGGCCAAGACGAAACGGTTGCCGGCAACGCCGCCGGCGAGCGCCTCAAGGAAGAAGGCAAGAAGAAGGTCCTGTGCATCATCCACGAGCAGGGCAACTCCTCGCAGGAAGCGCGTTGCGACGGCGTCCGGAACGGCCTCGGCGGCGACGTAGAACTGCTCTACGTCAACGGCCAAGACCTCACCGCCGTGCAGTCCACGATCACCTCGAAGCTGTCGCAGGACAAGAGCTTCGACACAGTATTCGCCCTCCAGGCGCCGGTGGCCATGCGTGCGACGGAGTCTGTGAAGCAGTCCGGCTCCGAGGCGCAGGTTGCCACCTTTGACACCAACGCCGAGCTTGTCGACGCCATCGCCGACGGCCGCGTCGCCTTCGCCGTCGACCAGCAGCCGTACCTGCAGGGCTACCTCGCCGTGGATTCACTGTGGATCGCGAAACGCAACGGCGGCACCCTCGGTGGAGGACGGCCGGTGTACACCGGGCCGTCGTTCGTCGATAAGTCGAACGTGGACAAGGTCGCTGAGGCTGCGAAGGCAGGTATGCGATGAGCACTGCCGTCACAGCCGACGAGTCGCGCGAGGAATCGACCTCCGGCGACGACCGACTACGCACCCACACCGGCCTAGCCAAACTCATCCGGCGGCCGGAGTTCGCGTCCCTGCTCGGCTTCATCGCCATCTTCGCGTTCTTCCTGTCAGTCGCGCCCGCATTCCGTTCCTTTGAAGCGTTTGCAACCACGTTGTACGCGTCGTCGACACTGGGCATCGTGGCACTCGCCGTCGGACTGCTCATGATCGGCGGGGAATTCGACCTGTCCTCAGGCGTCGCCGTCACCACCGCCGCGCTCGCCGCGACGATGCTGAACTACAACCTGCACCTCAACTCGTGGGTCGGCGCCTTCATGGCGCTCGGCATCTCCTTGGCCATCGGCGCGCTCAACGGCTACCTGGTCACCCGCACCGGCATTGAGAGTTTCTTGATCACCCTCGCGGCCTTCCTCATGCTGCAGGGCCTCAACCTTGCCTTGACCAAGTTCATCACCGGGCAAGTGGCCACGCCGACCATTGCCGACATGGAGGGCTTCCCGTCCGCCCGCAAAGTCTTCGCCGGCACCCTTACCATCGGCGATGTCACCCTCAACGTGACCGTGCTGTGGTGGATCCTGTTCGTCGCCATCGCATCGTTCGTGCTGTTTCGCACCAAGTTCGGCAACTGGATCACCGCAGTCGGCGGCGACCAGGACGCAGCCCGCGCCGTCGGCGTGCCGGTTCGCCGCGTGAAGATCCTACTATTCATGGGTGTCGGCTTCGCCGCCTGGTTCGTCGGCATGCACACTCTGTTCGCCTTCGACTCCATCCAGGCCGGCCAAGGCGTGGGCAACGAATTCCTTTACATCATCGCCGCCGTCATCGGGGGCTGCGCCATGACCGGCGGCCGCGGCACCGCAGTGGGCACCGCCATCGGCGCGCTGATCTTCGGCCTGACCAACCAGGGCATCGTCTACGCCGGCTGGAACCCCGACTGGTTCAAGTTCTTCCTCGGCGCAACGCTGCTCTTCGCCGTGTTCACCAACACGTCCTTCGCCAAATACACCAAGGGGCACTAAGTGGCTGTCATCGAACTGAAAAACATCACCAAGTCCTACGGCAGCTTCGACGCCCTGCGCGGCGTGAACCTGACCGTCCGCGAAGGCGAAGTCACCTGTGTCCTCGGCGACAACGGCGCCGGCAAGTCCACGCTGATCAAGATCCTCGCCGGGCTCCACCAGCCCACATCGGGCGAATTGCTTATCGACGACACCCCCACCACCTTCACCTCCCCCCGCGACTCCATCGACACCGGCATCGCCACCGTGCACCAAACGCTCGCGATCGTCGACGAGTTAAGCGTGTGGCGCAACTTCTTCCTCGGCCAGGAACTCACCGGCCGCTTCGGCGCACTCCGCGACACCGAAATGAAACAAATCTGCGCCGAACAACTCCGCGAAATGGGCATCGACATCCCCGACGTCGACGTGGATGCCGGCAACCTCTCCGGCGGCCAACGCCAAGTCGTCGCCATCGCACGTGCCGTCTACTTCGGCGCCCGCGTGCTTATTCTCGACGAGCCCACCGCCGCCCTCGGCGTCAAACAATCCGGCGTGGTCCTGCGCTTCGTGGCAGCCGCCCGCGACCGCGGCATCGCCGTCGTCTTAGTCACCCACAACCCCCACCACGCCTACCTGGTCGGCGACCACTTCACCATCCTGAAACTCGGCCGCCAGGAACTCGACGAACCCCGAGAGAACGTCACGCTCGACGAGCTCACCCACCAAATGGCCGGCGGCGGCGAACTCGAGGCGCTCAGCCACGAACTCGGCCGCTAGCGACGGCTATCGGCGCCCTGGCTGCTCGCGCCGGCTAGCCCCCGCCGCCGGCACCGGCTGTCGGCGCCCTATCTAGCGGTCCGCGAGCTCGCTCTGGATCCACTCCTTGCGAGCATCGCGCTGACGCTTCAGCTCCGCCACCGCCGCGTTCGCCTCCAACCGCTGGCGCTTAAACACCAGCATGGACAGCGGGAACGCCACGATAAGGGCAAGGAGGGCGGACATGATGACGGGCACGGGGGCGTCGATAAGCACTGCAAAGAGCTGAATCACAACTGTCAGCGCAATGAACAACACCAGCCGCAACACGCCATACACCGCGACCGCCCTATTCGCGCGCGACTTAGCCTGCGGATCTACCTGCGGAGAAGTTTCCTCATTCACATGGCTAACCCTAACCGGCGGGCAAGTATGTTTAAAACCATGGGAAGATTGCTACTCCTTGCATTGATCATCCTGGCCGTCATCCTCATGTGGAAAGCGTTCGGCCCCGGCTCCGCGCAGCGCTACGGCAGCCAGCGCGGCCTCCAGGAACCCCAAAAGCCGGTCATTAAAGGTCCTGACGATGACGAAGAGTTCCTCTGGAACATCGAGAAGAACCGGTTCAAGGAGCGCCGCGCCCGCGAAGAAGCCGAACGCAAACGCCGCGAGGACGAGGAACGCCGCCGGCGCCGCGGTGAACTGGACTAGGGGCGGGTTTGCAAATAGTTCCCCGCCCGGGAACTTTCTTGGGTTTGGGAGGAGAAATATTTCACTTCCCCCAGGTCGGTTTTTGAGATCGCGCAAATAGTTCCCGGGTTCCGGCGCGGGCGTGGAACTATTTGTCCCTCCCTGACAGATTTTGCGAAATCTGTCAGGTCCGATTTCTGACCAGGCGCAATGCGGTGCGCTGACAGATTCCGGCGGAAAGTGTCAGTCCGACTCCGCCAGGACAACCTTCAGGCCCAGGGTGTGGGCCACCGAGATGACCTTCTCCCACCGAACGCCGGCGCCGCCGTGCTCGATGGTGTGCAGGGTGGAGCGGGACACGCCGGCGGCGTCGGCGACGTCCTGCTGCAAACGCCCCGAAGCGCGACGCCGGGAGGCGATTTGCTCGCCGAGGGCGATAAGCACCGGATCGTCGCTGGCGGGTTTACCCTGCTTGTTGCGGGGTTTGGTCATCGGTTGGCCTCTTGTTCCAGAACGGCGGGGAGTTTCTCAGACCAGGCCAGGGAGTCGCGCACCCCGTCGGCGATGGAGCGTTCGGGGATCCAGCCCAACACGTCGTGGGCTTTGTCGGTGCGGGTAGCGCAGCCGACTACGTCGCCGGGGCGGGCCGGGCCGGTGGCCACGGACAGTGGGGTGCCGGTGGCCTCACCGAAGGCCTCGGCGAGTTCGAAGACGGTGGTGCCCTGTCCGGTGCCGAGGTTTATGACGTCGTAGCCGGTGGAGATGTCGTCGAAACGCTGCAGGCAGGCGACGTGGGCGCGGGCGAGGTCCCAAACGTGGATGTAGTCGCGCAGGCCGGAGCCGTCGCGGGTCGGCCAATCAACGCCGGTGACGGTGAAGGTCTCGCCGGCGTGGTAGGCGGAGATCATCTTGCCCAACGCATGGGACGGGACCGGGTTCTGCAGGCCTGTGCGCAGGGCCGGGTCGGCGCCGATGGGGTTGAAGTAGCGCAGGGCGATGGCGTTGAGGTGGCCGGTGGCGGTGTCGTCGCGAAGCACTCGCTCCAACAACCACTTCGACGCGGAGTAGGGGCTTTGCGGGTCTACAGGGCTGGTTTCGTCGACCATGTAGTCGGGGCCCGGCTCGTACATGGACGCGGTGGACGACAGGATGAAGCGGCGCACGCCGAAACGCTCCATGACGGACAGCAGCGTGATGGATTTGGCCACGTTGTTGTCGTAGTACAACAGGGGGCGCTCGACGGACTCGGGGACGACGATCTTGGCGGCGCAGTGGATCACCGCGAAGATATCGGGATGGTCCGTGAACACGCGCTCCAGCAAGACAACATCAGCGACGTCGCCTTCGTAGCAGGCGAAGCGCTCGCCGAAGGTGCGCAGGCCGGTGGAGAAGTCGTCCAGAATTACCGGCGTGATGCCGGCATCATCGCAGCACGACGCAATGGTGGAGCCGATGTAACCGGCACCGCCGGTGATCAGCACCTTCACTAGTTCAGCCCTGCGTAGGAGTGCAGACCCGCGATCACGGTGTTGACGTAGGTCATGTTAAAGATTGTCATCGCCATGGCGAACACATTAATCCACGCCGCTGCGGTGGACTTCCAGCCGGCGGTAGCGCGGGCGTGGAGGTAGGCGGCATAGAGGATCCAGGTGATCATGGACACGGTTTCCTTCGCGTCCCAACCCCAGAAGCGGCCCCAGGCGACCTCGGCCCAGATGGCGCCGAAGACGATGCCGATGCCGAACAGTGGCAGGGTGACCACGGCGGTCTTGTAGGCGATTTGGTCGAGCGTCTTCGCGGACGGCAGCGGGCGCGCAATGGCGCCGAAGAAGCCGTGCTCCCCGCCGCGGGGCTGCCACATGCGCAGCAGGTACAGCAGGGCGAACGCGCCGGAGACCAGGCCGATGGATGCGCCGATCGCCGCGGAGGACACGTGGACCGGCAGCCAGTAGGACTGCAGCGCCGGCACCACCGGGGCGGCCTGCATGTGGAACACCGTGGAGTTGAGGAACATCGCGATGACCATTGGGAACAGCAGCCACGGCCAGATGGTGTGCCAGCCCTTGCGCTGAATCACCACGGCGGCGACCACCATGATCACAGCGGTCATGAACAGGATGTACTCGTACAGGTTGCCCAGCGGGAACCGCTTCGCGCCAAGACCACGGGTGATAAACGCCACCACGTGCAGCGCCACACCTACCCAGACCAGCGCCTGGGTCATGCCGGCCCACTTGCGGGCGCTGGCCACCTTGGCGGTGTATTCCGAGTCGTCGAACGGCGATTGCGTATCGACGACATCCGGCCCGCCAGCTCCCACCAGCACCTTCTTCTCAGCCTTCTCGGCCTTCTCTGCCAAAGCCTCGCGGCGGACGTCGATGACTGCCGTGACGCGTCCGTAGTAGATGAAGGACATGATCAGCGCCACGATGTAGATGATGAATGCGGTGCGGAATGTCAGGTCGGACAGTTCCGCCATGGTGGTGTTGACAAGCATAGGTCTTAACCTACTCCACCAGGCACCTATTTTCCAAGGTCATAGGGGTCAAATTCTTCTTCGTCTTCGCGACGTTCGAGGTGTGAATCGTCGCTAAGAAGCTCTGCGGCGAGCTCGTCGAACTCGCGTCCCCACCCCGCGCGGTCCGTGCGGGCGAGGCCGGCGATTTCCACGGCGGTGTGGCCCGGGGTGTCGGACGGGCGCAGGCGGATCCAGATGCGGCGGCGTTTAATCGCTAGCGAGCCGGCGAGTGCAAGCAGCATGACGGTGGAGGCGATCAGTGCCCAGATCTGGGTGGTGTCGCGCGAGATTTGGTAGTTGGCGTATTCGGCGGCGCCGTCGAAACGCACCTTCACCTCGCCGCCGTCGGTGTTCACGGTGGCTTCCGAACCGGGGGTCAACTGGACGCGGGTGACTTTCTGTAGCAAGCCCTCGGCGACGAGCGCCTGGTCAAGTGTGAAAATGTTTTGCGGGCGGCCGGTGTCCAGACCGGCGTCGCCGACGTAAACGTCGACGGAGATCGCCGGGTCATCCATCGTGGGAAACGCGGACTGCAACTGGTCACCGTTCGGGCCGGTCCAGTTGGCGGTGGGCGCGAAGTTGCCCTCGATGGCGATCTGGTTCTTGCGGCGCTCCCCCAGGTCCGGGTACATGCCGGCGGGCGGGTCGAAACGCATCACGCCGGACGACAGGAACGTGGTCACGTCCGTGGGGCGGAACTGCACCATCTGGGTGCGGGTTTCCCCATTGGGCCAGGTGATGGTGATCTGCGGGGCGAAGCCGTGGCCTTGCAGGTAGATGCGGTCGCCGTTGATGCGCAGCGGGCCGTTGACGGTCAGGGTGGCGCGATCCCATTCGTCCTGCGGCGCGTTGAGGTCGTCGGTGTAGGTCACGTCCGAGGAGAACTCGTTGGCTTGGCCGTTGTTGAGGTATTTCGCCTTGAAGTCTTGTGATTCGAAGCAGAAGGGGGTCAGGCCGGTGCCGTCGAAAAATGGCCCGGCGCGGAACACGTCGAAGTTGGCGGGCGAGGTGTTGCAGAACACGCGGGGCTGTTCGACGGGGATGGCGTTTTCGTGCTCGGAGTTGGTGATCACGATGGCCTGGCCCTCGTAAAACACCATGCGGCCTGCGGCGAAGGCGACGATCATGCCGACGATGCCGATGTGGAAAATCAGGTTCATCAACTCGCGCGTGTAGCCGCGTTCCGCCGAGATGGAGAACACGCCCGCGCGGTCTTCGTCGGGTTGGTATTCGGCGACGTGCCAGCGTTTGAGCTTGTCGCGCACTTGCTTTGCGACGACCGCCTCGTCCCCCTCAACCACACCCTCCGTATGCATTGGCATGCGGGAGAGGTAGCGCGGGGCGCGGGTCGGCTTGGCGTTGTAGGCCCGCCAGTGGTCCATGGAGCGCGGGATGATGCAGCCGATCAGGGAGATGACCAGCAACAGCACGATGGAAACAAACCAGGTGGAGTTGAAGACGTCGAAGAGCTGCAGGCGGTCGTAGATGGGCCCCATGGTGGGGTTGGCGCGCAGGTAGTCGTCGACAAGCGTTGCGCTGACTTGGCGCTGCGGCAGCAGAGCACCCGGCACGGACGCGAGCGCGAGGATGAACAGCAGCATAAGCGCGGTGCGCATGCTGGTGAGCCAGTGCCACGCCTTGCGCAGCCAGGTTTGTGCCGTCTTCATTTAGATGATCGTCCCTCCGAAACCGTCGACGAGTTGGCGCGACCAGCCGATGAACGCGTCCCATGCGCCGGTGAGCAGCATAAGCCCGACGAGGATCATGGCGATGCCGCCTGCGATCTGGATGGCGCGCGAATGCTTGCTTAGAAAGTCGATGGAGCGCACAGCTTTCGACGACCCCAACGCCACCAGCAGAAATGGCAGGCCTAGGCCGATGCAATACGCGACGACAAGCAGCACGCCGCGGGCTGCGGTAAGCCCCTGGGTGCCAACCGACACCGAGATGATCGACGCCAACGTCGGCCCCAAACACGGCGTCCACCCCAGCGCGAACACACCGCCGAGCAGCGGCGCGCCGAGGATCGTGGTCCACTTTTTGGGCTGCATGCGGGTGTCGTTTTGCAGCGCCGGCACCGCACCCATGAACACCAGCCCCATGAGGATGGTGACCACCCCGCCGATGCGGGTGAGCGTCTGGGCGTTGAGCGCGATCGCGCTGACCGCGCCGAACACCGTGACCGTGGCCAGCAGGAACACAACCGTGAACCCGGCAACGAACAACGTAGCCGCACCGGCGACCGCCCAGTGTTTGCGGGCCACGCGCGGGCCTTTGTCGTCCATGGTCATCTCGCCGCCGACCACGCCGGTCAGATACGAGATGTAACCCGGCACCAGCGGGATCACGCACGGGGATGCGAACGACACCAACCCGGCCAGCGCGGCAGCAAGCAGGCCGAACAGCAGCGGGCCGTCGGTGACGATGTCGGCAAGGCCCACCTAGGCCTCCTCAGCCAAACGGTCAACAACCTCGATGATGTCATCCGCAGTCACCCCGCGCAGGAACACCGCGGCCGGACGGTGTTGCTTGTCCAGCACGATCGTGGTCGGGATCACCGAGGACGGCACGCCACCGAGCGAGGCGGCGGTCTTAAACGGCGGGTCGTAGATGGACGGGTAGGTCACGCCGTTGTCTTTGACGAAGTCCCGGGCAATTTCCGCATTGGAGTCGCGCACGTTAATCCCCAACACGGTGCCCTGCCCGTTGGCCTGCAAGTGTTCGTGGATCTCTTCCAGGTCATCCACCTCTGCACGGCACGGCGCGCACCACTGACCCCAGGCGTTAAGCACCACGATCTGATTTTCAAAGTCAGACAGTGCGATCGTCTGATCCGGCTCCATGAGGGACTCGCCCTCAAAACCGGCAAGGGGCTTGCGCTCTGCTTCGTCGTAGGTGATCTCCGTCTGGCCACCCGGGGAGTGGAACGAGAACGTTCCGCCCTGGTCCGCCGACGAGCTCGAGCAGGCCGAAAGCGCCAGCGCCGCCGCGCAGCAGGCAGTGGCGATAAGCTTCCGCTTCTTCGTCATGGTGTGTACCTAGATCTCCTGGGCTGGGGTGTTGTATGCCCAGTCAACAACACGGCCGCCTTCAAACACAAGTGACGTCACGCTGGCCAGGTCGCACTGGCGGCTCATGTGCGCGAGCGGCTTGCCCTGCACCTGGCGCTGCACCATGACAATTGGCAGCTGGTGGCTGACCATGACCGCCTCGTGGCCGTCGGCGATGTCGCGGGCGTCGATCACGGCGTCCCACATGCGTTCCAGGATGGCGTCGTAGGCCTCGCCCCAGCTCGGTTTGAACGGGTTGGTCAGATGCCGCCAGCGGATCGGGTTGGCCAACTGGGTGCGCCAGCCCTTGGTACGTAGGCCCTCGAAGGTGTTGCCGGCCTCGAGGATATCCTCGCGCGTCTGGATCTCGCAGCCGGTCACCTCCGCGATCGGTTGCGCCGTTTCTTGCGCGCGCTCGAGCGGGCTCGCCGCCAGGTACGTCACGTCGCGGCCCTCGAAGAACTTCGAGGTGACCAGCGCCATGGACTTGCCTCGCGACGACAAGTGGTAGCCCGGCATCCGCCCGTAGAGGATCTTCTTCGGGTTGTAGACCTCCCCGTGGCGTACCAGGTGCACAATCGTCCGGGACTGCCCGCCCGGGTTCAACGCGTCGCTCACTCCGGCGCCACCGCCTGGGCAGCGGCCTTCGCGGCCACCGCAAGGGCGTCTTCGATGCGGCCGAAGTCCTCGTCGGTCAGCGCGGTGGAGACGAACCAGGTCTCGAACGCGCTCGGCGGTGCGTACACGCCAGCGTCCAGCAGGGCGTGGAAGAACGGTGCGTAACGGAACGTGTCCGCTGCCTGCATGTCGGCGAAGTTGCGGCCCTCGCCCTCAGCAAAACGCACGGACAGCATGGTCGCGGCGCGCTGGATGTGGTGGGCGACGCCTTCACGGATGAGGGCGTCGTGAAGCAGCTGCGCGAGCGTATCCGCGTTGCGGTTCAGCGTCGGGTAAATGTTCTCGTTGGCCAGACGCAGCGATGCCAGGCCGGACGCCATGGCAACCGGGTTACCGGACAGGGTGCCTGCCTGGTAGACGGGGCCGTTCGGCGCGAGCTTTTCCATAATGTCGCGGCGACCACCGAACGCGGCTGCCGGCAGGCCGCCGGAGATGACCTTGCCAAAGGTGGTCAGGTCGCCGGCGACGTTGTCCACGCCGTACCAACCGGAGTAGGAGGTGCGGAAGCCGGTCATCACTTCGTCGAGAATGAGCAGCGCGCCGTTAAGGTGTGCGACCTCCTTGAGCTTCGCGTTGAAGTCGTTCTGTGGCGCGACGGTGCCCATGTTGCCGGCGGCGGCCTCGGTGATGATCGCCGCGATCTGCCCCTCGTTCTCACGGAAGGCGCGCTCGACGGCTTCGATGTCGTTGTACGGCACGACGATGGTGTCCGCCGCCTGTGCACCGGTTACACCCGGCGAGTCCGGCAGGGAGAACGTCGCAATGCCGGAGCCCGCCGACGCCAGCAGTGCGTCGACGTGGCCGTGGTAGCAGCCCTCGAACTTCAAAATCTTCGGCCGTCCGGTGAAGCCACGAGCGAGACGCACGGCAGACATGGTGGCCTCGGTGCCGGAGTTGACCATGCGCACCTCATCCACGGACGTGCGGGCCACGATGTGCTCGGCGATTTCCACCTCAGCCTCCGTCGGCGCACCGAAGCTTAAGCCGTTGACCAGGGCCTTCTCTACCGCCTCGATGATTTCCGGGTGGGCGTTGCCGTGCACCATCGGACCCCAGGAGCAGACGAGGTCGACGTACTTGTTGCCGTCGACGTCGATAAGTTGCGAGCCGTGCGCACTCTGGATGAAGCGAGTCTGGCCGCCAACCGAGCCAAACCCGCGCACAGGCGAGTTCACCCCGCCCGGTGTGAAACGTTGCGCGCGCTCGAACAATTCTGCCGAACGCTGCGTATTGCCTGAAGTCGGGTTCTGGGAAGTCATGGTTGTCTATCGTAGGCCATATGAATATTGCGTTTTTAGGCCTTGGCCGTATGGGAACTGAGCTCGCGCTCAAACTTGTCGACGACCACTCGCTGACCGTGTGGAACCGCACCGCCGAAAAGACCACTCCCCTGGTCGAACGTGGCGCGCGTGCCGCCGAGACGCCGGAGGAGGCCGTCAAGGGCGCGGACCTTGTCATTACGTCGTTGTTCGGCCCGGACACCGTCCGTGAGGTTGTCATCGAACCGTCCCTCATCCCCGAGGGCGTGACCTGGGCCGACTCCACCACGATCTCCCCGGAGGACGCCGCTGAGTTCGCCGCTGCCGTCCCCGGCTACGTCCACACCCCGGTAGTCGGCTCGCTGCCGCCCGCCCGCGCAGGCAAGTTGGGCGTCTACGTCGGCGGAGCCGATGCTTCTCGACGATCCACCGTCGCCGACGTCGTCGCCCCCTGGGCCGCCGCCAACCCGGAGCGTTTGAAGGTTGTCGATTCGGCCCCAGCCGCCGCCACCGGCAAGCTCTTGGCCAACCTGGCCCTGGCCGTCACCATCCAGGGCTTCAAGGAGGCGTTGGCTTTGGGCGAGTCACAGGGTCTCGCGCCGGAGCAGGTCGTGGACATGCTCGGCTCGACCGGCCTGGAGTTCATCGTGAACATGAAGAGCCCGTTCCTGCTGGGTGAGCGCTCCACCTCGCCCGGCGACTTCACCGCCGACGCCATTGCCAAGGACGCCCGCCTCATGCTGGCCACCGCCGACAAGGACCTGCCGGCCGTCGCCGCGGCACTCGCATCCCTGGAGGAGCAGCAGGAAGCCGGCCGCGGCGACGAGGACTTCTCCACCGTCGTGGTCAACCGGTAGGGGTTCACCTGCTCTCCGTCGCCCTCGCCCCTGCCCTTGCCCCGCCTCTGTCCTTGCTCCGCCCCTCGCCCCTGCCCTTTAAGTGAAGAAAGTTCCCGCTCAGGGAACTTTCTTCACCCCGACAGGCAAGAAGATTCACTTTCCCCAGGGAAGACGGCAACCAGAACGAAAATAGTTCCACGCCCCAATCGGGAGCGTGGAACTATTTTGCGTGGCGACCATTTTCGCTACTTGCCTGCCTCGAGCTCGTTGCCCACGGCCTCGACGGCGCGCCCTTTCTTCTTCGACTGGTTGCGGAAGATACCGAAAAACACCACGACCAACAGCGCAATTGCAACCCAGTTGGCTACCTTGGCGTACTGATCCAGGACCTCCACGACCGGCTCACCGATCCACCAGCCCAGTCCAAGGTAGAGGAACGACCAGAGGGTTTTGGAGATGAAGTTCAGCACCATGAACTTCCACAACGGCATGCCCGAAATACCCATGAACACGAACACCACAAATGCGATCGGCAACGGAATGGGCACGTACGCCAGGAAGATGCCGATCCAGCCGAGTTTGATCGCCCACCCTTCCACGCGTGCGATGTTCTTCGCCGCACGTTTGGAGTTCGCCGCCTGCACCTCCAGGATGCCGCGACCCCAGAGTTTGCCGGCCCACCAGTAGATCCAGTCGAACTTGATATTCACCAAGGACCCGATGAGCAGGTAGATCAGCCAGTGGGGCGCCTCCCCCACCGCGGCGAGCGCACCGGTGGAGGCGGCGCCGACGCGCGAGCCGGTCAGTGCCAGCAGGACCGGTGGGTGCAGCCCGAGCAGCCATGCACGCAGCGGGATCATCGCCAGGCCGAAGATACCGACGAAGCCAAACCAGGCAAGGCACCAGTAGTCGGCTTTGGTGGGTTTGCCGTTCCAGGGCAGGCCTTCTTCTTCCCACCATTCCTTCTCGGCGGGTTCGGTGGGTGCCGCGGCATCAGCAGCGCCGGCAGCTTCGGCGGCTTCGGCAAATTCGGCGGTGTCGCGCTCGTTGGCGTGTTGTTCCATAGGTGATCAACCTAGCGGAGAACCCACATTTGCCCCTAGCCACACATCGCCCATCGGTGCTAGCATTTTGACAGCATAATTTGGATCGTAAGGAGGCAGCATGGGCGCTATCCAAAAAAGCAAAGCGACGCGCATCACGCGTCGGGCTGAGACCACGGTCGCTGAAAAGCCAGAGAAGACCGTAACGTTGACTATCCGTGGCGTCGACGAGAGAGTGCGCCACAAGATCAAACTTCAGGCCAGTATGAATGGACGGTCTATGGAGGCAGAGGTACGTCATATTCTGGAAGAAGCAGTCCGACCTGTAAAGGCTGGCTTGGAGCTTTTCGAGCTCTCCCAAGAGGTGGGAGGTATGGATGACCTCGCCGGTGTTATGGATGAAGCGGTCACCGCCCGTCGCGGTGGTCAGTCATGATCATCCTTGATACGAACGTTGTTTCAGAGCTTTGCCGGAAGGCTCCGCACGAAAACGTCAAACGATGGGCAGCCACCACAGACCCGAAGCAGTGCATTACTTCCATTACAGTCGGCGAGATTGTCCGAGGCGTTCGGAGTTTGCCGTCAGGTGCCCGACGGAACGAAATTCAGCACGTTGTCTTCTGGCAATTGTCTAATTTCGAGCAGCGCAACGGTGTCCTTGCTTTTGATACAGACGCTGCCTGGGCATTCGGCGAAATCGTCGTGGAGCGAAAAAGGATGGGGCGCCCGATCCACGACGCTGATGCGATGATCGCCGCGATTTGTCGCGCCCACGATGCCCCGCTTGCCACCCGCAACCTCAAGGATTTTGAGGGCACGGGTGTGGAGGTCATCGACCCCTGGGAGGATGCCTAAAGCAGTTGCTTGGCGACGACACGCGCGTCCGCCACAACCGCCGGCACCCCCACGCCGCTCGCCCAGGCGCCGGTGACGGAGATGCCGTCAACCTTGTCGATGATGCTTCGGACGTTGGCCACGGTGGCGAGGTGGTGTTCGTCGAAACGCGGCAAGCCCCCGAACCAGCGGTGGACGAAGATCTCTTCCAAGCCGGCTTCGCGGCCGTCGAAGCCGGTGATGGTTTTCAGGTCGTCGAGTGCCCAGTCCACCAGGTCGTCTTCGGTGGCGGTCAGGGCGATGTTGTCGCCGAAGCGGCCGAAGCTTGCGCGCACGATGGCGCCGCCACGTTCGGCGAGGTGCGGCCATTTACGCGAGGAGAAGGTGAACGCCTTTGCCTTCACGTCGTCGGCACCGGTGGCAACGAGCACGCCCGAGTTCTGCGGCAGGCCCTCGTCGGTGGCAAACCGCATGCCGACGACTGCCGAGTTGGCCAACTTCACCAACTGGAGCTCCTGTGCCGCCTCTGGGACGACTTCCTTGAGCAGCAGCGCTGCGGTTGGTGCGGGTACGGCGAGGATGATGTGGTCGTAGATGGTGTCCTCGCCGCCCTTGAGGCGGAAACCGTTGCCTTCGCGGCGAATCTCCGAGATGAACGCGTCGATGTAGATGTCCGCCCCAGACTGCTCTGCGAGGGCTTCGTAGAGTTCGTGGTAGCCGTCGCGGAACGTGTTAAAGACCGCCCCCTGGCCGGTTGGCAGCTCCGCGCGGGAGCGCTCCAGGTTGGCCACGGCGGTGGACAGGTGCACCTTGCCGTCGCCGGCTTCAGCGAGGCGGTCGAGCTCTTCTGCCAGTTGCGGGATGGTGGCGCGAACGCCCAGGTCATCGGCGGTACAGGAGTAGACCCCACCAAGCAGAGACGACAGGATGACGTCGACGACTTCGTCGCCGTAGCGCTCGCGCACGAGTTTGCCGACGTTCATGTCGCCGTCGGTGTCCCAGGTGAAGCCTTCGCGGTTGGCTTCGTCGTCGATACGCGCTGCGGTTTCGGCGCTGACCAAGTGCGCAACCGTTTCGGAGGTAGACGGGATACCCATCACGCCACCGGTAGGCAGACCGCGGGCCTCGCCATTGGACCAGATCAGGGAGCGCAACCCGGACGGCTCGACGAGCGAATCACCAAGACCCAACTCGGTGAAGAACTCGACGGCATCCTTGCGGCGTGCGAGGAATGCCTCGGCGCCCATATCGGTCGGGCCGGCTTCGAACGCGACGGTGTAGAGCTTGCCGCCGATGCGGTCAGTGGCTTCGTAGACGTCGATTTTCGCCTCGTCCGTGTCCTCGTTCGAGCTGAGTTTACGAAGCTCGTAGGCGGCAGTCAGGCCCGCAAGGCCTGCTCCGATAATGGCGATGTTCATTAATTCTCCTCGTGGATGATGCGCACTGCCTCAGTGATGGCGTCCGCATCGGTGGTCGGCAGTACGCCGTGGCCCAGGTTGAAGATGTGTCCGGTGGCGTCGCCAGCTTCGACTGCCCGGGCGGCCTCACCCTTGATGCGGGTAATCTCCTCGCGCACCACGTCGGTGCCGGCGAACAGCAACGCCGGATCCAGGTTGCCCTGCAGCACGCGCGGGGAGGCGAAACGCTTCGCGGCGGTGTCCAGCGGCACGCGCCAGTCCACACCCATCACCTCGCTGCCTGCCTCAGACATGGCGCCGAGCAGCTCGCCGGTGGCCACACCGAAGTGGATGCGCGGGATCTCTCCCGCCACTGAATCCAGGATTTCAACCGAGTACGGCAGGACAAACTCGCGGTAGTCGGCTTCGGTAAGGAAGCCTGCCCAGGAGTCGAAGAGTTGCATCGCGTCGATGCCGGCCTCAACCTGCGTGCGGAGGAACTCGGTGATCGTTGGCACGAGGCGGCGCATGAGCGCGTGCCAGGTTTCCGGATCGCCGTGCATCATCGCCTTGGTCTTCTCGTGGTTCTTGCTCGGCCCGCCTTCGATGAGGTAGCTGGCCAGAGTAAACGGCGCGCCTACGAAGCCGATGAGTGCCTGGGTGTCGCTCAGTTCGTCGAGAATAATGCGGATCCCCTCGGCGACTTCCTCCACGGTGTGGTCCAGGATCGGCAGGTTGTCTACGTCCGCACGGGAGCGAATCGGAGCGTCCAGCACCGGGCCCGTACCCGGCACGATCTCCACCCCAACACCCGCTGCCTTCAGCGGCACCACAATGTCAGAGAACAAGATCGCCGCGTCCATGTCGTGGCGGCGCACCGGCTGCAGCGTGATCTCCGCGAGCAGTTCCGGCATGAAGCACGAATCCAGCATTGCAATGCCTTCTCGCACCTTGCGGTACTCCGGCAAGGAACGGCCGGCTTGGCGCATGAACCACACCGGGGTGCGGGACGGAGTGCGGCCGTAGGCGGCCTCAAGGAACGGAGCGTTAACAAGGTCGCGTCTAGTCATAGTGCCTTAGCCTACCTGCGAAAAGCCTAGATCTTGAACCGGCGTGCCCGGCGCGACTTCGCCTCGATGAACAGGGAGCTGCCCAGCATGAGCAGTGTCGCACCGACGGGCGGTAGGGCTCCGGCGGCGGCGAGGACGACTGCGGTGGCGTTGTACGCAACGGCGAAGGCGAGGTTGCTGTTGGCGATGCGTTTAACGCGTTGGGCGTGCTCGATGAGTTGGGGCACGGACATGACGTCTTCGCGGATGAGGACGACTTCGGCGTCGTCGCTCCAGCGTGGCTCTTTGGTGCCGGCGAGGTCGTCTTCGGCGAAGAGGATGCCGGAGTCGGCGACGCGCAGGGTGGGCAGGACGGAGGCGTCGCCAACCATGGCAACGTTGGAACCTTGTGTGTGCAGTGCACGCACAGCATGGGGTTTGTCCAGTCCGTGAATGCCGGCAAGCACTTGGGAGATGCCGAGGAAGTCAGCGAACCGGCGCGCCACCGGGTAGGTGTCGCGGGTGAGCATGACGGTTTCCACGCCCATGGATTCCAGGCGGTCGATGGCCTGGATGGCGTCGTCTTTAGCGGGGTCGTATAGCGTGATCACACCGCGGTCACGTCCACCCCACCGCACGACGACGGGTGTGCCGCCAGTCGTGGCGGCGACGGAGAGTTTGCCGTGGAGTTGCGACAGGTTCGTCGGGCGCCACAGCGATGCCGCAAACGTTTCGGAGCGTGCGTTTTCACCAGTGCCCCACGTTGCGGTAATTGGTCCACCGAACTCGCCGTCGGGTGAGAAGGTGTCACCGTTGGCTTCGATCCAGTCTGGGATGCGTGGGTCGCCGGAGCGGGCGTCGCGTGCTCCTCGTGCTGCTTTCACGATTGCTTTGGAGGCCGGGTGGTCCGAGTCGGCAGACAGGACGCCGGCGATGCGCAGCACCAGTTCAGTGCTTTCGCCACGTACTGCGGTGACGGTTTCCACATGCATTTCCGGTTTGACCAGGGTGCCCACACGGTTGAAGACGACCATGTCGGTGTCGGCCAGGGTGCGAAGCGCGTTGCCGTCGCGCACAAGCATGCCGTGGCGCACGGCGGAGTCGAGGCCTTGGCGCATGGCGAGTGCAGGTGAGATGGCCAAACTCACGGGTGCGACGACGACCAGGATGGCCAGCGACGTCGCAGCGGCCGTGTTGATGTTGCCGTTAAACAGCAGCCAGAGTCCGAAGTTGAGCACCGCGATGACATAGGCGGTTGGGATCAGCAGGCCCGCGGAGCGAGTCGAGACCATGGTGGCTGCGTTTTGGTGACGTGAGGCGTCGTCAAGCCAGCGCTGCACCGCCGCAAGCAGTGTGGTGTGGCCGACGCGCGCGGCGCGGACTTTGATCTCGCCCGAGGCGAGCACCGAGCCGGCGGTGACGATCGAGCCGACTTTGAGGATTTGGTCGCGGTGCGTATCGACGAGCTCCCCACCAATCCGGCCGGAACCACCAACCACTTCCCCATCGACTGGGATGATGTGGCCTGCGGTGAGCGTGACGTCGTCGCCACGCCTGATCTCTGTTGCAGGCAACTCTTCGGGGCTGGGTGTGCCGCGTTTGTCGCGGTGATCCACGTTGTAGACGTCCTCAGCACCTGGTCTGCGTGATTCGAGCTCCTCGCGCAGGTCTGTGCGAACCTGCATGGAGAAGTACCTGCCGAACAGCAACAACGTGGTAACAGTGCAGGACACCTCGAAGTACAGCTCTGGGCTGTCTGACATGCGCAGCGGCATCCAGCTGCCGGTGGTGGTGTAGCCGATGTCGCCGACGCTGGTAAACAGCAGCATGGCGAACGACCACACGTAGGACGCCAAAATGGCAATCGAACTGGCACCGTCTAGCGCCGAGATGCCCCGGCGCACACCACCTGCCATGGCGCGGTGGAACGGGGATGCGCACCACAGGGCCACCGGAGTTGCTAGCGCGAAGCACACCCACTGCCAGCCCGGAAAATCCAGGGACGGGATGTAGGTGAGTAGCAGCACCGGGATGGTCAGCAGCACCGCCACCACAAGGCGCGTCGGTGTGACTAGGTCGCGGGCGGTAAACAGCACGTCGCCTTCACGCCGGGAGCGCCGCGACACCGGACGCACAAACCCTTGCGCACGGGCGATCAGGTTCGCCTCTTCGTTGCGACGATGCTTCGCCCGGCGCGGCATCGGGTGTTCCTGCCAGTAGCGGCCGTGTGCGCGACGCTGCAGGGTCGAGTCGGTCACGGTTGCGGTGACGCCGAAGCTTTCGATGGTGTCGGTGAGCTCCACAAGCGGCGTACTTGCCGGTGCGGTGACCCACGCCATCTTCGTCGGGTACACCAAGCGCGCCGACACACCTGGCAGCGCCTCAAGTGCTTCGGCGATGTCGGTCAGTTGGGGCCCGTCCTCAATGCCCTCCAGCTCGAAGGCGTAGGAGGCGTTGGGGCGGACAAGTTCCCCGTCCAGGTCCCACGTCGCAGTGCCTGGGTCAATGCCTGCTTGGCGTGCGGCGTGGCGGGCTTCCTCGATGCAATTGTCTAGGTGTTCGTGGTTGCTCACTTACGCAACTCCCCTCCACAGGTCGCCACTTCGCGTATCGACGAACACATTCGCCGCCGGCCGGAACATCCCAAACAGGGCTGCGACAAGCAGGACAACCACCACGATGGAGGCCCAGCCAGCCACGCCGATGAAGAAGCCGGCAACGTTGAGGAACACAGTTGCCCCAATGCCTGCGGCTGCAATCCTTCGCGCAGTCTTCGCCCCTTTATGGAAGTAGGCCGAACTCATCGACAGCAGGATGGCCAAGGCGATGTTGCCCCACGCCAAGATGCGCAGATTGAACCGGAAACGTTCGATCAATGCTTCGTCGGCACCTTCGATCATCCAGGTATCCGGCAGCCGGTCAGGCACGCCCTTGGCCAGGGTCATCAGCCCGATGACGATCATCAACACCGCACTGGCAACCACCAGGTAGTAGGCGGTACGTAGCGGTCGGGGCCACTGCTCAGTGGCCTCGCCGCTGTACCTACGGTTCTTGTCATTCGGGTCTGAGACCATCGTGGGGAACATGCCTGCCATTGGGGACCTACTGTTCCTTCTCTGTCTTGGCTGCGTCTTTCTTCGACCCATCCTTCTTGGGCGCTACCCAGTTCACGGCGTCTTTGTCCGTGGAGTAGATGATGCCCAGAATGCCGGCCACACCCAGAATGATTTGGACGACACCGTCGATGCCGTAGAGCACCACCGGTATGGCGGTGGAGGCGGGCTGCATCATGAACAGCGTGATCATGCGGAGGGCGAAGAACACCCCGAAGATCTGCAGCAGCCGGTACGCGTTGCCAGCCTGGGAGCTTTTGTTCCGCACGGCGCGCAGCGCGAACACGAACAACAGCAGCACACCCAACTGGATGAGTGTCATGAGGATCAGGGATCCGTAGACGCCCATGTTGATTAGGCCGTCCGAGATTTCCTCGCCACGCTGCTTAGCTTGTTGCTTGGCGGCGTCCCGCAGCGCGGACGGGTCGACGAACGCGAATACGACGGAGAGAATCTGGTGGATTAACTCGCCTGCGATCATCACTGCCCAGCACCGCAGCATCAACTGCACGGCCTCCGGCGGGCCGCCCGGCGTCTTCTTGTCCACGGCGCTGGCGTCGACGTGGCTGGGGCTCTTCGGGTTGAGTGGCGGGAGGCTAACCATTGAGCTGCTTTGCTGCTTCGATGGCGTAGTAGGTCAGAATCTGGTCCGCACCAGCGCGTTTAATGGATACCAGCGACTCCATCATGGTCTCTTCGAAGTCGATCCAACCGTTCACGCCTGCTGCCTTGAGCATCGCGTACTCGCCGGAGACCTGGTAGGCCGCCACCGGCACTGGTGACATTTCTGCCACCTTGGCCAGCACGTCAAGGTACGGCAAGGCCGGCTTGACCATGACAATGTCTGCGCCTTCGGCGATGTCCAGTTCGGTCTCCAAAAGGGATTCACGCACGTTTGCGGGATCCTGTTGGTAGGTGCGGCGATCGCCCTTCAGCGACGAGCCGACAGCATCGCGGAACGGACCAAAGAACTTGGAGGCATACTTCGCGGAGTACGCCATGATGATGACGTCCTCAAAGCCCTCGCGGTCGAGTGCCTTACGGATCTCGCCGATCTGGCCGTCCATCATGCCGGACGGGCTGACCATGTGTGCGCCAGCGCGCGCCTGGGACAGGGCGAGGTCGCAGTAGATTTCAACCGTCTTGTCGTTGTCCACGATCTCGTTGCCGTGTGCATCGGTACGCAGCACACCACAGTGGCCGTGATCGGTGAACTCATCAAGGCACGTATCGGAGATGATGACCAGGTCGTCGCCGAATTCGTCGCGAAGCGCCTTGATCCCGCGGTTCAAAATGCCATCTTCCGCGACACCGATGGAGCCTGTGGCGTCCTTATCCGCTTCAAGCGGCACACCAAACAGGTCGATCGCCCGCACACCAGCTTCAAGCGCCTCGTGGCAAATTGCCTTCAGGGAATCCTCGGTGTGCTGGTACACCCCCGGCATGGAGGCAATCTCGCGCGGCGCATCAAGGCCGTCTGCGATAAACAGCGGGAGGATGAAGTCGGCCGGGTGCAGCCTCGTCTCCGCCGTCAGGGTGCGCAATGCGGGGTTCTGCCGCAAGCGCCGTGGTCGTCGGGTGAGCTCAAAATCTGCCATGCGCCACATCTTAGAACGTCACCCGACACGACCCCAGCCGTGCTAGTTGCTCGCTGCCGACTTCCGGCGCTTCTTGCGCGGCGGCGGCAACTGCCCAGCCGCACGCAGACCAGCAACGTGCTCTGCCAAGGCGTCAATGAGCGACGGGATATCGGCGACCTCCGGGACGACGTCCACACGCAAGCCCTGCTCGCGGGCTTCCGCCTCCGTCACCGGGCCGATGCAGGCGATGATGGTGCGCGCGTGCGGCTTGCCGGCAATACCCACAAGGTTCTTCACCGTCGACGGGGAGGTGAAGCACACGGCGTCGAACCCGCCGGTCTTGATCATGTCGCGCGTCTCCGGCGGTGGCGGAGCAGCACGCACGGTGCGGTAGGCGACAACGTCGTCGACCTCCCACCCCTTGGCCTCCAGGCCATCGACCAGGACGTCGGAGCCCAGGTCCGCGCGCGGCAGCAGCACACGGCCAACCGGGTCGATATCCTCGACATACTCCGGGAAGATCTCCGCCAGACCAGCAGCGTTCTGCTTTGTACGGTGCGGGATCAGCTCCGGGTACATGCCACGGGCACGCAGCGCATCAGCGGTCTTCTGCCCCACCGCACCCAGGTGCACGCCGGCAAACGAGCGGGCGTCCAGGCCAAGCTCCTCGAACTTGTCCCACACCGCATCAACGGCATTAACAGAGGTAAACAGCACCCAGCGGTAGCGTCCCTCCACAATGCCCTTGATCGCGCGGTCCATCTGTGCCGGGTTGCGCGGTGGCTCGAGCGAAATCGTCGGCACCGACTGCGGGATCGCACCGTACTGCGTCAGGCGGGCGTTCATCGGGCCAGCCTGTTCCTTGGCGCGCGGCACAAGCACTCGCCAGCCATACAACGGCCGGTTTTCCCACCAGGAGTACTTCGAGCGGTCGTCCGCAACAGTGCCAAGCGTAACGACGAGCGCACCCGACAGATCCGCATCCAACTTGCCCACCGTCTGCAACGTGGCATCAAACGTGCGCTGCAGACGCGTCGTTCCGTTCGTCGTAATCGTCACCGGAGTGGCGCCTTGGAAACCGCGCTCCATAAGCGCTTCTGCCATCTCTGCGAGGTGCTCCTGGGTGGCCTGGAACACCAACGGTTGCGGCGCAGACGCCAACTGATCCCAGTCCACCGGACCGTTGGTCAGGTCAGCCTCGGTATAGGTCGAGCCCAGCGCAATACCAGCGAAGGACGGCACCGTCGACGGCAAGGACATGCCCGGCACCACGTGGAACTCCAGGCCAGCGTCTGCAACGGCGGAGATCTCCTCCATCACAGCATCACGGGTCAGCGGGTTGCCGGCGACCAGACGGATCACGTCACCATCGCCTGCCTCGCCGTCCTCGATGGACTTCGCTGCCGCGTCGAGCGCCTCGCGCAGCTTCGGCATAATGCCCTCACCTGCCAGCTCATGCTCAGAAATTTCCGCCGCGGTTGGGTCTTCCGGCTTCGGCGGTTTACGGCGCGCACCCGCTGCTTTCGCGTCGGCGCACATCTGCTCGTAGACGGCTTTCGCCTCGTCGAGCTTGGCCTGTGGCACTGGCAATGCTGAGCCAACGAAGTTTCTGACCCCCGCCGACACTTCCGGATCGACGAGTGCGATAGCGTTAGCTTCCATCACCTCGCGGGCACGGACCGTGAGCAGTTCAGGGTTGCCCGGTCCGGCACCCACGAAGATCACCTTCCCCGGCTGGGGGGTGTGAGAGGGCAATGTCATAGAGGAATCTCTTCTAGGCACAAATAACATCCCCCACGCAGACGGATCCACTTAAGCGACCCGTTGCGCGGAGGGGTGTGAACGTATGGTATTTACACCATAAAAGGGATATGCCCCAGAACAAAACCACCGCTACTTCATAACGTCAGCGGCACCGCGTTCAAGCAACGCCTCAGCAGCGCGTCGACCGATCTCCTCCGGGTCCGTACCCTGGACATCTTCCACCAGCGAACGGGACCCATCCAGCGCAAACACGCCGGCACGCAGCTCGATGCCGTTCTCCGTCGCACGCGCGGTTGCCGCCACCGGCGCGGTGCAGCCGGCCTCGAGTACGGCAAGTACGGTGCGCTCGGCGCGGGCCTCGGCGGTTGCGGTGTCGTCGATAAGTTTCGCAATTGCTTCGCGGCCAGCCGTATCGTCGACACGGCACTCGACCGCAAGTGCACCCTGAGCCGGCGCTGGGATGAACTCGTGCGGGTCGAAGATCTGGGTCGCCCGGTCGCCGTAGCCACCACGCACCAAGCCTGCGTACGCGAGCATGATCGCGTCCAACTCGCCAGATTCGACGTAGCCCATACGACGCTCAATGTTGCCGCGCAGCGGACGAATGTCCAGGTCCGGACGCATCGCGCGCAGCTGGGAAATACGACGGGGGGCCGACGTACCCACGCGGGCGCCTTCCGGCAGCTCCGCCAGCGTCAGTCCATCGCGGGCGATGAGCGCCTCGCGGTTGTCCTCACGCTTGGGCACGATGAGATAGGAACGCGGCTCGTACGCCGTGGGCAAGTCCTTAAACGAGTGGACGGCAACGTCCACCTCGCCATTAAACAGCGCGTCGCGCAGCGCGGAAGTGAACACACCGACGCCAATTCGCTCCACCGGCGCCTGCGACAGGTCGCCCGGGGTGACCACGATCTTCAACTCAGCCGGGTGGCCAACCGCGCCAAGGTCGTCGCGGACATGGCCCGCCTGTGTCGTCGCCAAGTGCGAACCACGAGTACCAATCTTCAACATTTACTTCTCCTTACCGCGCAGTTCCTCAGGCAGCGGGAGACGCTGCGCCTCCACCGACACCGCCGGCTGATCCAGCCCGAACAGTTCGGTCACTACCTCTTCCACACTCACTGTCTCCTGCGCCGCCGCAAGTTCCTTAATCTTCACCGTCGGCGCGTGCAGCAGCTTGTCCACGACCCTACGGACCGTGCGCTCAACCTGCTCAAAATCTTCCTCAGACATTTCCGGAAGCCGGGTGCGAAGTTTCTGCAGCTCCTGGCCAGAGATCTCCGCAGCGTTTCTGCGAAGCCTCGTCACCGCCGGGGCCACCCCACGCACCCGCTGCTCGGAGGAAAACAGTTTTACTTCCTCGTCGATAATCGCCTCTGCCTCGCGCAACGCACAGGAATCCTCGTTGGTCGTGTTACGCATCTGCTCGTGCAGGTATTCAATGTTGACCAGGTGCACGCCGTCGATGTCAGTGACCGCGTCGTCGATATCGCGCGGCAACGACAGGTCCGCCAGCATCACCGGACCCGCAATGTCCTCCGGCGTAATGGTGAAGCCGTCAGCCGCCGTCGCGGACACCACAATGTCCACCCCACCCATCGCGTGCGAGCGGTCTTCAAAATCCACAACCTCCGCCGGCACGCCCGCCTCGCGGGAATGTCCAGCAAGGCGCTCGGCGCGGTCGCGCGTGCGGTTGGCAATCACCAACCCGTCAATGCCGCGCTTGCCCAGGTGCGTCGCCGCCAGCGAACTCATCGCGCCAGCCCCCAACACCAGAGCTTTCTTCCCCTTGAAGTCTTCAATCCCCATCAGCCCCATCGCCTCATCCAAGGCGGCGGTAACCATGGACGCGCCCGAGTCGTCGATAGTGGTCTCAGTGTGCACACGCTTGCCGGTATGCAGCGCCATCTGCGCCAACGAATGCAGATTCGGCCCCACCGTGCCACGCTCCGCCGCATCCACATACGCCGTACGCACCTGGCCGATGATCTGCTGCTCCCCCACAACCATCGAATCCAACCCCGACGCCACAGTAAACATGTGCTCCGCAGCAGCATCCGCGTACCGCACGTACAGGTAGCGACGCAGCTCCTCGATGCCCACCCCAGACACCTTCGTCAGCACCGTCAACACGTCCTCCACACCAGCGTGGAACGCGTTGGCCACCGCATACACCTCGAGACGGTTGCAGGTGGAGATAATCATCGCCTCGGACAACGAAGGCCGCTCAACAAGAGCCGCGGACGTCCCCTCCTGCAGCTCCGTATCCATGCTGAGACGTTCTAGTAGGGACACAGGTGCAGACCTATGCGACATCCCCACGACAAGAACACTCACAAAACCCTCCAGTCCGCGTTGGAAATCAAACTAAAGGATAGCCCCTTACGCGAGGAGCGCCGCCTCAAGGTCTGCGTTGTCCACTTCCCAGCAGGCAAGCTCCTCGCCGTCAATGACGACAACCGGCACGCGATCGCCGTATTCGGCAGCGTTGTCGGGGTCCAGGTCGACGTCGACAAGCATTAGCTCCGCGCCACACTTCTCCACTACCGGAGCAATCTGCGCCGCCACCCGCTCGCACGAACCGCACGTGGACCGCACCATCAACTCCACCGTCTTCATCCGAACTCCTCTACATCGTGTCTGCGGCGCTCGCCGTTGTACGATTGCTCACGCTAACACCGCCACCGAAAGAGTCACGATCGCCATGTCAGAACAGCGGGAATTCCTCGCACAATGGTCAGTCTCTCAAGGAAACCTCCGCCGCTTCCTTGAGGACCTTGCACTGCCCCCGCTTGACGACGACGCCCAGCGCACCGCCGGCCAAGCCGCCGCCGCTGCCGCCGTTGAAGAAACCTTTGGCATCAACATCCAAGACTTCGCCCTCGGCGTCGACTCTGTCGGCGGCGCCTTCAAAACCGCGGGCCGCCAAAAAATCACCCAGCCGGACCCCGAAATTCCCCAGGACCTCGAGGCGGCGGCATTCTTCGACATCGACAACACCCTCATCCAGGGCTCGTCGCTAATCCTGCTCGCCCAAGGCCTGTTCAAGAAACGCTTCATCACCTTGCGCGAACTCGCCCCGGCCCTGTGGAAGCAGATCCGCTTCCGTGTCTCCGGATCCGAAAACGCCGACGACATCGCCGAAGGTCGCGAGCAGGCCCTTGCCGTGGTCAAAGGCAAACGTGTCGACGAGCTCAAGGAGGCCTGCCAGGAGATCGTCGACAAGCAGATGCTGAACAAGTCCTACTCGGACGTCATCGAACTGGCCTCCATGCACATCGCCGCCGGCCAGCAAGTCTGGCTCGTCTCCGCCACCCCGGTCCAGATCGGCCAGGCCCTGGCGGAGACCCTCGGGTTCACCGGCGCTTTGGGCACCGTCGCGGAAGAAGAGGACGGCAAGTTCACCGGCCGACTCGTCGGCGACATCCTCCACGGCCCCGGCAAGAAACACGCCGTGGCCGCGCTGGCCGCGCTGCAGCAACTCGACCTGAAGCAGTGCACCGCCTACTCCGACAGCATCAACGACCTGCCAATGCTGGAGATGGTCGGCTCCCCCGTTGCCGTCAATCCGGACCGCGCGCTGCGTCGCCACGCAAAAGCCCAAGGCTGGGCCGTCCGCGACTACCGCTCCGTTCGCCGCGCCGTGCGCCTGTCCGCCCTGCCAGTATTGGGCGCTGCGGGAGCGTTCTCGCTGTGGCGCCTGTGGAACAAGCGGCAGGAAAGGACTCACCATGCCTGATGCGTTTGCCCTGCGCACCCCGCGGCTTGAGTTGTCGGTGCCGACAGATGCGGATATCGACGCCATCTTTGCCATCCACTCAGATCCCCGCACGTACGAGCATCGCCCCGAGCTGACAATGAAGACCCGCGATGAGGCTGTCGAGCTTGCGCGCTCGTGGCAGAACAATTGGGCTGAGCAGCAGTTGGGCTACTACACGGTACGCACCCTCGACGGCGCGACCATCGGCTTTACCGGGGTACGGCACAGCGAGGAAGCCGGCGAAGAAGTCCTGAACCTCTACTACCGTTTCGCACCAGAATCGCAAGGCCAGGGCTACGCCAAAGAAGCCGCGGCTGCCGCGATTGCCAGCGTCCGCGAGCGCTTCCCGTCGCTCCCCGTCATCGCCATCATCGACCCTGTGAATGAGGCATCGATTGGCCTAGCTTTGAGGCTCGGACTTGCGTATGTTCCCGGAGCGGGCGTCCCCGGCGACTACGAGGTGTACCGGCTTTCCTAGCTGGGAAAGCCGGCGTTGGTTCGGGCTGTGTGGCCTCAGCCGCGCCACGGCTCCAATGCCCTGATCGGGTACCGCTCATCAACGGTAAAGCGTTGGCACACCACCTGCGTGTCGTCGTCAATATCAAGTGCTCCGATGTACTCCACAAACTCTGGCGAGCGCCAATACTGCTCATGCCCAATGCGCCATTCGTTTGCGTCGGCGTAGCCCTCCCCCTCGGCGATGGCATGCTCGTCGCTCACGTCCGCCAACCGGTAAATCTGAACCTCAGTCGTGCGGATGACGCACACCACGTTGTCATGTGAGTCAAGGACGGCCTCGAGGGCACCCACTTCCTCATGCGGCTGATAGTCGTTGGGGTATTCAGCCAGCAAGGATGCTGTCGCAGTTTTCGTGCCGTCCAGGATGGCGTTGACAAGAGCGTCACGGAGCGGGCCTGGAAAGGCGAACTCGCCACGAGGCAACTCCGAAATGGGCTCTAAAGCATCCCGATTCATACGTTCATATTAGGCAGCGAGACTCACCGTCCTTGGTATCGCACTGTTATGCCTCGTAGTTTTGGGTTCCCGCAATCCTGGACAGTCGTTTTCCGCTGGTCGTCTAGCTCTGTGTTTGTGGAACCAGACGATGAGCTCCGTATTGACCATGGTGTTCGTTATCACCTGGGGGTTTGTGAAGGCGGTTTCGAGACCGTCTAGCTAGGTTTGCGGAGGTGCTAGACGATCAGGTGTAGAAACGAAAAGAGTGTGCCCTCATTGGGGCACACTCTTTGTAGTTTGGGTGTTTGGTTAGAGCATCATGTTGGCGAAGCCGATGCCGATTCCGACGATGGCCAGCAGTGCGACGATCGGGGCGATGATAGCGACGATGTTGACGTCTGCTCCTGCAGGCTTGTTGTTGTCTGCCTGCTTCATGGCGTTGTCCACCTTGGCCGGTGCGTCCTGCACGTCCTGCTCAGCGTCAGCCTTGTCAGCGTCCTGGTTGTCAGCCTCAGCTTGCTCCTCGGCCTTCTCGTCAGCCTTGTCATTAGCCTTGGCCGGGGCTTC
>NZ_KV787944.1:0-30870 GCF_001807155.1 Corynebacterium sp. HMSC05C01 | reverse complement strand
CATAACAGGCCTCAAGACACGAAAACAGGGCGTTTCACGCCCGTTTGCGCCGCTGCAACCACCATCACGACGCCCGATTCGATGCCTATATATAGGGCTGTATAGGGCCTGGCTGGGATTCGATCGATTTCAGAGGAGCGAGGGCAGGATCAGCAGCATTGCAATACTCCACGTCAGGTGGAGTGCGATGGGGGAGTACAGCCTGCCGGTGCGCACTGCCTCGGTATAGGCGAGCGCACCGAGGACCACTGCGGCGAACACGAGCAGCGGAACCCCCATCACGACGGTGACCAACCCGTAGGCGACCGTCGACCACACACCAGCCTGCAGCACCGTTTGTCCCATGCTTCGCAACTGGCTAGGGGCGACGTCGCGGAAGATGAGCTCCTCGCCGACGCCGTTGACCACGAGGACGAGCAGCGTCAGTGCGTACCCGCCTTTGTTGGGAGTATCCAGGATCTCTGCGACCGGTCCCGCAAGTGCGGGGATGCGGGTGACAATCAGGGCGCCGAGAAAAAAGACAACCCCAAGTGCGGTGCCTAACCCGATGCCACGTGCGACGTCGTGAAGTTTTTCTGCTCCAGTGAACGCGCCCCTGTCGCCCCACACCCACCAGGCGGCCAGGTACACGACGGCGGTAAACGCGGTGGCCCAATAGAAACCTGCGGTGCCGTCCCCAGCTTGGCGCGCGAGGAAGAGTCCGAGCGCGCCAAAAGCGCAGGGCAGAAGAAACAACCATTGCCTGGCCACGAGAGAAACTCCGTCCGGGTTCATGAGATACAGTGCGCCGGTTTCAGCATTGAGGCGCCGGGGAAGTACCATATTTCTCGGCGCCCCTATAGCCCAATTGGCAGAGGCAGCGGACTTAAAATCCGCCCAGTGTCGGTTCGAGCCCGACTGGGGGCACAATTACTAGCCCGGTAACCGGGCTACATGGCGGTATAGCAGCCGTTGACGAGGTGTCGTCGGAAAGCAAGAAGCTCACTCGCGCAGCAAGCTACGCAGCCTCGCCGATTCGGGATGCGGCAGCCGTGACCAGCACGACTCGCAACGATGAATCCAGTGATGGGAACGGGCCAGCGCGTTCAGTACAGTCGAGGCCATGACTGATCGCATGAATGTTGAATCCTTCAACCTCGACCACACCAAGGTTGACGCACCGTTTATTCGCCTCGCGGATCGCAAGGAACTTCCCCAGGGTGACACGCTGGTGAAGTGGGACATCCGCTTCAAGCAGCCGAACGTCGAGCACCTTGAGATGCCGGCAGTGCACTCCCTGGAGCACATGTTTGCCGAGCACGCCCGCAACCATGCAGACAACGTGATCGACTTCGGCCCGATGGGCTGCCAGACCGGTTTCTACCTGATGCTTTCCGGCGACGTCGCAGAGGCAGAGGTCGCTGATCTGGTGGAAAAGACGCTCACCGACATCACCAATGCCACCGAGGTGCCGGCTGCGAACGAGAAGCAGTGTGGCTGGGGCGCAAGCCACGACCTCGAGGCCGCTAAGCGCGAAGCGCAGGCGTTTCTGGACAAGCGTGACGGGTGGGGCAACGTCTTTAAGTAAGCGTCCTACGTTGTCGGGTCGATGACCTGGAACGTCAACGGCACGGTCCTCAACGCATAAGTGCCCGGCGCAGTGTCGAATACAGCGAGTAATTCGTTCGCTACGTCGGCACGGCCCGGCACGACAATGTGATCCTCGGCCAACTCCACATCGGTTGCTTTGGGGTCGAACATGAGCCAGGTGTCGTTGCGGATGAGGGCATATGACTTGCCAAACAGCAATCGGTAGCGCGCCGCCCGAAGCAGTGCGGCGGCGGCACGTTCGTCGAGGTCCACACGCCCAGCGACATCGACATCTAAATACTTGGCGGTGTTTGCGCCGATAGAGGAGCCGTCGGTGTGCGAGGCGTCGTCGAGAAGCACACGCACCTGCGGATCGCTTGACAGCGGGGCACGTGCAGGATCCGTCAACCCAAGCGGCACATGCTCGCCGAGCACGCCCGCGAACTTCACCGGATCCCACCGCAACATCCGCTCCAGATCATCTCCGACCAACCCCGCGGCGTAGGTGAACTGCACTCGCCCGGTCGGTCCCTCCGCACAGCCGAGGAGTGGATCCGCGACGAACACAAACCCCGCGAGCGAGCCAGAAGCCGACGATAAATAATGCCCAGGCTCAATCTCGACTCCGCTGCGGACCACGTTGCGAGCCATGCGTGCCAGCTGCTGCGCCGGCCACTCAGGAGGGAACACCTCATCGTCCATCGGGATGCGGAGCGTGAGCTCGGTCTGTGTGCCCGCAACGCGTTGCGACGACTCCACCTGGGACAACCCGAACGTGCAGTACAAGACGTGGGGGAGGGGGTCGTCGACAAGAAATGCGAGCACATCCAACGCTGCATAGGAAAAGGTGTAGGCCTGCGCGCCACCAGTTGCTGCAGACAACCTGTCCAGGACAAGATCGCCGCCCGTGCTCGGGCCGCGACGCCAACGATCGAACACACCCATGTGTCCAAATTCTACGCCTCGGGAACCTTTTTGAAGGTGCAAGCGTTACAACCTGTGAATAGTGGTCGCAACAAGACTCGAAAGGAATGTTGGACGACGTGAGAAGTACCAACCCGGTTCTGAAGAACCTGACCAATGAAGAACACACCGCTGGATACGGCTACGCGCCCGAAATCCAGCAGGACCGCCCGCTGACGGTCGATGACATTGTCTCCAAGACCGGCATCACCATCGCCGTTATCATCCTGTTCGCCGCCATTAACTTCGGCATTTACCTGTCCGGAAACGCCGGCGTGGGGATGATCCTGACGCTTGTTGGCGGCATCGGCGCGTTCGTGGTCACCCTGGTCCACGCGTTCTCGCGCACCTTCGGCTCCCGCACGGTGACGCTTCTGTACGCAGCCTTTGAAGGCCTGTTCCTAGGCGGATTCTCTCTGCTGATCTCCGGCTGGTTCTCCGTCGGCGGGGCTGACGCTGGCCAGATGATTTTCCAGGCCATCCTGGGCACCCTCGGCGTGTTCATCGGCATGCTCGTGGTTTACCGCACCGGCGCCATCCGCGTCACGCCGCGACTGAACCGCCTGATCACCGGCGCCATCTTCGGCGTTGTCATCATGGCGCTGGGCAACCTGCTGCTCGCTCTTTTCACCGGCCAGAACCCACTGCGTGATGGCGGCACTATGTCCATCATCTTCGGCGTCGTATGCGTGGTCCTCGCAGCTATTTCCTTCCTGCAGGACTTCGATTTGGCCGACAGGCTCGTGCGCACCAGCGCACCGTCGAACGCAGCGTGGGGCGTCGCACTTGGCCTCGCTGTGACGCTCGTGTGGCTCTACACCGAGATCCTGCGTCTGCTGTCCTACTTCGCCAACGACCGCTAGACGGCGCTGAGCGTCGTTAAGCAGCGACGCGAAACGCTGCAGACAGCAAAGCGGCCCTGTTCCAATTGGAACAGGGCCGCTACTCTTTGCGCCGATGAGAGGCGATTAGAGACGATCCGGGTTCACGGTCGCACCATCAACCGAGATGGTGGTGAACAGCAGATCGTTGTTCACAACCTGCGGAGCGCCAAGGACGACCTTGACGCCTTCCTCGCGGTTATTCGGGTCCAGGACAACACGGGTTGCGGTGCCCTCGGCCAGGTCGGCGGTCCAAGTGTCCCAGACGATGTCTTGCAGGAAATCGTTCTGGCTCTTGCAGTCGACCGTCAGCTGAGTCGGGCGCAGGAGGCCGGTCTCGCCACAGTTGTTGAAGGTCGGCAGTTCGTCCGCGGCGGCCTCGAGGGTCTCCGTCGCGGTCGCCTCGCTGGCCTCGACAACATTGGTCGCGGCGGTGGCGGAAGCACCAGCACCCTTGAGGGAGCCAGCGTCTTGGCTCGTCGCGGTGTCGATCTTCTTGTCAGACGGGTTCTCGTTCGGCGGGGTGCAGCCGGCGAGGGCGAGAGCAGCGATGGCAGCTACGCCAACCAGAGCTTTGCGGGAAGAGGTTGCAATCACAGGATGATCCTTCGCTATCGAAAAAGAACGGGTAAAACTACTTTGCACGAGGCGTTGAAGCTTTAACTGAATCATACGGCTCAGCCTTGACGATCGTGACCGAAATCTCGCGACCATTCGGAGCCGTGTAGGTACGGGTCTCGCCCTCAGCGGCACCAACGACGGCGGCGCCCAGCGGGGACTGCTCGGAGTAGGTCTCCAAATCAGCGTTGTCGGTCGACGCAGCGCGGGTACCGATGAGGAACGTCTCGCGGTCCTCCTTGTCGCCGTTGTAGTAGACGTGAACGACGGAACCGATGTGAGCGACACCTTCGACAATGCCGGTGCGCTCGGTGGTGGAGTTGGAGAGGATCTCAGAGATCTGCTTAATGCGAGCCTCTTCCTGATCCTGCTGCTCACGAGCTGCGTCGTAACCAGCGTTTTCCTTCAGGTCGCCTTCCTCGCGGCGCTCGTTGATCTCCGCGGCAATCACCGGACGGTTATCGATCAGCTGCTGGAGTTCGGCCTCCAGCTTGGCCTTCATTTCCGGGGTAATGTACTGCTGCTGGGGTTCAGCCATAGGGGTAACACCCTTCCCTCATACGTAAAACGAGCCCGCAGGCTGCGGGCGAAACTGTGCAGATATACCGCAAAAGATTAGCACATGGTAGTACGCAGCCCGTGTGCTAGCGGGCGTCGTAAAATTTGCTCTCCGGGTCCATGTAGAACGGCAGATTTTCGGAACAGCCGTAGATGCGGCCGGAAACAAGCGGTTCACGCAGCGGCAGGTCCACCGGGATGCGCTGGTGCTTCTCCCCGCCGGCGGGAAGGATGACCTCGCGGCGACCCACCTCAGCGTGGGAGTAATCCACCGCGGTGACGATGCAATAGGCCGGTACCGACGGGTCCTTGCGGGTCACGTCGATCCAAAGGCGTCCGGTTGAGTCGTCGATATGTTCCTGCGAAATAAATTCAGCGGTGACGGGACGGTCCATCCTGTCGATGATCGTTCGGGCGCCGAAGAAGATGAACGCGATGGCGATGAGCACAGCGGCGACTGCGACCACTTTGCCGCTCACGCCGTCGCTCTTGCCGGAGCTATAGCGTTGCGACGGACGGCGCACTGGAGTGGACACGGATGCAACCTCGCAATAACAAGGGGGATAGGGACTTAACTGGGATGGTACTAAGATGTTCCGAAGTTCTAACAACACCCCTACAAAAGTTGGAGAGTACGAGTGGCTGGTCTGCGTCTGATGGCGATCCACGCTCACCCGGACGATGAGTCCTCGAAGGGTGCGGCGACCATGGCGAAATACGCTGCCGAAGGGAACCGTGTGAAGGTGGTGACCTGTACCGACGGACGACGTGGGGACATTTTGAACCCTGCGATGGACCGCCCTGGGGTGCTCGAAAACATGACGGCCGTGCGCCACGAGGAGATGGCGCGTGCCGTCGAGGCGCTTGGTGTGGAACACGTTTGGCTGGGCTACGAAGACTCCGGCCTGCCCGAGGGGGACCCGCTGCCTCCGCTGCCGGAGGGGTCGTTTGCGGTCCAGGACCCGGAAGAGGTTGCGGTGAAGATCGTGGAGGAGATCCGCGAGTTCAAACCGCACGTCATCATTACCTACGACGAAAACGGTGGCTACCCGCACCCGGACCATCTCATGGTTCACGCGATTTCGATGATTGCGTGGGAGAAGGCGGGTGACGCCTCGTTTGCGCCAGAAGCCGGCGAGCCGTGGACACCGCTGAAGCTCTACTACACGCATGGTTTCATCCTCCAGCGCATGAAGCTGCTGCAAGAGGCGTTGTTCGAACGCGGTGAGAAGAGCCCCTACGAGCTCATGATCAAGCGCTGGGAGGAAGCCGAGGGGGATGTGTTTGACCGCGTGACCACCCAAGTGGAGTGCGCCGACTACTTTGGACAACGTGAGCAGGCGCTGACTGCTCACGCCACCCAGATCGATCCGGCAGGGGCGTTTTTGGCCAGCCCGGTGGCGGACCAGCAAAAGGTGTGGCCGACGGAAGAATTCGAGCTCGCACGTACCCGGGTGGAGACCACCTTGCCTGAAGATGACTTGTTTGCCGGTATCGATGCCGGTGCTGAGGAGGAGTAGTGTTCGCCAACTTCATCAACGCCGCCGCAACCGTTGATCTGGTCCTGGCGCAGTCGCCGGGGGAGACCCCGGCTGGTCCGGACTTTGGCAAGGCGTCGCCGATTGGGCTGCTGCTGCTTGTCTGCCTCGCGGTCGTTGTCTTGTCGATTGGGTATGCGTTTCACCGGCGTTTCTCCCGGTTCCGTCGTCGTCAAGCATTTGCTGAGGTGCATGGCATTGATCCTTTCGACGAGAAAGCTATCGACGAGGCCATGGCGAAGGCTGGCGTTGCCGACCAGCGTAAGAAGCGCACCTTTTAAGCCCCGCTAGAATCAACGTTGTGTCTGTCCTCTCCAAACTGCGCTACCCGCTGTACCAGCTGTACGAAGCACGACTTAAGCGTGAGCTGCGTGGAAAGAAACGCCCGAAGCACATCGCCGTGATGGCTGACGGGAACCGTCGCTGGGCTCGCGAGTCGGGGTTTAAGGACATTTCCCACGGCCACAGAGTCGGCGGCGCGAAGATTGGCGATTTGGTTCGCTGGTCTGCGGAAATGGACGTCGATGTCCTCACGATCTACCTGCTTTCCACCGAGAACCTTCAGCGCACCTCGGAGGAGGTGGAGCTGCTCTTCGACATCATCTCCGAAGTCATCGAGGACCTCGCCACCGAGGATTACACCTGCCGCGTGCGCTTGGTCGGCCAACTGGACCTGCTGCCGGACGATGTGGCAGCACGCATGCGAGAAAGCGCCGCTACCACTACCGAGAAAGCCGGGCTGACCGTGAATATTGCGGTGGGCTATGGCGGGCGCCAGGAGATCGTGGACGCGGTGCGTGCGCTTATCGACGACACCGCAGCCGCCGGCGCAACCCCCGCCGAAATCAAAGAGGCGGTGACGGTCGACTCGATTGGTGAGCACCTCTACACCAAGGGCCAGCCCGACCCAGATCTGGTGATCCGCACCTCCGGTGAGCAGCGTCTTTCCGGATTCCTGCTGTGGCAGGCCGCGTACTCCGAAATCTGGTTCACGGATACGTACTGGCCAGCGTTTCGTAAGATCGACTTCCTGCGAGCACTGCGCGACTATTCGCAGCGCTCCCGCCGCTTTGGCAAATAAAACCCTGGCGAATTAGAGCTTGCGCATGCGGACGCGCTGAACGGTGTGGTCGTAATCCTTGCGCAGCACAAGCGATGCGCGCACCCGCGTGGGCAGAATGTTTTCCACCAGGTTTGGCAGGTTGATGGACTGCCAGATTTCGCGTGCGGCGTAGGTCGCCTGCGCGTCGTCAAGACCTGCGTAGTGAGCAAAGTGTGCGCCGGGCTCCTGGAAGGCGGTATCGCGCAGTTTGAGGAAGCGCTCGATGTACCAGTGCTCGATGTCGGAGGTCTTGGCGTCGACATAGATGGAGAAGTCGAACAGGTCCGACACCATCAGCGTTGGGCCGGTCTGCAATACGTTGAGGCCCTCCAGAATCAAGATGTCTGGCTGGCGTACCTCGATGTACTCGTCCGGGAGAATGTCGTAGGCCTCGTGGGAGTAGATCGGAGCCTTGACCAGGGGCTGACCGGACTTCACCTCGGTGACAAATCGCATGAGGTTGCGGCGGTCGTAAGACTCAGGGAAGCCTTTGCGCGCCATCAAACCGCGCTCCTTGAGCACTGCGGAGGGGTGCAGGAACCCGTCAGTGGTGATCAGGTCGACGCGGGGGTGGGAGTCCCAGCGCTGAAGTAGCACCTGCAGCACACGCGCGGTGGTTGATTTGCCTACTGCGACCGAGCCTGCAAGCCCGATGATGAACGGCACATGCCCCGGATCGCCGCCGATGAACGTTTCGGTGGCTTTGGTCAGTTTCTGGCGCGCTCGTACCTGCAGGTGGATCAGGCGCGACAGCGGTAGGTAAATGTCTTCGACCTCTTGCAGATCGAGGCTCTCACCGATGCCTGCGAGTTTGGTGAGCTCATCTTCGGTGAGCACCTGTGGCATGGTGGCACGACGTTTGCGCCAGTCCTCGCGGTGAAAATCGAGGTAAGGCGAAGAATCGACACGTGGCATGGCCCTATTGTTTCACCTTGGATCCTGTGCATGGAATTCGACATAACACCCGGGTTGCTTACATATACTTCGAAGCGGTAACTACGACCGAACGAGAAAGGACCCGGTGGACGTGTCTGAAGATTTCCGTTACCAGGATCTGGCTACTTTTGACCCCGAAGTTCACGCCGCGATTGTCGACGAGTTAGCGCGCCAGCGCAACACCCTCGAAATGATTGCGTCTGAAAACTTCGTTCCGCGCGCCGTACTTGAGGCACAGGGTTCTGTGCTGACCAACAAGTACGCCGAGGGCTACCCGGGCAAGCGCTACTACGGTGGCTGCGAGCACGTGGATGTTGTGGAGACCCTGGCACAGGAGCGTGCCAAGGAAGTCTTCGGTGCAAAGTTTGCAAACGTGCAGCCGCACTCCGGTGCGCAGGCGAACGCCGCTGTGCTGATGGCGTTGGCGGAGCCGGGTGACACCATCCTGGGCCTGAACCTGGCTCACGGCGGCCACCTGACCCACGGCATGAAGATCAACTTCTCCGGCCGTCTCTACAACGTGGCAGCGTACGAGGTAGAGAAGGACACCCACCTCATCGATATGGCCAAGCTGCGTGAGCAGGCTCGCGAGGTCAAGCCGAAGGTGATCATCGCCGGCTGGTCCGCCTACCCGCGCCACGAGGACTTCGCTGAGTTCCGCTCGATCGCGGACGAGGTCGGCGCCTACCTGTGGGTTGACATGGCCCACTTCGCCGGCCTGGTTGCGGCTGGCCTGCACCCGTCGCCGGTCCCGCATGCGCACGTGGTGTCCTCCACGGTGCATAAGACGCTGGGTGGCCCCCGTTCCGGCTTCATCCTGACCAACGATGAGGAGCTGAACAAGAAGATCAACTCCGCCGTCTTCCCTGGTCAGCAGGGTGGCCCGCTCATGCACGTCATCGCTGCGAAGGCGACCGCGTTCAAGATCGCGGGCATGGAGGAGTTCAAGGACCGTCAGCAGCGCACCATCGACGGTGCGAAGATCCTGGCCGAGCGCCTTACCAGCGAGGACGCGAAGGCTGCCGGCATCGACGTTGTCTCCGGCGGCACCGACGTCCACCTCGTGCTGGTGGACCTGCGTAACTCGCCGATGGATGGCCAGCAGGCCGAGGACCTCCTGCACGCCGCAGGCATCACGGTCAACCGCAATGCGGTGCCGTTCGACCCGCGCCCGCCAAAGGTCACCTCTGGCCTGCGTATCGGCACGTCGGCGCTTGCTACCCGTGGCTTCGGCGAGGAGGACTTCCGCGAGGTGTCCGACATCATCGCCGAGACCCTGATCCAGGGCGAGAAGGCTGATATCCCGGCGCTGCGCGCCCGCGTTGAGGCCCTGGCGGAGAAGTACCCGCTGTACCCGGGCCTCGAAGACTGGAAGATGCTCTAGTCGTTCTGGCCGTCGGCGGCGCTTGCGGTGTCGACATTGTGCCCGCGCTGCTCTGCGAGAGCGGCGCGGGCTTTTTGTAGCCAGTCCGGTTGGTCGTCGAGAAGCGCGCGGATTTGCTCCGTGGTCATCGACTGCTCAACGCCGGCTGCTTTCAGCGCGGTCACCGAGATGCCGAGCTTGCGTGCGACCTCGGTACGGGGGTGCGGGCCGTTGAGGCGCAGTTCTTGCAGCCAGGCGGGCGGGTTTTCCTGCAGTTCGCGCAGTTCGGCGTGGGTGATGGCGCCGTCCTGGAACTCCTGTGGAGTGGCGGGAAGGTAGATACCGAGTTTTTTCGCCGCGGTCATCGGCTTCATTGCGGTGCCGGATGGGGTCTGTTCACTCATGCCCAAAACGGTAGCATTACCTGCCATGCTCACCATCGCGTTCGTCACCGGTACTGAACCCGGCAAGTGGTTCCGCCGCTATGCCCAAATGTCGGGCGAGGACCCTGCGACATTGCCGTCGGATGATCCGTTTCCCCTCGTCGGCAAGGATGCGGACGCGGCGCTGGTCAGGCTTCCGGACGAGCGGGTCACGGACGAATACCACGTGGTCCGGCTCTACGAGGAGGCCTGGGGCGTGGCAGTGCCAAAGGACTCCGATTATGCGGAGGTGGGGGAGGTTGATCGCGGGGATCTTGCGGAAGAGATTGTGAATTTCGAGTACGCAGAGCAGACGCTTATCGACGATCTGCGTACCGCCCTTTCCGTTGTCGCCGCAAACGTCGGCATCGCCTACGGGCCGTTGCCGTTGCTGAAGACGCTTGCGAAGAAGCAGATTAAGGCGCTGCCGATCGACCCGGGGGAAGGCGTTAATACCACGACGGTTGCGCTCGTGTGGCGGAAATCGGACGATTGTGACGCTGTCCAGGACTTTGTTGGTATTACGAAGGGGAGAACTCCCAGGTCGTCGCGCAACACATCACACCCCCGATCGGGTGGGAAGAAGACTCGACGTTCGCGCGGTGCCCATAATGGGCGACGCACCTAAATCAACATGAAAGGTATGACAAATTATGTTTTCCCGTAAGATCGCTGCTTCCGCCGCTGCTGTAGCCCTGGCTGCTACCGGGTTAGTTGCGTGCTCTAACGACGACGACACCGCGGCAGAGACCGAGGTTGTGGAGACCACCGCTACTGAGACGAACGTAGAGACTGAGACTGCGGCTGCGAAGACGGAAACCGCTGACGCTTCCGCAACCGATTCCGCGGACTCCACCGGCGCTGCGGGCGAGGGCACCGAGGCGACCGAGGAGATTACAACTGCTGACGGCGGCACCGCAATGGTTCCGGCTGGCGTCGTTGCTGCCATGGATAAGTTTGCTGAGCCGTCCTGGGGCGAGCCGATGAAGGTTGAGCAGGTCGACGAAGGCTGGATCGTTACGTACGACCAGGAGCACTACGTCACCTGGAATGAGAACACCGGTGGCGCACCGACCTGGGGTCAGATTGCCAACGAGTGGATGACCGACGTCAACGTGGATAAGAAGCTGGGCTTCCCGCTGGCTCCGGAGGCTGCTAACCCGGACGAGTCCGGCTGGACCCAGGAGTTCGAGCGCGGCTCCATCAACTGGACCCGTGCTGGCGAAGGCGAGCCGTTCGCCGCGGTGATCACCGAGAAGTAAACCGCGCCCATGTAACGGCGTTCGGCCCGGCCCCATGTGAGGGGCCGGGCCGTTTTCGTTTCCCGGTTAGCTCAAATCTTCCTTGAGTGGGTCTTCCTTGACCGGCAGGAGGATCACGAACGCGATGATGGCCAGCGGCACCATGAGGAGGAACACGGGGGTAAGGCCGTCGTTGTAGCTCGACAGCACGACTTCCTTCACCGGCTGAGGCAGTTGCGCCACGCTGCTCGGGGTTAGCGAGTTCGCGGCACCCTCACCGAATTGCTTGCCTAGCGCAGCACCTTCTTCGCCGAGTTTCGCCAGAGCTTCCGGCAGGCGCTCCTCCAGCTTTTCGCGCATGTTGTGAATGAACAACGAGCCGGACAGGGAGGCGCCGATAGCGGAGCCGATCTGGCGGAAGAAGTTGTTCGTCGACGTTGCGGTGCCCACTTGGGCGAGTGGGAACGAGTTCTGCACGATGAGCACAAGAACCTGCATGACCAGACCAAGGCCGAAACCGAAGATGAACATGTAGATCCCGAGCACGGTCAGCGACGTGTCCACGCTCAGCCGAGAGAACAGGAACAGTCCCACGGTGGTAATGAGCATGCCGGACAGTGGGTACATCTTGTAGCGGCCGGTGCGAGAGATGATGAAGCCGACTGCCGTGCCGGTGCCGAGCATGCCGAGCACCATCGGCAGCATCATAAGGCCCGCGTCGGTCGGGGTCAGTTCGTGCACCATTTGCAAGTACGTCGGGAGGTAGGCGAGAGCACTGGTCATCCCGAGGCCAAGCACCGTGCCCGCCAGGGTGGTCAGCACCATGTTGCGGTTGCGGAACAGCCCCATGGGGATCAGCGGGTTAGTCGCGCGCAGCTCGACAATCACGAACAGCACGGCAGCGATCACAGCGATAGCGCTGGTGGCGATGATGGTCGGGGAGGTCCAGTCGTACTGCGTGCCACCCCACGTGGTGGTGAGGATCAGCGACGTGGTGGCCACGATCATCAGCGTGGTACCGATGTAGTCAAAGTTCATGCCCTTGGCGGATCCGCGGCGCAGCTTCAGCACCTTGGTGCATACCGTCATGGCGAGCAGGCCGAGCGGGATGTTCATCCAGAGCGCCCAACGCCAGCCGGGGCCGTCGGTAAACCAGCCGCCGAGGACCGGACCGAGCACCGAGGACACGCCAAATACTGCGCCCATCACGCCCATGTACTTGCCGCGCTCGCGAGCAGGAACGACTTCCGCGATGATGGACTGCGAGTTCACCATCATGCCGCCCGCGCCGAGGCCTTGGATGGCGCGGCCGATGATGAGCAGCTCCATGGTGTTAGCAAAGCCGCCGATGGCGGAGCCGATTACGAACAGGCCGATGCCGGTGATGTAGAGCCACTTGCGGCCCAATACGTCGCCAAGCTTGCCGTTGATGGGCATCGCGATGGTCATCGTGACCAAGAACGAGGAGATGACCCAGCTCATGTGGTCCACGCCGCCGAGGTCACCAACAATGGTCGGCAGGGCCGTGGCGAAGATCATCTGGCCCAGCGAACTCATCAGCATGGTCAGCAGCAGGGCGGCGAACACGACGCCGACGTTCGGGGGAGTGGCTTGAAGTGGGTGGCGTCCCGCGCGGTTGTCTACCATGTCATGTCCTTTGCGTAATTCGTGATGTCTTTGGCGTATTCGATGAGCAGCTCGATTGGGTCTCCTTCATCAGGCGGTGCCCAGAGGTACCTGGTCACGACCCCTTGAAATAGCACGACGATGAATAGTGCTTCCGCCTCCAGCGATCCCGAATGCTTGCGGTCCTGCGGGAAGGTTTCAAAGTGGGCGCGGAGGGCGCGACCAATTTCGGTGAGGAATCCGCGCTTTCGGGCGGCTTCGGCGTGCATCAAGCCCGGGTTGTTCTCCAGTAATTGACGACGACACTTCGCCGCCGGACCATCAAACGTGCCCGGCTCAACCACGATGGAACGAATGACAAGCTCCAGCACGTTGTCGCTCTGGGTCGTGCGGATCGCGTCCAGCGCGTCCTCGTCGAGGGTGAACGGAAACGATCCCAAGATCGCCTCGTCCTTAGATTCCACATAGTTGAAGAAGGTTCGCCGGGAGATGCCTGCCTCGCGGCAGATGTCGTCGACGGTGACGTTGTCGTAGCCACGCTTGTCGACAAGCGCCGCCGCCTCGTTGCGGATGCGTTGCTTCGTCTCGCGGCGCTTCTGTTCCCGAATTCCCTCATTTTGCACGGGGTGCAATATTACACCCGGTGCATGTTAAGGCAAACCGGCGGAGAGTTCCCCTTCTACCAGCGTTTTTTCGCCTTCAAAGTACGTCAGTTTCACAATCCCGGGCTCTTGCTTTTCGACGACCCACCGCCCCGAACCATCCCCACACGGCTTCGTCAACGGCACCGACGCACCGTCCTCACCGATCAGTGCGGTGCATCCGGTCAACGGATACGTCACCGACGCGGTCCCACCACCGAAGGTTGCCACCGCTGGCCAGGCCTTCACTTTCGCGTTGTCCTCCAGGCTGTTCAGGGTGCCGGTGTAGGTGCCGGTGGGGGAGGTGGAGTCGTCGTCACGCAACTGCGGCTGCGCGGTCACCGTGACGGTTTCGGGCACCTCGTTGGTCGGCTCCGGCTTCGGGTTGGCGTACCAATATGCCGCAGCGAGCGCGACGCCGATCACGGCGACAATCAGCGCGAGCACACCACCGACGACCCACGGCTTGTTCGGGCCACCGGCAGTGCGCAGCTCGGAGAAAGAATCAGGCATGAAAAAGCCCCCAGCATGTTGAAGTGAAGTGCTGGGGGCAGATTCTAGCTAGGTGCGAGCTACGGCCTAGTTTCGGTCGGTGTTGGCCATGGACAGCACATCGAGGCGCTTGTCCAGCTCCTCCTCGGTGAGCTTCTCACCATCGACGAAACCAAGGTCGATGGTGGCCTGACGGATGGTGATGCCCTCCTTGATCGCATGCTTGGCGATCTTGGCTGCGTTCTCGTAACCAATTGCAGAGTTCAGCGGGGTCACGATCGACGGGGACGACTCGGCAAGCTCGCGCATGTGCTCGACGTTCGGCTCGATGCCGTCGACAAGCCTGGTGGCGAACTGACGGGAAGTGTTCGCCAGCAGGCGGGAGGACTCGAGCACGTTGCGTGCCATCATCGGGATGAACACGTTGAGCTCGAACTGGCCCTGGGTGCCGCCGAACGCAACAGCAGCGTCATTACCAATGACCTGCGCGGACACCTGCGTAGCGGTCTCGCACAGCACCGGGTTGACCTTGCCCGGCATGATCGAGGAACCCGGCTGCAGATCCGGCAGGTGGATCTCAGCGAAACCAGCCAGCGGGCCCGAGCCCATCAAGCGGATATCGTTAGCAATCTTGTACAGGGAAACCGCCACGGAACGCATCGCGCCGGAGAACTCCACCAGGCTGTCGCGGTTCGCTTGCGCCTCAAAGTGGTTCTTTGCCTCAGAGAGCTCATCGAGGCCGGTGAGCTTCTTGAGCTCGTCCGTGACCCTGCCACCGAACTCAGCCGGGGTGTTGATGCCGGTGCCCACAGCGGTGCCGCCAATGGCCAGCTCGCCCAGACGGTGCAGGGTCGCCTCGACGCGCTCGACACCCAGCTCGATCTGGCGTGCGTAGCCGGAGAACTCCTGACCCAAGGTGACCGGGGTGGCATCCATCAAGTGGGTGCGGCCCGACTTCACAACCTCGTGCCACTCCTTCGCCTTCTTCTCCAGGGACTCCTGGAGCACCTTCAGCGCCGGGATGAGATCGTTTGCGGCAGCCTCGGTGGCAGCAACGTGAGTAGCGGTCGGGAAGGTGTCGTTAGAGGACTGGCCCATGTTCACATGGTCGTTCGGGTGAACCTCAACACCGTTCGCCTTCGCGATGGACGCGATAACCTCATTGGTGTTCATGTTCGACGAGGTGCCGGAACCGGTCTGGAACACATCGATCGGGAACTGGTCGTCGTGCTTGCCGTCCGCAATCTCCTTCGCAGCAGCGATGATCGCGTCCGCCTTCTCAGCGTCCAGCTTGCCCAGGTCCTTGTTCACCTGAGCACACGCAGCCTTCAGCAGACCAAGTGCGCGAATCTGCTGGGCCTCAAGGCCGCGGCCGGAGATTGGGAAGTTCTCCACAGCACGCTGCGTCTGGGCGCGCCAGAGAGCGTCGACGGGCACCTTGACCTCGCCCATCGTGTCATGTTCGATGCGGTATTCCTGATCAGCCATGATTGTCCTTTACTTCTGTCCCATGCACGCCACGCACGCTAAAGTGCGCTCGTGCCTTTCCAAAGATCGATTATGCCCCAGATAACAAAAACGGGGAGCTGTAATGTCTGAAAACCGGACACAAAAGGCCCCCGCATTGAGGGATGCGCTGGTGGCGTTGGCAGCAATGGCCACCATGTACGCCCTTTTAGCAGGGCAGGGTTTGCTGTTGGTGCACGCGAGCGTGTCCCGCACCGTCGCGATCAGCATGCTGCCCCTCGCGGTTCTCATTTCCATCGTTGTGCCCTTGGTGCTGCTTATCCGCTACATGAAAAGTCGCGGACTCGAGCTGGGGTTTACGCGGCTAGGGAGTCGAGGCTGGCATGTGCTGTGGCAAGTTCCGGCAGTGATCGTCGGGGCGGCTGCGTCGAGCGCTATCGTCGGCTCGCTGATCGGGATGGAACCAGGCGGAGGCTCAACCGCAGATGACTTAGCCAAAGATGCCGGAAGTGTGGCGCCGGTGCTCATCTTGCTTGCCGGTTATCTGCTACTCGGGCCAGTGATTGAAGAGATTGTGTTCCGCCGTGTGCTCATGGGCTACTTTGACACGCTCATGCCGGCAGCAGCGAGCGTGCTGCTCACCTCCGTCATCTTTGCTGCAGCCCATATCGCGCCACCCGTGATCGTCTACACATTCTTCTGCGGCATCGGCCTCACACTGGTCGCACGGTTCCACGGCGGCATCACTGCGAGTTTCATCGTGCCGTAGCCAACAACTTCGCGGCTAGCGCAGCAGTCATTGGAGCCTTGTTCTAGAACGACAAAGCCCCGCGCTCTTCGCTGAGAAGGCGCAGGGCAGCAGCCAGGGTTCTACTCGGTTGGCTCGGAGTAATCGACCACCGAGTAGTCCTGCAGCTTGGCCAGCTGGTGCTGGGATTCGACGTAGCGCACGGTGCCGGACTTCGAACGCATCACCAGCGAACGGGTGGTGGCGCCAGACTTGCGGTAGGTCACGCCACGCAGCATGTCACCGTTGGTCACGCCGGTAGCGGCGAAGTAGCAGTTATCAGAGGTGACCAGGTCGTTGATACCCAGGACACGATCCAGGTCGTGGCCAGCGGCGAGTACCTTCTCGCGCTCCTCGTCGGACTGCGGCGCGAGCATGCCCTGGATCTCCCCGCCGAGGCACTTCAGCGCACACGCGGTGACAACACCTTCCGGGGTGCCGCCGATGCCCATTGCGATGTCGATGCCGTTGTCGTGCTGCGCAGCAGCGATCGCACCAGCCACGTCACCGTCCATGATGAAGCGAACCTTGGCGCCGGCGGCACGGATTTCCTCGACAAGCTTGTCGTGACGCGGGCGATCCAACACAACAACCGTGATGTCAGCCGGACGAACGCCCTTCGCCTTTGCAACCGACCTGATGTTGTCCTCTACAGAAGCGGTGATATCAATCGCGCCGACCGCCTCCGGGCCGACAGCAATCTTGTTCATGTAGAACGCGTCCTGCGGGTTGAACATGGAGCCACGATCCGCGGCAGCAATAACAGAAATCGCGTTCGGGCGACCCTCTGCCATCAAGCGGGTGCCATCTACCGGGTCAACGGCGATATCCACCGCAGCACCACGGCCGGTGCCAACCTGCTCGCCGTTGAACAGCATCGGGGCCTCGTCCTTCTCGCCTTCGCCGATCACGATCACGCCGTCCATCTCCACGGAGTTGATCATCTTGCGCATCGCGTTCACGGCGGCGCCGTCGCCCTCGTTCTTCTGTCCGCGACCCACCCAACGGCCGGAGGCGAGCGCTGCCGCCTCCGTCACACGGACGAGCTCCATTGCTAGATTGCGGTCAGGGACAAGATCAGACTGTTCAGTCATCGCGGGGGCCTTCCTCCAGAGGACAAAAATCGACCCCTCTATTCTGGCACTTCCACACGCCGAAGTGTTGGTATCGCCCACCTTTACGGGGGAGAAGCCCGCCCGTTCTGGGGTGCAGGTGGCTCATGACATACTGAAACGCGTGGCAAACGACAAGAAACCCCGCATCTTCCAAAACGGCCGAGACATGGCAATCAACGCCGTGCTCATTGTGGTGCTCATGCTCGTCGCTGTCGGCGCGACCGGGCTGTGCTCCTTCAACCCCGGCGCCCCAGAATCCGGCCCCGTGCAGGAGGTCGACGCAGAAGCGTTCCTCGACCTCGAGGCGCGTGCGGTGAACTACCCGGTGCGCTACCCGCAGATGCCAGAAGGCTGGACCACCAACTCGGCGCGCCGCAGCATGCTTGCCGGCAACTCGGCACCCGTCGTCGGGTGGGTCACCCCGAACCGTGGCTACCTGCAACTCACCCAGACTGGCGTCGATAAGGATGCGGCGCTCCAGGCCTCCAACGCCGACAACCGCATGCTCGATCGCACAGTGCGTATCGACGACACCGACGTCGAGGTCTACACCAGCGACGAACGCGAGGTCCGCGACCTGTGGATTGTGGACGCCGGCGACGCACGCTTCGTCGTCACCGGCGCAGGCAGCACGGACGAGTTCGAAGAGCTCATCAGCGCAGCGCTGAAGGCTACTCCGATCACACCCCAGTAGCTTCTAGTACTTACTGCTCAGGAGCCTGCCCGCTGACCTGACGGGTGCTGATGGCTTCTTCGACGCGCTTCGAAGCGCCGTCGAGAAGCACCTCGCACCGCTTCGCCAGCGCCTCACCGCGCTCCCAATACTTCAACGACTCGTCCAAACTCATCTGGCCGAGCTCCAAAATCTTCACCGTCTCCACAAGCTCATCGCGAGCCTGCTCGTAGGTCAGCGTCTCCGGGTCCGGGAAAGCATTGTCGTTCGCCTGGCCGGATCCAAACGTGTTGTCTGTCATGAGTGTTCCTTAAACGTTCTTAGTTGACTTCAGCTGGTTGCATTAATCAGCGGGAGTGGTGGACATCGAAGCGGCGGTAATCGAGCCATCGCCGACACGGATACGCAGCTGCGCGCCGGGCTGAGCCTGATCAATAGAGGTCACAACCTCTGCGCCTGAGTGGTCGCGCGGAACCACCTGCACCACGGCGTAACCACGGGCCAAGGTTGCAGAGGGGCCGAGCGCCGACACCTGCGCGCGCAACGCCGAGACCTGCTGGTTCTCACGCTGCAGCACATGGGAAATGTCGCGGCGGATCAACGCCTGGGCGCGCTCCACTTCCTCGCGGCGGCGCGTGATCGCCATCATCGGATCCGCTAGGGCAGGACGGGTGCGAATCGACGCGAGGCCATTTCGCTCCCGCTGCACCCATCCGCGCAGGGCGGCGGACATGCGGGCACGTGCTTCGTCGATAAGCGCACGCTCCTGCACAACATCCGGCACGGCACGCTTCGCAGCATCGGTCGGGGTGGCGGCGCGAACATCAGCCACATTGTCCAGCACCGGGTTATCCGGCTCGTGGCCAATCGCCGAAATGACAGGTGTGCCAGCGGCCGCCACCGCGCGTTGCAGGGCCTCCTCCGAAAACGGCAACAAGTCCTCAACCGAACCGCCGCCGCGGGCGATGATGATCACCTCCACGTCCGGATCGCGATCCAGCACCTGCAGTGCCTCGATCACCGCAGGCACGGTCGTCGGCCCCTGTACCGGCGTGTTGATGATCTCGAAGTTCACCTGTGGCCAACGTCCCTGCGCCACCGTGACCACGTCACGCTCAGCAGCCGAACCACGCCCCGTGATTAGACCAACCTTTTTCGGAAGGTAGGGCAGCGGGCGCTTCCGCGCCGGATCAAACAGGCCCTCGGCCGCCAACTGTTTACGCAACGCCTCAATGCGCGCCAACAGCTCGCCTGCGCCAACGTGGCGGATCTCCGCCACCTTCATCGAAAACGAGCCGCGGCCCTGATAAAACGTCGGCTTGCCATACGCCACCACGCGGTCGCCGTCCTTCAACGGCACAGCCATGCCGGTGAGCAGCGACGTCTCCGCCGTCAACTGCACCGACACCTGCTCCTGCGTATCCCGCAACGTCATATACGACAGCCGCCACGACGGCTTCGTATTAATCTGCGTGAGCTGACCCTCAATCCACAACCAACCCAGCCGGTCGATCCAACTCTTCACGGAGTTATTGAGCTTGGCCACAGACCACGGCGTTTCCGGCGTGCTCTTCGGCGGCGCACTCTGCGCACCTTGCACACCTTGTGTTTCTGTCACGCGATGCTCCTTTCTCCCCAGTACTTCTGCCAGGTAAACAGTACCCGGCGGGCACGAATTACCCGCCTACTGTTTTTGACGTAGATTCGTTAGGGTTGGTTCCATGACTGATCAGGGTAAGAAAGTGCTACTCGCGTCCCCACGCGGATACTGTGCAGGCGTGGATCGCGCCGTGGAGACCGTAGAAAAGGCGCTGGAGAAGTACGGCGCCCCCGTCTACGTGCGCAAGGAGATCGTGCACAACAAGTACGTGGTGGAGACGCTGCAGGACCGCGGCGTGATCTTTGTCGACGAAACCGACGAGGTCCCCGAAGGATCCCACCTCGTGTTCTCCGCCCACGGTGTGTCGCCCGCAGTGCGCGAATCCGCCAAGGAGCGCAGCTTGCACACCCTCGATGCATCCTGCCCGCTGGTGACTAAGGTGCACAACGAGGCGAAGCGCTTCGCCCGCGACGGCTACCACATCCTGCTCGTCGGCCACGAAGGCCACGAAGAGGTCGAAGGCACCGCAGGTGAGGCTCCGGACATCACCCACCTCGTCGACGGCGTCGACGGCGTCGACCGCCTGCCGGACTTCCCGGAGGGGCAGAAGCTGGTGTGGCTGTCCCAGACGACGCTGTCTGTCGACGAGACCATGGAGATCGTCAACAAACTGCACGAGCGTTACCCGAACTTGGAGAACCCGCCGAGCGACGACATTTGTTACGCCACCCAAAACCGCCAGGCCGCGGTGAAGAAGATCGCGCCGCAAAGTGACCTGGTCATCGTGGTCGGCTCCCAGAACTCGTCCAACTCGAAGCGCCTCGTCGAGGTCGCGCTCGAGGCCGGCGCGCAGGAGTCCCACCTGGTCGATTACGCCCACCAAGTCGACGATGCCTGGTTCGAGGGTGTCAACACCGTTGGCGTGACCTCTGGCGCCTCGGTGCCGGACATCCTCGTGCGCGAACTGCTCGACTATCTGGGGGAGAAGGGCTACGGCGACGTGGAAGAGATCACCACCACCGTGGAGACCATCACCTTCTCGCTGCCGCGCGAACTGCGCCTGCCGCGCCGCGAGGCACCGCTCGAGGCATAAACCCCGCCGAGAACGACCAAAGGCCTTGCCCCGTTGACATCGGGACAAGGCCTTTAGCCTTTGTACAAGTCCTCGCCGAGGCGGTGAACCGCACGTGAAGAACCACCGGTTTCTCCGGATCTACGCGAGCCACTCGCATTTGCCTTGCGACGACGCGCCCCCTCCGACTTCGCCCGCTCCAACAACTCCTGCACAGGAACCGACCGAGCCTGCTCGCGAGCCCTCCGCCCTTGAGAATTTGTGCGACGGTTGCTGCGGTTCTGCGAGGTCCGCTGGGCGGTTTCGCGTCGGCGAATCGCATCGTTTTGCCGACGGATCAGTCGCAGCCGCACCGCAGCGATAAGCAGCGAGCCCGCGGTGGTGAAAAACAGCACCGGGAAGTACTCCGCCACCGGGTACGCGATACCGAGCAGTGCAGTCTTAGCGCTCGCGCCGCCAGCCGACAGGCTCTCGCGCGACATGACATACCCCGTAGCCACCAGCGCGGCGACAAACATTAATGGTGCGCTCGTCACCGTCAGGGAAAGCCCCTTCGGGTTCACCAACGTGGTCACCACGATGACCGCGAGGGCATACAGCGCAAGAAACGGCCACGAAATTACACCTGCGGACAGCGACAGCAGCACGCCGGTGAACAGGGCGGCGAACACGATGCCGAGGCCAGACCCCGTCGGCAACCCAACAAAGGTGGCGGACGTAGGGGAATGGCTCCGGCTCGAAAGATGTGACACGCTGACGCAGCTTACCTGTCATTGTCCTCCGCCATGTGCCGGGCACGCGTTGAAACCGGATTCAGCTCGGGCGCCTGCTCCCGCCGTACGGGAACGTTGGCCTCCTCAAGCTTGCGGGCCGTCACCATTACGCGGGAATCCATCGACGCCAACGTGGCGTTGTATGCCTCAACTGCCTTCTCCAATGAGGCGCCGACTTTGTTGTAGTGGCGGGCCATCGTCGATAAACGCTGATGCAGTTCCGCACCGAGGCGCTGCACCTCCTTCGCGGACGCGTTGATAGCTTCCTGCCGCCACCCCAGCGCCACTGTGCGTAGCAGCGCAAACAGTGTGGTCGGGGTGGCGATGACCACGTCGCGCGAAAACGCATAGTCAAGCAGTTCCGGATCGAGCCCGAGCGCGGCATCCAAAAACGGGTCAGCTGGCACAAACAACACGACGAACTCCGGGGTCGGCTGAAACGCGTTGATGTAGGTCTTGTTTGACAACGTATCCACATGCGAACGCAGCAAATGCGCATGGCGGCGCAGGTGGGCCTCGTGTTCCTCAGGATCGTCTGTGTTCAGCGCGTCGAGGTAAGAGCCGAACGGAACTTTCGCGTCCACCACGATGTTTCGGCCCTGGGTGAGGCGGATGATCATGTCGGGGCGGACCCGGGTGTCGTCGATACGCATGTGCGCCTGCGTATCAAAGTCGACATGTTCGAGCATGCCTCCGAGCTCCACGACGCGCTCCAGCTGCATCTCGCCCCAACGCCCGCGCGTCTGCGGGGAGCGCAGCGCAGTGATGAGTTGATCGGTGCGGTCACCGAGGCGCGCGGAGGTGCGCCCGATCGCCTGCACCTGCCCTGCGATTGCCGACGACGCCACCGCCTGCTGCTTATCCATCGCATCAAGCTGCTCACGCATGTCCTTCAACGCGCGAGCGACGGGGCGTAGATCCTGCGGCGGAGCTGGCTGTGGGGCAGAACGACGAAACCACGCCACGCCGGTGAACACCCCGACGATAAACCCGGCGAGGAGACCCGTTGCAAGGATGAGAAAGACCGTGGAGGTTTGCATGCCGGAGATCTAACCACCCCGGCACGACACACTACTCGTCGGGTTCGCTTTTATGTTCGAACTCCCTGCGGCGCAAGATGGTGCGATTGCCTACCTCGCGCAACTTCTTCAAGCTGTTCGACGCGAAGTGGGGCGACTCCTTGTCCTCATCACCTTCTTGCACGTCCTCTTCGGGGGTCTGCGGAGCGTTGACCCAGTCGCGCTCGCCGCGCCACGCCTCGCGCTTGTGCACCGACTCTGCCTCGTCGATTTCCGCGATGAGCTTGCCCTCTTCGGTGGCAAAAGTGAGGTCCTCGGCACTGACCTCGCCGGCGTTGATGCGCAGGATATCCAACACGTAGCGGTACACCACAGCGATCATCGCAGCTGTCGGCACCGCGAGGAAACCGCCCATGAGGCCGAAGAGGCCACCGCCGACGGTCACGGAGATCAGCACGATCACCGGGTGCAAGTTCATCGCCTTGGACTGCAGCAGGGGAGAGAGCACATTGCCCTCAAGCTGCTGGGTGGCCAGGACGATGCCGAGCACGATCAGGGCTTTGGTGAACCCGAGCGTGACCAGTGCGATCAGGACCGCCAGCGCGCCCGCGACCACCGCACCGACGATCGGGATGAAGCCTGCAACGAACGTAATAATCGCAAGCGTGAACGCCATGGGAACGCCGACGATGGCAATGCCGATGCCGATCACCAGCGCATCGATGAGGGAACACACCGCCTGCGCCCTGATGAAGCCCGACAGGGTGTTCCAAGCGCGGGTCAACAGTTCCGTGAAGTGGAGTCCCGTGCGTCCGCCCGTCGCGCCGCGCAGCCACGGCAGGAAGCGGTGGCCGTCCTTCAGGAAGAAGAAGGTCAGCACGATCAGCACCATCAGCGTTACCGACAGCCCCGCGGCGGTGTTGATGCCGGAAAACACTCCGCCGGCGATGGCACCGGCCTGGTTTTGAACCCACCGCGTGATCTCGTCGACACCCTCGTTCAGGTTCTCCGGGTTAAGGTTCAGCGGTGGACCCTGCGCCCACAACTGCAGGCGCTGCACACCCTCGAGCGCCTGGATGTACAGCAGCCGCGACTGGCCCACAATGTCTGGGGCAACGATCATGCCGAGGGCTGCCAGCACGCCGAAGAACAGCAACATGGTCACCATGGCCGCGAGGCCATCGGCGAACTTATGGTTGCGCAGCCAGCTCGCAACCGGGGCAAGCACCGTGCACACAATCAGCGCGAGCACCGCAGGCAACACACCCACCCAGAAGGCGCCGATGAGCTTGCCTATTGCGAAGAAAAACAGTGCGATGACCAGCAGTCGCAGCGTAAATTTCGCCCCGGAGGAAACCCAGGCGTTAAACACCACGATGCGATCGACGCGGTCGTCGCGCTTATCTGCAGTCTGATTCGGAGCGGTCACGCGAACTATTGTGCCCCACTGCACATTGCTTTGCGACGAACCCCTCACAACCAGCGCCACAACGTGGGATAGGATGGAGCGCCGTGAGCCTTACTCTTGGAATTGTCGGTCTGCCCAACGTCGGTAAATCCACCTTGTTTAATGCGCTGACGCGCAACGAGGTGCTTGCCGCTAACTACCCGTTCGCCACCATCGAGCCGAACATCGGCCTGGTGGAGCTGCCGGATCCGCGCCTGGATCGGCTGGCGGAGATCTTCGACTCGGAGCGCGTGCTGCCAGCAACCGTGTCCTTCGTGGACATCGCCGGCATCGTCAAGGGCGCGTCCGAGGGCGAGGGCATGGGTAACGCCTTCTTGGCCAACATCCGTGAGGCGGACGCGATCTGCCAGGTGGTGCGTGCGTTTTCCGACGACAACGTCATCCACGTCGACGGCCAGGTCAACCCGTCCTCGGACATCGACGTGATTAACACCGAGCTGATCCTCGCGGACCTGCAGACCATCGAAAAGGCCCTGCCACGCCTGGAGAAGGAAGGCCGCAAGGACAAGGACGTCGCCGACCAGGCCGAGGAGGCTAAGAAGGCCCAGGCCATTCTCGAAGACGGCCGCACCCTCTTCGCCGCCTCCAAGACCGGCGACATCGACCTGGCGCTGCTGCATCACCTGCACCTGATGACCGCCAAGCCGTTCCTCTACGTCTTCAACTCCGACGAAGCCGTGCTGACCGACGAGGCGAAGAAACAGGAACTGCGCGAACTCGTCGCCCCTGCCGAGGCTGTGTTCCTCGACGCCCAGACCGAAACCGAGCTGCTCGAACTTGACGACGAAGACGCAGCCGAGCTCCTCGCCGCCGTCGGCCAAAACGAACCAGGTTTGAAGACCCTGGCCAAGGCCGGCTTTGACACCCTCGGCCTGCAGACCTACCTCACCGCAGGCCCGAAGGAGGCTCGCGCCTGGACGATTCACAAGGGGGACACCGCCCCGAAGGCCGCAGGCGTGATCCACTCCGACTTTGAAAAGGGCTTCATCAAGGCCGAGATCGTCGGCTTCGAAGACCTGGACGCGCTCGGCTCCATGGCCGAGGCCCGCGCCCACGGCAAGGTCCGCCAAGAAGGCAAGGACTACGTCATGGTCGACGGCGACGTCGTGGAGTTTCGTTTCAATGTAACCTGAGGCGCGCTAGTGTTAGCGGCATGACAACACGTGCTGCTATTTACCTCCGTATCTCGCTCGATGCTGCCATGGACGGCCTCGCCATCGACCGGCAGCGCCAGGACTGCGAAGCCCTTGCCGAGCAACGCGGCTGGGACGTCGTGCATACCTACGTCGATCAGTCGATCTCCGCGTCGAAGAAGGACGTGGACCGCCCCGACTACGACGCGATGGTGGCGTCCTTTGAGCGCGGCGAGATCGACGCGATCATTTGCTGGGACCTCGACCGCCTCACACGGCAGCCCTGGCAGCTCGAAGAGTGGATCGACAGGGCAGAGGAGCAGGGGCTGAAACTCGTCACTGCGAACGGTGATGCTGACCTTGCCACCGACGGCGGCAGAATGTACGCGCGCATCAAAGCAGCCGTGGCACGCGGCGAGATCGAGCGAAAGAGCATGCGCCAGTCTCGTGCGCAACAGCAACGCGCCGAGCAGGGCCGCTGGTACTCCGGCGGTGTGCGCCCTATCGGCTACACCTCCACCGGCGAGATCATTCCATCCGAAGCCGCCGCCGTGCTCGGTATGTTCCGCGCTGTCGAGAGGGGCAACTCCATGCGCGACATTGCGCGCGCCTTATCTGGGGTCGATCAACCGGGCTTGCCGGATATCCCGACCACGCCGCGCCATATGTACACCGTGGTCACAGAGCGCAACGCTCGACGCCGCGCTGAAGGCCAGGAAGAAAAGCCGGTTCCCGACGCGCAGCCGTGGGCCTACACGTCGTTGCACTCGATCCTGCGCAACCCCGTGTATGCGGGTTACTCCACTTATAAGAAGGCCAAGCGCAAAGGCGTGAAGAACAAATACCGCCGTGTCACGCATATCGTCCGCGACCCCGATACCGGCGAGCCGGTGAAAGGGCAGTGGGAGCCGATCGTCACACCAGATCTGTGGTGGCGCGTGCAGAACGTGCTCGACGATCCCGACCGGCTGACCAACAAGGAGCGCCGGAACACTCGCCGCCATCTCGGCTCGGGTCTGTATGTCTGCGACGAGTGTGGCAACCCCGTGCGCACACATGCCGACCGCTACCGCTGCGCCGCCTGTGGATTAGTGCGCACACATAGCGTCGATGATTTTGTGCTCGCCGTGATCCGCGCCCGCCTTGGCCGTGACGACCTGGCGGACCTGCTGCCGACTGTGGACGACGACGAGGTCAACGCCATCGACGACGAACTCGCTGAGCTTCGCGCAAAGCTCGCCCGCGTCCAGGCTGACTACGATGAGGAGCTTATCGAGGCCCGTGACCTCAAGCGCGCGCGAAACCGTTATGAGCCGCAGATCGAGAAACTCGAAACGCGCCGTGCCCGTCTTGCTGGCGCATCGGCGCTGCTCGACACAACCGGCTACGCCTCGCCCGTGGATGCCTTCGACAACGCAGAGCTTGCCGTGCAGCGCCGAGTCATCAATACCCTGTGCCAGGTGCGCCTGCGCCGTGGCGTGCGCGGCACCAAGACCTTTAACCCTGAATCGGTGCAGATCGTGTGGAACTAGGTTGCAGTGTGTGACACGTCAACAATCGCGCGCATGCGCTGCGGCGCGCAAAGCTCTTACGAAGGAACGCCACGGGAGCCGGCAGTTCGGGGGAGATCTGCCTTCGTGTATCGGGGGCGACACTGCTCAACCGTGGCGTTCGCAGGAAGTATGACACGGCTCTTGTTACCCCAGAGGTCGTAGGTTCGAATCCTGCCCCCGCTACCAACTTCCAAGCCCCTACCAGGAGAAACACTGGTAGGGGCTTTAGTTATTTCTCTTAAGGCGCACGTCCTGGGACTCAAATCGGGACTTTAGCGATGGCATTTTGTCACTTAAGCCGGTTTGGAAGTGATGGGGTTAAGTGACAATTTTCGATTTTGTGACCTTGGATGACTGTGTCGTTTTGAGGAGTCGTCTGCACGGATTTCAGAAGTCCTCTGTACTATCGCCATCCACTCCGGAGAGGCCGCGGGCGTTCGTCCACTTCATCTGGAACGCGATTCGACAGAGCGCATTCAATACGATGGTCTTTTTCTCCCTGCGAAGGATGGGGGCAGTTTAGGGTACCAGGGTGTTGACCAGATCGAGGAATTCCTCAGCGTAGGCAATTTGCTTGCGTAGCTTTTCGTAGCGGGTGCGCGTCTCCTCACGAATGTCGGCAAGGGTGGCCTTGGCATTACTCCGTGCCTGCTGTGCGGTATCACTGTCCTGCCCGCCATCTGAACTATGAAGAATCTCCGCAGCTTCCAGGAATTCCCGCATCTGATCCAGAGTAAACCCCAGCGGTTTCATCCGTCGCACCAGCAAAACACGACGTACATCAGCCTCACTATAAAGCCTGAACCCACCAGGGCTACGCCCCGATGGGGTAATCAGGCCGACGTTGTCATAATAACGCAAGGTGGGAATCGACAACCCCGTCTGGTCAACGACCTCGCCGATCTTGAAATTACTGTTTTGCATTGCCTGTTCTCCTTCACGGTGATGTTGCCCACGGGTTCCTGTGCCTGGGTTGGCGGTTGAGTAAAACTCCCGCTACCATGACCACCATCACCAAACCTAAAGTTACTAGAGGGTTGGATTCCTTTCGGGCGTTCGCCCAGTTACCTATCCCCTCAAAGATTGGACATCTATGACTGAAACTAGCACGGCGGCCCCCCGCCCCCTCCTGAGTCCAGACGGCGCTGATGCCCCTACCGGGATCATCGCATCCTTCCGTTACGCATTTTCTTCCCCCGCCCGTATCCGTATAGAGATTCTGGCCGGACTGGCGGTATCCCTGGCGCTGATCCCTGAGGCCATTGCCTTTTCCATCCTTGCCGGTGTTGACCCAGCCATGGGTCTGTTTTCCTCGGTAGTCATGGCCATTGCGATCGCCTTTACCGGTGGCCGCCCGGCAATGATCACCGGCGCCACCGGGGCTATTGCCCTAGTCATTGCTCCTGTGGCGCGTGGTTACGGGATGGATTATTTCATCGCCACCGTCCTGTTGGGCGGTGTCCTACAAATCGTGCTCGGCGCCCTCGGTGTGGCGAAACTTCAGCGTTTTATCCCCCGATCGGTGATGCTGGGTTTCGTCAATGCACTGGGCATTATGATTTTCACCGCCCAACTCGAACACCTCATTGATGTGCCTTGGATAGTCTACCCACTCGTCGGCTTGGGTGTGGTGATCATGATTTTCTTCCCCAAGCTCACCAGTGTGATCCCCGCCCCGCTGGTCACGATTATCGTGCTCACCGGTTTGGTCATTGCCGCCGGTTTGACTGTCCCGACGGTCTCGGACATGGGCAAGATGCCGGAGACCTTACCGTCCCTGTTTATTCCGAACGTGCCGTGGACGTTGGAGACCCTGCAGATCATCGCGCCTTATGCCCTGGCCATGGCCGTGGTCGGTCTCATGGAATCGTTGATGACCGCCAAGCTCGTCGATGACATCACCGACACTCATTCCGATAAAACTCGTGAATCCTGGGGACAGGGGGTGGCTAATATTGCCTCCGGTTTCTTCGGCGGCATGGGTGGCTGCGCGATGATCGGTCAAACCATGATCAACGTCCGCGAATCCGGGGCACGTACCCGCCTATCCACCCTGTTAGCCGGTGTGTTCCTGCTGGTCCTGGTCCTGGCACTGGGCGACATCGTTGGCATGATCCCGATGGCTGCGCTGGTGGCAATCATGATCATGGTCTCGGTCGGCACCATCGACTGGCACTCGGTGCATCCACGCACCCTTAAACTCATGCCGGTCTCTGAGACCATTGTTATGGCCGTGACGATTATTGCCACCCTAGCCACCAGCAACCTGGCCATTGGTGTGGTGTTGGGTGTGGTCACCGCGATGATCATGTTCGCCCGTCGGATGGCACATATCGCTTCCATTGAAAAGGTCTCCGAGATCGACGGCGACGGCGATGGCGAGATTGATACTCGTACCTACCGGGTGCATGGCCAGTTGTTTTGGGCATCAAGCAATGACCTGGTTTATCGCTTTGATTACACCGATTCTGCCCGTCATATCACTATTGATCTCACTGAGGCGGAGATCTGGGATGCCTCCACGGTCGCGACCTTTGACGCGATTACGCAGAAGTTCCAGGACAGAGGCAAAACCGTGTCCATTATCGGGCTCGACGGTCCCAGTCAGGACCGGCTGAACCGCCTGTCTGGCCGGCTTGGCACCGGCCACTAACATCCCCCGACTCGAGCACATCGACTTGGCGCCCCAACTTATAACCGGGGCGCCAGTTTATTGGTGCTGTTGCAAAGTTGGGGCATAGGAAGAGCATAAAAGAAGCGTAGCGGTTAACCGCTACGCTGTGTTGTGGGGATTTTTACTTTTTACGGTGCACGTGTTCTAGTTAGTGGTTCGTTTCTTTCCTCGGGTGATTGCGACGGTATTCCTCGACTAAGTGAGCAATACCCGGCGCAGCCTGGGACAACATCCAGGTCATAAGCGCTATAAGAACCCCTATGACGATAAGTGTTAACGCCAACCAGCCCAGTGTTGGGCCGATGCCGTTGGCCTCCTGGACGTGACCCCACAAGGCAGACACGCCGTCGGGTATGCCGAGCATACTTAGCAGCCCGTTCCCCAAGGCTCCGACAGCAACGAGTGCGATAGCAACGAAGAGAACACTGGCTGCAATCCACGAGGCAGACATGCAGGCCTTAATAAAGTTCGTGTTCGACTTTTCCATATCGTCGTTATACTGCTTGCGTTCTGCGCGTATCTCCTCCAGCAGCTTTTCGTTGGACTCCTTCTCCTGGAGCAGAGCGCTGTGAGCCTTCTTAGAGGCTTCTGCTGCCTCGTGCAGGCTCTTAGGCTCTTTCGACATTGCCTCAGATACAGCTACTTCTACCAGCGGTTCCAGGCTAGAAGTCAGGCTCGAAGTCATCTGAGCGTTCAGGCTCTGGCTGCGACCCGGACCACATCTACTCAGACACCATCTCCGGCACCAACTGGCAACGGCCTGGTCTTGATGACGCGCTGGCGTACATGCGCCCCGACGACACGCTCGTTGTCACGCGCTTGGACAGGCTCGGCCGCAGCCTCGCGGGCACCGTGAACACCATCGCTGACCTCGCCGAGCGTGACATCAACGTCAAGGTGTTGGAGCCAGCGCTGGACACGTCGAAGCCCACCGACAAGGTGGTTATCAACGTCATGGCAAGTCTTGCCGAGTGGGAGCGTGACCTGCTTGTCCAGCGCACCCGTGAGGGCGTGGCGCACGCCCGCGCACAGGGCAGGGTCGCCGGCCCCAAGCCGAAGCTCAGCGCTGAGCAGGCGCAGATGGCCAAGGAGCTTATCGACGGCGGCAAGTCCGTCAGCGCTGTAGCGCGCACCTTTAACGTCTCGCGGCCGACGATCTATCGCGCTCTCAAGCGCATCGAAGCCGACGCTTAAGCACAGGCTGCGTCGCTAGCGCTCGCACCCGGCGAGAAGGCATCAGGCTGCGCTAGCGACGCTCGGCACACATGAGTGCTGCACTGCTGGGATACGCCTGCGACCGGCAGAGCCGGGCCGAATACGGGATTGACCACATACACCCCGTATTCGTGCAAAGGAGCACTGCCATGTCCACCCATTCTCACACGCTTGCATCCCACGGCGAGATCCTCGCGAACCTCCCCGGCATCCTCGGCTTCTACCCGAACAACTCGCTGATCCTCGCGTTCTTCGTCGACGACGAGGGCGTCGACACCGTCCGCCTCGGCCCGGTCGCACGGTTCGACCTGGACGAAACAGTGGAGAAGCTCACCGAGAGCCGCGAGCGGTTCGCAGCGTGGGTCCACCAC
>NZ_KV787943.1:0-58155 GCF_001807155.1 Corynebacterium sp. HMSC05C01 | reverse complement strand
AGGGCACGCTGCAGGGGTTGCAGCTATGTGGCACGGGACACAATCGCAATCAAGGTGTCTCTTCTTATTTAGATTTTCTTCAAAAAGTGGAAAAATTACGAAACGAAAACCATTTACGCTGCTCAACGTATGTTTTTGTGTTTCGTAGTTTTGTTCGTTTCGTTTACGAGATTACGAAATGACCCGCAAATACCTACCGTGACCTGCGGTGATGTGTTTCGTATTTTTCTGCGTAATTTCACGTCGCCCGAAGCAGACACCCTGCCGTGTGCTTGCTGCAGGGCTGCGGCCGTCCCTCCATGTGGAGCGTCAGTGTCGATGCTGTAACTTAAACGTACATACATTTGTGGCGCTCTCGTTACGTGTCTGTGCATTGCCGAGCTCTTTACTGTTGTGTGTGGGCGCGCAGCCGTAGTGTCCGTGCCACTCCGAGTAGGGCGCGTCGTACCCCAAACCCATGTTCAATTAAATTCCAATCCAGAGAGGTCTTGCACTGTTGCGGTGCGGTTGTCTTCTTTCTCACCGTATTGGACCCTGCGAAATTAATTGGATACGATAGGCCCATGTTGATTTCAGGTTCCGTTTTCATGCGGCCGCTCACCAGCCGCTAAGGCGGTTTTCTCCCTCCCGCAGGTTAGAAACCGCTCCGGTCCTTTAGCCGGGCGGCCATTTGCCATGCCCGGCTCCCTTTCAAATCCAAGGAGCACACCCGATGTCTGCATACGGACACGGCCGTCACGAGCATGGCCAAAATTTTCTCACCAACCACAAGATCATCAACTCCATCATCGACCTTGTGAAACAAACCTCCGGCCCCATCATTGAGATCGGGCCAGGAAGCGGTGCCCTCACTCACCCGATGGCCCACTTGGGGAGGGCGATAACGGCAGTTGAAGTGGACGCAAAACTAGCTGCCAAACTCACAAAAAAGACCGCCTCGGCGTCGGTCGAAGTGGTCCATGATGATTTCCTCAACTTCCGGTTACCCGCCACTCCCTGCGTCATTGTGGGAAACATTCCCTTTCACCTCACCACTGCCATTCTTCGAAAGTTGCTGCATGCGCCAGCATGGACTGACGCTGTACTCCTCATGCAGTGGGAAGTCGCTCGCCGCCGGGCCGGGGTAGGCGCAAGCACGATGATGACGGCTCAGTGGTCCCCATGGTTCACATTTCACCTGGGTTCTCGGGTACCAAGGACTGCTTTCCGGCCACAGCCAAACGTTGACGGGGGGATCTTAGTGATCCGCCGGGTGGGTGACCCGAAGATCCCGATAGAGCAACGCAAAGCCTTTCAGGGGATGGTGCACACCGTTTTCACCGCCCGGGGACGCGGGATAGGGGAAATTCTCCGAAGGGCAGGGTTGTTTTCATCACGTTCAGAGACACAATCATGGTTGCGCTCGCGAGGAATCGACCCCGCAACCCTACCTCCCAGATTGCACACCAGCGACTGGATCGATCTCTTCCAGGTGACTGGTTCCTCTTCACCGCGCCATCGGCCCATTTCACAATCGGGAAGTAGTCAACGCCCTCCTCAACGGAAAAATCGAGGCCGGCGGCGGTAATCCCCCCACCACCAAAACCGAAATCCACCAGTAGTAGTGAACGACCCATGTTCGTCTACCGTGAGCCGCGTTATGGCAGTGACGTGTTCTCGTCGGGCACAGTCATAGTTCCCGGCGTTGCCAGCGACAGGGTTCTACACCCAGCAGCGGGACCGATCAAAATCACCCGCACGGGGAACGACCCTGCTGGTGGTTTCGATTTTGATGAAAGCGAGGAGACATAGCCCCTCGCCAACTCCCCGTAGCTGGCGAACAGTAGCTCCTGGCGCTGGCGCTCGTTGGTGAGTTTGCGTGCCACATCGAAAGCCTTATCGACTTCCCGGTCCAAGTTGTTGTGGGCCTTGAGCAGAATTGGGTCCATCGATAACGGGTTGTAGTGCTCCGCGAGTGACCGCTGGGGGTGCCGCTCGCGTGCCCGCAGCACCAACTGTCCAGCGTCGATGATTCGCTGCTGCGCCTTCTCATCTAGTTCACACAGAGCTGGTCCGCAGTTGTAGCTCCCGATGTACTCCGAAAAACGGAAAAAATAAATAGTGGGGATACATCAACCTTCCACTTTCCATTCTTCCGGCTCAGAGTATTGAGGGGTCTGGGACCGGGTCCGTAAACCCTTTATGTTTTTCGCGCACAGCGGTTTTTAGCGACGCACCCTATAGGTTTTCCGCAGAACCTATATGTGTTTCTGTGCACCCCCATATGTTGTCTGTTTCTAGCGGTATTTCGTTGTACTTTGCGCATCGAATAGTTATTTATCGACGACACTCCGTGGAGTTCAAGTTCAACGTGTAGTGCTTAACCTCTGCGATGAACTCTTTGATCCCGGGACGTGATGAGGACTGGGGCTATTGTGCTCCCCCCGAACGCTACGGCCCGGGGACACGAGGCTGTGTCGCAGGTGCAAGCGAGAGGACCAGGAGCGAAACACAGACCGCTGAGTCGACGCAGTCACGGTAAAGACGGAGCCGTCTAGGCGGTGCTCGAGGTTGCGCGAGATACGGTGACGCTGGGCGTCGGTAAGCGATGCGCATTCGGCGACATCGATGGAAAGCTGGACTTTGCCGTCCGTCGTGTCGACGCCCTGGCCGCCTGGAGTCGACGATTTCGCGAAACGCTCCGCGAGATCGGCGGCGATGACCGCACCGTCGGGGATCCCCGGGCCGGGCGCTATGGTCAGGTCGTTCATGCCGCCCAGCCTAGGTGCCCACAACCCTTTCTCGTCTCGGCGGAAGCGGAGACCGCGTCGCGACGGCCGGGATCCAGCCTCAGTATTATCCTCGTCACCGGTTGATTCGAACGCTTTTTGCTCCTCCTTCTCCCGTCGGGCTTCGATTTCAGCGGCCTCCGTCGGTGGCAGTGATCGCTGGATCCCTCGAACTACCGGTTCCGATCAGCGGTCGAAGGATTTTCGCAGCAGCCGGACCTGCGGCGCCGGTGCCGCCGCCGTAGCCTGACGAGCATCCCCGCCATGACGGCCATCACGACGGCGGTCCCGGCACCGATGATCCAGGGATTACCGAGGAGCCCACCGACGCCTGCAAGTGCTCCGCCCGCCGCGATGAACGGCAGGCCGCAGCAGAGCAGCGACGGAAGCGCGCAGCATGCCAGCAAGAGCAGCCCGGTCACTGCAGCGACGACGGGACCGGCGTGCCATTCGTCGCGGTCCTGATCGGCGCTCATCGTCTGCTTCAGGATGAGATCTCCCCGATTGCCTGTGTTGCCGTTCATGCGCAGCACGACAGCAGCGACGGGTCGGTGGTGAAGGCCTTCGCGGCGATCCGGATGCCCTCGGCCATGGTCAGGTAGGGGGCCCAGGCGTTGGCGACCTCGGCGACGGTCCTGCCGAGCACGTGGACGCCTGCGGCGGCGAGCTCCCCGGCGTCCTTGGCGACGGCGGTCAGGCCGAGGATCTCGTTCGTCTCGGCGTTCACGACGATCTTGATGAACCCGCGAGTGTCGCGGTTCACCAAGGCGCGGGGCACGTGGTGCAGGGGCAGGACGCGGCAGTCGCAGCGGATCCCCGCGGCGAGGACGTCCTTCTCGGTCATCCCGACCGCGCCGATCGCGGGCCCGGTGAACGTCACCCGCGGCAGGCGGGCGTAGTCGACGGACCGGTCGGCGTCGGCGAACGCGTTCTCGGCGACGAGGGTGCCGTGGTGGGCGGCGACGTAGACGAACTCGGGGTGCCCGGTCACGTCGCCCGCGGCCCAGACCCGCGGGTTCGAGGACTGCAGCCGGTCGGAGACGACCACCTCGCCGGAGTCTCCGGTATTCACCCCGACCGCATCGAGGTTCAGGCCATCGGTGACGGGACGGCGTCCGAGGGCGACCAGGACCTGGTCGGCGCGGAACTCCTGCGAGCCGCCGGACAAGGCGGCGGTCACGACGGCCTCGCCTCCCGTGCCGCGGGAGACCCGGGTGGGCACTGCGCGGCTGACGACGCGGATGCCCTCGTCGGCGAACACCTCCTGGAGCGCCTTCGACACCTCCGGCTCCTCCTTCGACGCGAGCCGGGACCGCACGAGCAGCGTGACCTGCGAGCCGAGGCGGGCGAACAGCTGCGCCTGCTCCAGGGCGACGTAGCCGCCGCCGAGCACCAGCAGCGACTCGGGAACCTCCGTCAGCTCCATCGCCGTGGTCGAGGTCAGGTATCCGGTCTCCTTCAGGCCGTCGATCGGCGGTGCCCACGGGCGAGAACCAGTCGCGACCAGGTAGTGGTGGGCCTCGATGGTCTCGACGCTTCCGTCGGATCCGGCAACATCGAGAACCGGCGCATCAGGGGTGCCCACGAACGAGGCGTCGCCGCGGAGGACCTGCCAGCCGTAGGAGTCGGCGACGTCGGCGTACTTCTCGCCGCGCAGCGACTCCACCAACGCTTGCTTCCCAGCGATCAGCGCGGGCATGTCGACGGGATCCGCCGTCGTCGCGATCCCGGGGAACCGGGTTGCGGCGTCGACCGCGACGTGCCGCGCGCCGGCCGCGGCAATGAGCGCCTTCGACGGGACGCAGCCCGTGTTCACGCAGGTGCCGCCGAGCGTCCCGCGCTCGATCATCACCACCGACTTCCCGAGCGTGCTGGCGCGGATCGCAGCGGCGAACGCGCCGCCTCCCGATCCGATGATGGCGAGATCGTACTTCGTAGGCATCGCTACTCCTGTCAACTCTTGGCTTTCTGCTCTGTCTCAGCCATACTGGACCTTCCAGTGCAGGGGAAGGTCAAGCGCGGCCACGGAGGGAGACAGCAATGTGGATCGGAGAACTCGCCGAGAGGGCGGGCACTACCGCGAAGACCCTTCGCTTCTACGAGGAACAGGGCCTTCTGCCCCCGACCGAGCGCACGCCGTCCGGATACCGCGACTACGCGCCCGAGACGGTCGCTCGGATCGACTTCATCCACCGCGGCCAGGCCGCGGGCCTCACCCTCGCCCAGATCCGCCAGATCCTCGACATCCGCGACGGCGGCCATGCGCCCTGCGAGCACGTGCGCGACCTGCTTGACGTGCGCCTCGCTGAGATCGAGCAGCAGATCGCGCAGCTCTCCGTGCTGCGCGACACTATCGCGGACCTTAGCCAGGACGCCGCGCACCCGGATCCTGAAACGTGCAGCACCGATCAAGTGTGTAGGTACTTGTAGACGGCGGGAGTCAATGACTCAAACGCTACAACCCCGATATGCGCTAGCGCATGTCGATGCCGCCGGTGCCCACCTCGATGATTTTGGTGGTGGCCGCGATAGCACACAGCAGCGGCATCGGGGCGGAGGCCTGCAGTGCGAAGTGGTGGACTCGGAAGGACGCGTTGTTCACGCCGATTTCGTCCGCAGCCTGGGTGATCTCCAGACGAGTCTTGGCGATCTTTTCCGCAGATGGCCCGCACTAGCTGCCGAAGGCGTAATGCCCGAAGCTTAAGAAGCCGAACGCTTTCATTGGATAACACTCCTTTTGATGGTGTTAACGAGAGGGGGTAACTTTGCAACGACATACCGTCGAGTTCAAGTTCAACGTGTAGTGTCCGGGCGGCTAATCAAGCAGACTTCGATACTGCTTACGCGCTTTCATTGAGTGGATGATGGCTTCAGTGCCGTCATCCCAGAGAAGAACGACAATCTCCAGCAACCGCATCGAGGAATCAAATCCGAGCCGAAGTTCGCGCTGCGGGTGATCCTCGTCGAGTGGCGCTTTATAAACGCAGCCTGAGGTGGCTGCAACAATTGAGTCTTCTGGTGCGATACCGTGCTTTTCAGCACTTCGGCGGACCTCGATCTCAAATAGCATTTCTTAGAGCCTCGCGGATAGCACGCGAACGTGACCAACCGTGAGAGGCGGCATACGCATCGAGGCTCGAGATTTCTGTAGGGGAGAGGCGGATGGAAACAACTTGCGCAGCTTCCTCATCCCGTGGTTTTCGCCCGCGCTTCCGAAGCATCTCCACGTCGTACCCCTTTTCCGCTTCGGCTACCCAGTCGTCAATCTGATCTTCGCTGATCGGCTTCCCGTTTATCGTCTTCATGCCAGATACCGTAATACGGAATTGCAGCTGACGCTGTGGTCTCAGGGTGGACAAACACTGATATTCGATCAAGTTCAAAATCAACGGGTAGCCTCTGGCCGCAAGAAGTGAATCCCGTAAACCAGCGTTGAGTTTGGTCTACAGTGGGAGAAACGGTGAGTTCACGGAAAAGAAAGGGATCTGCGATGATGCGTTTTGATCACCTCACTATCTTGACAACTGATCTTCAAGAGTCATGGGACTTTTATCGCGCCCTTCCGGATGCCGAAGTGAGTTCCCCAGAAGACGGATATTTCGAAGTCTCTTTTCACGAAAGCGTGATCGGAGTATTTCACTTGGTTACGTTCGCTGAAGCGACGAAAACTAGTCCCACTCAATCTGGTGGCGCAGTTATTCAATTTTCGGTTGACGATGTAGATGAATACTGGAGCAAACTGCCGACCGCTTACCGACAGAATGGATCATCGCCCCAGAAGATGCCCTGGCACACGTACTCTGGGTATATCTCTGACCCAGACGGCAACATTCTGGAGTTCTACAAGTCGTAGATTGGGACGCTCCAATCCTTTCTTTCACGTAGCGGTCATCCAGATCACAGGTGCCTGGCGGGACGTGGGTTACTCACCTGCATGTTTCTCTGGACAGCCTCGTACTTGGTAAGGCACGTTCTAGGTGGGACGTAAAAGGACTCAGTAATGGTTCGAACTAGGGGATTTCGGGTTGCCACCGTGTGGACTTGAGTTCCGAGCGCTGCTTTTTCGATTCGAGACGGCGTCGCACTGAGCTCCGTGTCGGCTTGGTCCTGCGCCGCGGGGGAGGAGGCGGGCCGAGCGCGTCGCGTAACAGGACAGCCATGCGGTGGCGTACCTCGGCGCGGTTGCGCACCTGAGACCGCTGGGTCGATGCGGTAACGGTAAGGACGGTGCCGTTTAGGCGAGGCTCGAGGTTGCGAAGGGCGCGGCGACGCTGGGGGTCGGAAAGCGATGAGCAAGCAGCGATGTCGATGGAAAGCTGCACCTTGCTGTCCGTGGTGTTGACGCCCTGTCCGCCTGGCCCCGTCGACTTCGCGAACCGCTCCGTCAGGTCGGCGGCGACGATAACCAGACCGCCGGGGATCCCTGGGCCGGGCGCGATGGTCAGATCATTCAAGCCGCCCAACCTACTGAGGGTTGATTCCTCATCAGACCCGCCGTGCGAGATCGGGGTAGTGTGCGACCACTCCGTCACCGTCGACCTTTAACTCGACTTCGACTCCACGTGTTCCGCTTGCGTATCGAACTAGTTCGGAATCGAGGGAGCTGTAGTACTAGTCTGACGCGATCACCTGGAGGGACGGCATATCAATCCCGGTGCTTTGTGGGTGCCGAGTTCGGTTGCGCCCAGGCCTTTGAGTCGCTCTACTAAGGATTCGCGCTCCGCTCCGCTAGCGTCGATGTGCATGTGGTTCTTGCCAGGCGTGGGATCGTCAACGCGCTGAAACCCTAGCGTCGGGGTGGAATCAACCATCACGAAATCGCCGTAATCCGCGGCGATTTCGCAGCCGGTTGCGGCCGCCCAGAACTCGGCGAGCCGGGACGGTTCGAGGCAGTCGAAAGTGATCTGGCGGATCGTGAAGTTGGGGTCGCTCATCGGCATCATTATGGGAGCGGGGCTAAGAAAGCGCAGCCTGGTGTCCGCGCGGGGACTCAGCCTTCCGGCGTAGTGGAGCGTTTTGAATCGCGAGGGTCACTCCCGCGAGAGCGTAAGAACTCGATGTCATAGCCTTTTTTGGCTTCGGCGACCCAAGCATCAACCTGATCTTCACTGATCGGCTTCCCGTTTATTGTCTTCACGGTAGCCACCGTAATGCGGGGCTTGCGACTGTGTGGTTGTGTAAAGTGGCTGTGCATTGCATTCGGGTGAGCACAAACTTAACGTTGTGCGTTATTGACGCTTCGCGTTATGGGGGATAGGGTGAGACATGATCCAGTCATTCGCTGACAAGGACACTGAGCGTCTGTGGAATCGAGAGCGGGTTCGCTCGATCGATTCCCGCATTCACTCAGTAGCGCTGCGCAAGCTTCGCCAGCTTGGGTACGCGCAGACTCTCGATGAGTTACGGATTCCCCCGGGAAATCGGCTCGAGGCCTTGAAAGGCGACCGGCGGGGTCAGTTCAGCATTCGAATCAACGACCAGTGGCGGATCTGTTTTCGGTGGTCCGCCGCGGGGCCAGAGGAGGTTGAGATCGTTGACTACCACTGACAAGCTCCCTCCGGTTCACCCGGGTGAGATCCTCATGGAGGATTTTCTCAAGGAAATGGAGATCACCCAGCACAAGCTGGCCGTCTCCATCGGCGTTCCACCCCGCCGCATCAACGAAATTGTTCACGGCAAGCGCGCTATTACTGCTGACACTGCCCTTCGTTTGGCGAAGTTTTTCGGGATGAGCCCCCAGTTCTGGCTCGGGTTACAGGCCCAGTACGACCTGGATGTGGCAGAAGACAAAATCCTCGCCGAGATCGAGCGGATTCAGCCGGTTCAGGCCGCCTCGGCGTAGGAAGTCAGAGACCCGACACGCGTCGCGCCATATCGGGGTAGTGGACGACAACCCCATCTTCGTCGACTTCGAGCTCTACATCGACTCCTCGTGTTCCGCTTGCGTAGCGAACTTTGTGTGAGTCGATTGAACTGTAGTACTGATCCGAGGCGATTACCTGGAGAGAGGGCATATCGATCCAGGCCATGATGAGCGGAGTCTTGGGGACATTCTCTTCGAGCAACCCGAGGCGCCGGATGGGCATCGTGTTTGTCAATGGGCATAGTCCGAGATCACAGTCCAGTGCAGTTTCAAGATCAGCTGGTTGCACAATGCCAGGGGATGGGAGACCGTTCGGCTGGGTACCCGATTCTTTAGTAGTCGATGTCCACTCGCCATCTTCGGACCGCGTGAGCTTAAGGTGGCGCTCCCAACCGTCGCCCACGACGTTGACCACCACGTTTTGAGTTACCCAGTTTTCTACAGCCCTCAGATCCCAGGTGGCTTCGTACCCTTCCCCGACCTGGGTACCGCTAGCCGTTAAGCCAGTTCGGTGAAACTGCACTCGGGCCTCGTTCTGGATTAAGGGGTTGTCTACGTGCTGCCATGTGTAAGTCTGTTCCATGCGCCGAAGCCTACTGACCCAGGGCGCTTGTGGTCGATGGCGACAGCTCTACGGAATCTGAGGTCGCTTCCTCGTCGACTTCAACTCCGAGCGCCGCTTCTTCGCTTCGAGACGGCGCCGTACCGAGCCCCTGGTTGGTTTTGTCTTGCGGCGCGGGGGAGGCGGCGGGGCGAGCGCCTCGCGCAGCAGGGCGGCCAACCGCTCGCGCGCCTCGGCGCGGTTGCGGACCTGTGACCGCTGGGACGACGCTGCCACGGTGAGGACGGTGCCGTCCAGGCGGTGCTCGAGGTTGCGCAAGATGCGGCGGCGTTGGGTGTCGGTAAGCGATGCGCACGTGGCGATATCGAGGGAGAGCTGCACCTTGCTATCGGTGGTGTTGACGCCCTGGCCGCCCGGGCCCGACGATTTGGCAAACCGCTCCGTCAGGTCGGCGGCGGCGATGACCACGCCGCCGGGGATCCCCGGGCCGGGCGCGATGGTCAGGTCGTTCATGCCGCCCACCCTACGTCCGAGCTAAAAATCGCGATAGATCTCGCGGCGATGACCGATTGAAAGCACTTCGATTGTGATTGTGCCGTCGTTGATGAGAGCGAGGATTCGGTATGTGCCGACGCGGTAGCGCCACTCGCCGGGCCGATTCGCGATGAGCCCTTTCCCAAATGCTCGTGGGTTGGTGCAACCTTCCAAGTTGTCTTTGATCCAGGTGGCGATAATCCGCGCGTCGAAGCGGTCCATCTTCTTCAACTGTTTGCGGGCGCGGGCTGTGAATTCGAGCTTGTACTCTCCTGCCGCTGCGTTCATTGAAAGTTGCTACTGATCGAGGTCGGCCAGAATTTCGTCGAGGCTGTAGCGCTCGCCGGTGTCGTGAGCGATGGCGTCGCGAAGCTCCTGTAAATCGTGCGCGTCCGCAATCTTCTCCAAGATCGCATCGCGGGCGAAGTCGGAAATAGTTACGCCCTCGAAGCGCGCGTACTTGCGCACTAGCTCGGCGTCATTGTCATCCATCCGGATTGTCATCGTTGCCATGGGTACCCCTTTCATCAAACTGAATACAGTGTATTCAGCGGGTGACTGGCGTGCAACGGTCAATCGAGGGCTCGACAACTTCCGCCCACACTGGCGCGCATGAAGACATCGCTTTACGTTTCGTTCCCCGGCAATGCCCGAGAGGCGATCGAGTTTTATCGCGGCGTGTTTGGCGGCGAGTTGAAGATCCTCACGTACGGCGAGCAGCTTGACCAAAGTGTGCAGTTCCCGTTCGATCCGCCTCGTGACGCGGTTGCGCACCGCACTTTGACCGGACCGTTCACAATCAGTGGTGGTGACGACCTGCAAAATCAGAAAGGCGCTCTCGACCGTGGCGTGTTTGGATTCACCGTCGACGTTGAGTCGGTGAAAGAAGGCGAGCGTCTCATCGAACGCCTTACCGCAGGCGGCGGCAAGGTCACTATGCCCTTCGCGCTGGCGCCATGGGGTGCGCATTTCGGAATGCTCGAGGATAAATTCGAGCTCGCATGGAACATCAGCACCGGAGACGGCCCCCGCTAACTCACCTTCCGCGGAAGCACCACGGCGGGGTACTTGCGCACGTATCCCACCGCGATGATCGCCAAAGCGGCCACGGCGCCGAGCATGGTTTCTGCGGTGCGGGCGAGCAGCATTGGGACGACTGGGGCGGCGTCGACAACTTGCACCATCAAAAGCGCGGTCGGCGTAATGAAGCTGGCAGCGATGGTGTAGTTGCGGGTCACGTACATCTCGGTCAGGTACTGCAGTACGACGATCCAGACCACAATCTGCCAGCCCTGCGGATGGTGCGACAGGAGGAAGCCGGTCACAGCGATGCCGGTCAGGGTGCCAAGGACACGCTCGATGGCACGGAAGTACTGCACCTTAAACCGGGAGTTCACCAGAGGAGCGGCGGCAGCGACCATGGCCCAGTACGAGTGGGAGAGGGGGTCGAAAAGCGTCACCGAAATCAGGCCTAAGGTTCCAGCGAGCAGCGGGGCGAAGAAGAACCGGTTCGCCTCGACCGCAAGGCGGCGGCGGGGCACCCGGCCAGCATCGGGGGCGCGGGTGGGGATCTCGCTTTCCTTCGCATCGCCGCCAGGGCCTTCGCCGATGAGGTGGGAAAACTGGCCCAAGATGAGGCATACCAGCGCGGCTCCTCCTGCGATGGCGCAGGCAAGCAACGGATGCACCGGGTTGCTCAATGAACCGACGGCGGCGACAGCAAAGATGACGAACACGGAGCCGGTCGGTTTCATATCGGTGGCCAAGGCGATCGTCGCCCACACTGATGAAGCGATGGAGGTGACAATTAGCAGGATCCAGGGGCTGACATCAAACCACGCGATGGTGGCGCCGAGGGTGACCATCAAGGTCAGTGCGGTGCCGGCAAGCATGTGGTGCTTCAGACGAACCTCGCGGGTGGCGTGGCGGCCATACACGCCGGTAAAAGCGCCGAAGTTCGCGTAGATGGCAAGGTCGAGCCGCCCGAGCGCCAGCAGGGTAAACATGGGGATGGCCACGCCGAGCGCGGTGCGGAAGGCGGGGATGTGGTCGCGTCGTGCAGGTCCCATCGTGAATAGTGGGCTGAAATGACGCAACCGAGGCCTCCTCAATATCGAACTTTTCTCATGCTGCCCTGCTAGGGCACTCGAAATACTCTAATGGTCACTTCAAAATGTTTCAGAAGAGGCCCGTTAAGGTTTGCGCATATGACTACAACCAACGAGATCAGGGTCGCGGAGGTGGGGACGCGGGGGTCGTCGCAAAGCTGCTGCGCGATTTCAACACGGAGTTTGATACCCCGGTTCCCGAAGGCCTTGAGGAGCGGTTTGCGCAGATCATCGCACACGACGACGCCTTCGTTCTCCTCGCCGGCGATATTGGTTTCGCCTACGTCACCCTGCGCCCGAGCCCGTATTACGACGGGCCGGTGGCGATGCTCGACGAGCTCTACGTCGCACCTGCCCACCGCAATCGCGGGGTCGGCACGGCGCTGCTGCAGCGGGTCTTCGAGGAGATCCGCAAGCACAGCGCCGGCGAATTACAAATCAACGTCGACGAGGTAGACACCGATGCGCGCCGCTTTTACGAACGCCACGGCCTGACCAACATCGAGCAAGGCTCCCGCATGCTGCTCTACATCCGGGAGCTTTAGGCCGGAAGCGATAGCTTTGCGACGAGCCCACCACCGGCCCGCGGCGCAAGCACCAGGGATCCGCCATGGGCGTTCGCGATCGCATCGACGAGTGCCAGCCCGAGCCCGTGGCCGGCACCTGCGGTGCGTTCGGCGCGCGCGAATGGTTCGGTCCAGGTTGCAACCTCGGCCGCGGAGTAGGCCTCGCCGCCGGATTCCACGGTGACCTCGGCGAAGCCGTCCACCTTGCGCAGGGTGAGCGCAGGGTCATGGCCGTGTGTAAGCGCGTTGCGCAGCAAGTTGTCCACTGCTTGGCGAGTCAGGGTGGGGGAGGCGTCCACGGTCACGGGCACGGTGTCGGCGAGAACGTCACGGTCGGCGCACACTTCGCGGCACAGTTCTGCCAGATCGAGGCGTTGCCGGTCGCGCACGTCCACGTTGGCCAGCTGGAGTAGGGCGGCGACGGTGTCGGCGCTGCGGGCGTTGACCTCGCGCACGCGGGTTAGCGTGGGACGCAGCCCGCCGTCGTCGCCGGTCAGGGCCACGTCTGCCATGGTCTGGATGGTTGCGATCGGAGTCTTCAACTCATGGGAGGCGTTGGAGGCGAACCGGCGCTGGCGCTCCACTGCGCCCGCCAATTCGTCGAGCATGACGTTGAGCGCGTCTGCGAGTTCGCCGACCTCGTCGTCGGGACCATGGTGGGTGATGCGGGCTGAGAGGTCGCCGCGGGTGACGGTGGCGGCGTCGTCGGCAATGTCGCGAAGAGGTTTGATCACCAGGCCTGCCACGAACCAGCCGATCACGCCCGCAAGCAGGGTCAACACGGCAAGCACCGACAGCGAGGCAACCAGGACGCGGCGCAAGATCTCGCTGGTGATCGGCACCGCGCCGTCGATGATGACACCGTCCTCCACCGTGGGGAAGGTGGCCGTTACCGGCACTGGGGTGAGCTTCAGGTAGGCATACACCAGACCGATCAGCGCCAACCCCATCCCAAGCACCGTGGCCACGAACATCACCGTGATGCGGGCTCGCAAACTCAGCCTCATCGTTCCTCCTCCGCCACGTAGTAGCCGGCGCCGGCCACGGTGTGCACGATGCGCGGCTCGCCTAGCTTCTTGCGCAGGTGCGACACCGTCACGCGCGGGGAGTTGGTGAACGGGTCCGCGTTTTCGTCCCACGCCTCCGCGAGCAGATCCTCGGCAGAGATCACCCCGCCGTCGGCCTCCATGAGTACCTCGAGCACAGCGAACTCTTTCGGGCTTAGCGGTACCGTCTCGCCACCACGGGTAACTTCGCGCCTGAAGGTGTCCAGGCGCACATCCCCGCAGCGATACACCTCGCCGCGCGCCGGGGCGTTGCGCTTCGCCAACGCATTAACCCGCGCGATCAACTCCGGCACCTCGAACGGTTTGGGCAGATAATCGTCGGCGCCGAGCCCGAAGCCTTCCAGCCTGTCGTCTAGGGATCCGGATGCGGTTAGCATGATCACCCGGGTCGCAGGATGCGTATCGACGACCCACCTGCACACCTCATCACCATGCAGCCCCGGCAGGTCCCGGTCGAGCACAACGACGTCGGGGCGGGTGTCGTCGATACGCGAACGTGCTTCGAGGCCGTCGTAAACGGCACTAGCCTGCATGTTCGCGTTGTTGAGCGCGGTGGCGATGGCGTCGGCGAGATAGGCTTCGTCGTCGACCACAAGTACCCGAATTGTCATGGCCCCGATCGTATCGGCGGGGGTGTTGCGTCCACGTTAACGTCACCGCAACATCTGGTTGCGTAACTTCCACAGCCATGCAGACCCGAAACGTAGGAATCGACGCCGCCCGCGCGGTGGCACTCGTCGCCATGATGGTCGCGCACCTCACCGTCCAAGAGGGCATCACCGCACAGGTGCTGTTCGGCTTCCCGGCCGCACTGTTCGCCTTCATCGCCGGTGTCTCAATGGGGTACATGCGCGCCCAGCCCGCCGAGTTCATCGTGCGCGGCATCCTTCTGATCGCCCTGCACTTCGCGCTCGCCCCATTTTCCGGGTCGATCGTGGTGGTGCTCGGCACCATCGGGGTCTGCATGGCGCTGCTCGCCTGGGCGCCACGCTGGGACACACCACTGTTGCTGTGGCTCGCGTGCGCCCTCGCCTTCGGATCGGCGGTGCTCGCGCCGTCGTCCTGGCCGTACCCACCCATGATGTGGGCCACGCTCATGATCGCCGGCATCCTGTTCAAACGCTACATGCCGTTGTGGCCCGGCCTCGTGGTCGGCGGGGCGCTGTTCGCCCTGGATGTGGCGCTGCGCTGGACCACACCGTTGCCACCGCTTCTCGACGCCACCGGACACACCGGCGGGCTCATAGACGTTGTGGGCAGCGTGGGGGCGTCGATAAGCATCTGCGCCCTGTGCTGCCTGGCGCAACGGTGGCTCGGATGGCTCGCGCCGCTGGGGCGGATGCCGCTGACCCTGTACTGCATCCACGTGCTCACCGCCGAATGGCTCAACGTCTGGGTGACCGTGGGCGGCGCCATCGTGATCGCTTACGTATGGCTCGCGATATTTCAGCGCGGGCCGCTTGAAACTGTAATTCGCCGCATCACCGCGGTAGTGAAGGAGAACAATCGTGAAAAAGTACGTAGCTAGCCTCGCCGTCGCAGGCGCCCTCGTCGCCCAGCCAGCATGGGCGATGGAAAGCACCACCTTCGCCGGTGATGCCGACGAGGCCAAGCCCGTGGTCTCCGTGCGTGTCGACGACTCCGACCCCGACGACGGCGTCTGCACCGGCACCGCCATCGACCCCCACTGGGTGATCACCGCCCGCCACTGCGTCGAGGCTGCCGCCAAGCCGGGCGGATCGGTGCGCACCGGCCAGGGCGACGACCAGCGCGTCTACAAGGTCGACCGCCACGAGATCGCCCCGCGCGGCGACATCGCCCTGCTCCACACCGAAGAGGAAATGCAGCTAGACACGTTTGCAGAGGTTGCCGACGAGATCCCCGCTGGCGCAGTCAACATCTACGGCTGGTCCTCCGACGGCTCGGGCGGCTCCACAAAGCTGCCCTCCGCCGAGGCCGAGGTGCGTGGCGATTCCCCGCTCGCCCTTTTCGACGCCCCAACCGCCCTCGAGGTCGCCCTCAAGAACGGCGCCCGCATCCAGCCGGGCGACTCCGGCGGCGCCATCTTCGCCGACGGCAAGGTCGCTGGCGTCATGTCGGCCGGTCTGTTTGAGGATCCCGAGAACCCGACCGAGGAGGAAATGACCTCCAACGCCGCCGTCGCGGTGGCGCCGGTCGCGGAGCAAGCCGAGTGGATCCGCAGCGTTGTTGGTGGTGAGGCGGCAGACTCTTCCGCGACCGCCTCTCCGGAATCGCAGGCTGAGCCATCGGCGTCCTGGCGTAACGTTGCCATCGGCCTGGGCGTTTTGGCCCTCGTGGTTGCTGGCTTTCTGGTGCTGCTGCGTCGCCGTTCTAACTAAGCGTTGTGTTTAGGGGGCTTTGTTGAGTGTTACTGTGCTACTCGGTTTCTTTCGCCGGGTAGCGCACCTTTTTGTCGTCGCCGACGGTGGCGCCGTCGTTGAGCTTCGCGGGGGTTAGGGTGGGGCCGTGCTGGGTCATGCCCATGATGTGCTGCACGTCGTCGCCGTGGGCGAGGAGGTGGTCGGCGATGATGCGGCGATGGCAGCGCCACCACACTGCTTCCGAGCACATGATCGCCGTTGGGGTTTCGATGGCCTGGTCTCTGAGTTCTGCGAGGGCTTGCGCGAACTCGTCGCCAAGCGCGTGGTCCGCGTAATTGTGGAAGCTGCGGTTGCGCCAGTTTCCGTTGACCTCAAAGGGGATGGTTTTGGAGACGTTGCGCCGCCCGGTAAGGCCTTCGCTTCGGGAGTAGGCGATGCCGTGCTCGGGTAGGTTTTCGGCGAGGTGGGCGTCGTTGAACCAGGGGTACTTCTTGGAGCCGGGGAGTTTGCGCACGTCCACGATGGAGCGCACGCCGGAAGCCTCGAGCATGTCAGTGAACTGGTCAAACTCGAGGTTGGAATGGCCGACGGTGAAGATACGCATGCCTTCGAGGGTAGGCACCGTTAGGCGCCCTTGGGTATTGGCGGGCTACCAGGTGGGTAACCCGGCGGGTAAAGGGCAGGGTCGAGTGTCCCGGTCCGGGCGCAGTCGCATCTTCCTTTGGCTGCGTAAATTCTGCTGACTGCGGAGTGTTTCGCGGGTACTGATTGGTTGTATTTCAGCGGGTCAAAGGGGTGTTTTCGGTACCCGGCTTTGCCTGTTTGGGGGTCGTAATCCATGTACCCCTTGTTCAAGGAGCCGTCTCTGTTGTCGTTGTTGCACCTGTGGTGTTCGCGGCACAGTCCGGTGAGGTTTTCGATGTCCGTGTTGCCGCCCTTGATCCAGGCAAGGATGTGGTGGGCTTCGCACTCCGTCATTGGGGTCGTGCAGCCGAGCCAGGAGCACACGCCTTGGATGGCGAACATTGCGATGCGCTGTTCGACCGACGCGAGTCGTGTGGTCCGGCCCATCCACAGTGGCACTGAGGTGACGCCGTCGACTTGGAGGAGGAAGTCGGTGGTTCCGTCCATGCCGAGGCGGATGAGGTCGAAGCAGTCGACTTCGATGCCGGTGTTGGTGTCGTAGAGCATGGAGGCGTCGCCGTCGGCAAGGTCGTCGAGCGTCATCGAGATCACCACCGAGGCCGCGCCACCGTTCTTCTTCTGGCAGTCCTGTTCGTACTGCTGGAAGATGGCGAAGAACTGGTCGAAGCGCCGCTGTCGTGGGGTGCGGGAATCGACCTCGTTGTGCTGGTCGGCGGGCAGGTTGGAGTTCGGCGCGAGACCTTTGTCCGCGTGCGCCTTGATCAACGCGGCGGCGCCGGCGGTGGCGTTGATGAGGATGTCTACGGTGCCATCTGCTTTACGACGACCAAACGACAAACCTCGGTTTTCATACCCCGCATTCGGGTTCGAGTGGGGAGCGTGCTTCCGGTTCGCTTCGGCCACGGCGCGGCGGACGAACTGGCGGAGGTCTTCCGGGCTGCGCAGGAGCGCTTCGGCCATGGCGTCGGCGTAGATGCGGGTGCGCTCGCCGGCGGCGGCCTTGAGAAGTTTGTCCAGTTCGCGCCGGATGATGTCTTGCTTTTCGGCGCTGACTTGGGAGGAGTTCTTGCGGGCGTCGTCTTGCTGCTGCTCCTGACGGTCCTGCTGCTCCTGACGGTCCTCGTCCGCAGCACCAAAAAGGTCGTCATCCTGTTCTTCCTCCACAGGGGGAGCGGCAGGTTCCGGCGGTGGGCCAAACAGCAGGCGTCCGCGCTCGAGGCGGTTGTAGGCTTCGCCCTTCGACAGGTCGAGGTACTGCTGGAGGTATGCGTTGGGGTAGTTGGCGCCAACGATGCGGCCGGCGTCGTCGCGTTCGGCAATAAAAGCGAATGCGGCGTCGATGGTTGCCTTCTTTTTAAATTGTTCTTCCAGGCGTTCCATGTCGCGGCGGATGTCGTTGAATGCGAGGGTGGAGGGGTCGTCGAAAAGCGAGCTTAATGTGCGAAGCGCAGCGGAAATCTCGTTGACGCATTGAGTGATGGTGCTGGTCATGGCCCCTCCTTTCGTGAGTTGTCATAAACCTATCAACCCCTCACGACATCAACCCGACCCATTCGAACACGCATTCGAACATTTAAAGAATCTCCACACTCTCGTAGCGCCCAACGCGAAGCGCACCAACCGGCATTCCAGCGTCGGTCTGGAAGTGCATGTACTGCGGCGCAACGGTCAGTCGGGCGCGTTGTCCAACGACCTTCTCCCAATCGAGGTTTTGGAGGTACTGGTGGCCACGGGCGCCGATTTCCCGACGCCCCAGGGCCACGGAATCCGTGGACTTTGTGTACGCGGATCCGGCGTGGTTGTAATCCGTGAACTCCTGGGGAGAATCCAGCTCAAGCAGGAAGTATTCACTCGAGGGGTCCTCGCCGTTTGGCATGCCTTCGGGTTGCAGCTCGGCACCAGTTTTCATCACCACAGTGCCCTCGATAACAACGTCCTCGCCACCGACGCGCTCGACAGTGCTTTCCTCCAGGTGAACGGTAAGTTCGCCAGTTTCAAGCGGTGCTCGGTCTTCGAGTGTCATCCAGTCAATGACCAGGTGTAGCGGAGACGGATTCATAGCGTAGAAATCAGAGGATTCCTGCGATGCAACCAACGAGGCGCCCTCCAGATCCACCCAGGTACTTTGGCCCTCGCCCGTGCCCGAAGAGTGCGTGGTCTGGTACAGGCCACGCTCGAGCTGGGAGGCATAGAGACCAGCCCGGAAACCCCCGGCACCAGCAGCGCCGTATACGAGTGATTGATCAGCAACTTCCAGCGACCCACCGTCCGTGGTGAACACCAAGACACTGGCATAACGGTCCGAGTGCATGTTGTCGCCCCACTGGCTGAGCAGCAGCTCCGGGTTTCCGCCACCGTTGGCTTCAACGAGCGCATAGTTGTAATTACCGTTCAGCGTGAAGTCTAATTCGCCATCCGTGGCCAGCGGAACATCGAAAATTTGCTCGCCAGGCGCGTCGAGGACTTTCTCGTACAGCTCGCGCCAATTGCTTGTCGACGACCCCTTCTCACCATCCGACACATCTTCCCCTTCAACCTCCGAGCCGTCAGGGTTGACCCACTTCACGGAGGTCTCGACCACGGTCTCCCGTGAATCCCCACCCGCGCAGGCGGAGACGAACGCAACGGAACTGGCAGCAACAAGCGCAAGGGCGCGACGCAATATCATGCGTCAACTCTAACCGCCGTGCACAGGAAATATCCGGCTATTTCCCAAGTTCTTTGCGGCGTTCGTACGCGAGCTTGAGGCGCTTCGCGCGTTCCTTCTTGTCCTTTTGTAGCAGCTCTTCGAGGACTTCATCCTCTTCTTCAGAGATGTTGAACACGGGGAACCAGGTGATCATCAGAACACCAGTTATCGGCCAGACTGCCCACGCGTAATCCCAGTCGAAGCCAATTTGGAGGATGAAGTATGTGAGGGCGCCGAGGACACCGGTTGCGACCATGGCGGCATCCATCTTCTTTTTCGCCGCGAGTTTTTGCTCCAGTTCGATCTCAGAAACGGACGGCTTTGCGGGGGCTGCAGGTTGGTCTGGGAGATCGTCGAAAAGCGTTGCAAGCTCGCCACGTGTGCGCGCTACTGCAGCCTGCCCTGTGCGTTCTTCGAACTCGCTCACGTCGAGGTAGCCGTCGGCGAACAGTGTGCCCAACCTGTCCAGGGCTGCTGAGCGCTCCGAATCGCCTACACGCACATCGTCCATGTTTGCCTCCAATTTGTGCTTGCCCCTGCGGCAACCTGTTCAATCACATGCATGACAGAGGATAACGAGTACACGATCGGCGAAGCAGCACAGGCGCTTGGTGTATCCACGAAAGCCCTACGCCACTGGGAAACCCTCGGGCTCATCGAACCGGAGCGCACGTGGGCGGACCACCGCATCTACACCGAGGCGGATCTTGAACGTGGCGCAGCTATTGCGCTTTACCGCGGCGTTGGCGTGCCACTCGCGGAGATTGCGCCGCTTCTCAGCGCCTCCCCGCACACCCTCGCAAACGCCCTCAAACACCACAAACAGGCACTTGCTTCTCGACGAGACGCCCTCGAGGAACAACTCGCCTCTGTCGAACAACTCATCAACGAATCAACACAAGGAGCGATCAACATGGACGCAATGAAGAAGTACCTCGGCGAGAACATGCCCGCCTACCAGGAGGAAGCACAGCAGCGCTGGGGCGATACGCCCGAGTGGGCGCAGTCCCAGGAGAAGCTGGCGCAGATGGGTGACGGCGACTTCAAGCGCCTCCAGGAAGAGCAGGACGCGCTGGCTAAGGACCTAGTCGCGGCCCGCGATGCCGGCGTCGCGCCGGGCTCCGAGGAGGCCGAGGCGTTGGTGGAGCGTCACCGCGCGAGCATCGGCCAGTGGTACGACGTCACCCCGGCGCGCCAGCTCATCCTGGCCCGCATGTACGTCGGCGACGACCGCTTCCACGCCGCTTACGATGGCGCGCAGGATTACCTGCTCGAACTGATCACCGCGCACGCAAAGAATGCCGGCGTGGATGTGGACAACCCGCAGTGGGGGTAATCCGTATCTTCAACTCCCATGATCGCCCCGGACCTGCCCTGGATCTGTGCTGGTACCTACACTGGGCAAATGACAGGAACGTTGCCGTCGTGGAGCACTTTGGCGCGGATGCCGTAGACCTGCTCCAACAGTTCGGGTGTGAATGCATCGTTGGGTGAGTCGTGGGTGATCGTTTTGCCGCCTTTCATGACGAGTAGCTCGTCGCAGTAGCGGGCAGCGAGGTTGAGGTCATGGATGGCGACGATTGCCAGCTTGTCGGTGCCTGCGATGACCTCACGGACCAGCTGGAGGACGTCGACTTGGTGGCGGAGGTCGAGGGCGGAGGTGGGCTCGTCGAGAAGCAAGATGCGAGGCTCGCGTACCAACATCTGTGCGATGCCGACGAGTTGTCGCTGGCCGCCTGACATGGCGGACATCATGCGGTCTGCAAGCGCTGTGATTCCGAGCCGGCTCATGATGCGTGCTGTGGCATCGACGGGATTTTCGGTGGAGCCACCGCCGCGCCGGGCTGCGATCACGATGGACTCGAACGCGGTGAGCGAGGCTCCAGTGAGCAGATCCTGTGGTACATAACCGACGACGTGAGGGCGGTTAGCGTCGGAGACAGTCGCACCGTCGAGAGTGATTGTGCAGGTGCCGGACGTTGGCGTTTTAATGCCTGCCAGGGTCTTGATCAGCGTTGATTTTCCGGCGGCGTTTGGGCCGAGCAGGCCGATTACGTTGCCTTCAGTTAGTGGGCCGAACGACATGGAGTCGAGGATGGTGCTGCGCCCGTATTTCACTGTCAGGTCGTCTACTTGGACTGCCATGGTTTCAGCCTTTCCGCCGGTTGCGGGTGAAAATGAGGAAGATGAAGAATGGCACGCCGACGAGCGCCGTGATGATGCCGATCGGGATCGCCACGCCCGGGATGATGGAAAGGGATACGGCGTAAGCGACGCTGAGCAGCATTGCCCCAGCTGCAGCTGAGGCGGGTAGGAAGAACTTTTGGTCTTCGCCGACCAGCATCCTGGCCACGTGCGGGCCGACGAGACCGATAAAACCGATGATGCCGGTGAACGCCACCGAGGCTGCTGCGAGCACTGAAGCGACGAGCAGGGTGGTGATGCGGAGGCGGGCGACATTGATACCGAGGGCGGCGGCTCGGTCGTCGCCAAGCCGAAGCGCTGTAAGCCGCCATGAATTGGCAACGCAAAACGGGATGGCGACTGCAATAACCACGGCAAGAATGGACGTGGTGGTCCAGTTCGCGCGTTGCAGCGAGCCCATTGTCCAGAACACAATCTGTTGGAGCGCTTCGGTGTTCGCGCCGTATTGCAACAGCGAAAGTAGCGCCTGGAAGAGGAACGATAGGGCGATGCCGAGCAGGATCATCGATTCGGCGCTTGCGCCTTTCCATACTGCGGCCGCAGCAACGATGGCGACTGCGACAAGTGCCGACAATGCTGCGGTGAACGCCAAGTTGAGTTGAGCGTTCGGCAACACCACCCAACCGATGACGATGGACATTGCCGCGCCGAAGGCTGCCGCTGCGGAGATACCGAGGGTGAACGGTTCCGCTAGCGGGTTGTCCAGGATTGTCTGCATCTGCGCGCCTGCGAGCGACAGTGCTACGCCGACGAGGACTGCCATGATCGCAGCCGGAAGGCGTAGGGTGCGGATGACGGTGCGCGTTTGCTCGTCGACAAGTTCAGGGCGGAAAACCGCATTCCAAACCTGGCCGAGCGAAATGTCCAACGGACCGACGATGACTGCGATGAGGAAGCTCACAACCGCGGCGAGGGTGAGCCCCGCAATCGCGATTGCTTTGCGACGACCCCGTTGCCGGTACGTCGCAATCGCCTCCATTGCCTCTGCCTCGTCAAACATGACTGGAGGTGTTACCGCTGTAGCCATTAGGAGTTAGCGTCCGACGCGTTGACGAAGAAGGTGCCGCTGTAGTCGTACGGCAGCCATTCGTCGTGGAACTCTTCGAACTCTTTTGCCGGATCGAGGTCCTTGAACTCCTCGGGGTGCAGCCACTTCGCAATCGCTTCGAGGGCGAACACGTTGAACGGGTTGTCGTAGAACTGGTGGTAGATGGCGTAATAGTTGCCGTTCTTCGGGGCGTCGAGCAGCTCGATGCCGGGGATCTCCAACGGACCAGAGCAGGTTTTAAGTGCTGTGTTGGCGTCGGCCTGGTAACCGAGTTCGACATGCTGGAACTGCTCGGTCTTGTTCGGATCGCGGGCCCACTCACCACCAGTGACGATGAGCTTCTCCGGGTTGATCTCTACCAGCTTCTCTGCGGTGAGCTTTGGAGAGTCAACGCTGATGACATCAGGTCCGAGGTTATGCCCGCCTGCAGCGGTGACCAGGGTGCCCAGGTGGACATCGCCTGCGACGTTGCAGCAGTCGGTGAACCCGGCTGCAGTCCACACCAAGGTGTCGGGGCGGTCCTTGATGGTTGCGACACGGTCCGTCACAGTGCGGACCTTAGTGTCGTAGAAGTCGTTGAATTTCGCTGCCCGATCTTCCTTGTCCAGCAGGGCGCCGAGCAGGGACATGGAAACGGTAGTGTTTTCCAGTGGCTTTTGGCGGAAGTCGATGAAGGCGTACGTGATGCCGGCGGCGTCCATGTCCGCCAGGAAGCCGCTTTCTTCGGTGGCCTTCTTCTGGTCGAGCGTCATGATGACTACGTCCGGATCCTGTGCGAGCAGGTTTTCCACCGTGACGTCACCCTTTTGAATCGAGCCGATCATGGGCATGTCGATGGCTTCCGGGAACTGCTGGAAAAGCTTCTCGCGGAATGCGGGCGCGGCTTTAAACAGGTCTTGGCCGTAGGCGACGATGTTGTCGAATGGGTCATCTTGCAGAGCAGAGGTAGCAAAGACCGCGCGTCCTTCGGCGAGGACGATGCGGTCGGGGTGCTCGTCGAATTCGAGAGTGCGTCCCGCAGCGTCTGTGACGTGGACGCTACCGTCCGCCTTGCGTGTCGAGGACGCCGTGGCGGATGTCGCCGACGTTGCGGTGGTGTCTTGTGGTTGGGTCTCGCCGGAGCATGCGACGAGGCCGAGAACTGTTGCAGCGGAGACAATGGCTACCCCTGCGCGCTGGATGAGCTTCAACCCAGTACCTTTCTAAACATTGATTAGGCTTACCTTACAAGCCTCGGAGTTAAGGTAAGGCAAGCCTGGCTTGGCGTCAAGTGTCTGGGGGTGAGTTAGGGGGACGCTGGGGGATCGCTTAGAGCGCCCCGTGCTCCAGCACGAGGTCGGCGAAGTCCAGGTCGCCGTCGGGCATGGCGACCTCGGCCACGTACAGCAGGCTGAGTGCGTAATGGCGCGGGCAGAACAGCAGCGTTTCACCCGCGTGCGCTGAGCCATGTTCGGGGCAGGGATAGGACACGAAGTACTGTGCGGTGTCGCCACACGGCGCGTTGGTCCAGTTGCAGCCCTTGTGGGACCAGCCGTCGTCGGTGTCCATCGGTGGCAGCGAATCGACGGTGTCGGTTGTGAAGCGTGTGCTCATCATTTACCCCCAATGGCTTTGAGCGCGGTCGCGATTGCGGCGTCGATTTCGGCGTCGGTGTGCGGGATGGAGTCGTCGGCAAGATGCCCCCACCTGCGCTGGAATCGTTCCTGGAGTTCGTGGCGTTTGGCGTACGGCCCCTGGTGCCTATTTTCGACGACCACACTTCCCCCGTTGTTATCCACCGTGATGTACAGCAGCGTGGCGGCGGGTGAGACCTTGAGCATGAAGTTCAGGTCGGGAAAGCACAGTGCCCACCAGTTGTACTCAGCCGACGGTTCGAAGGTGACGTATTCGGGCAGGTCGGAGATCCGGTACGCGGTCGCCGCACCACACTGGGTTGGCTGAGTGCTTGCGGCGGCGTCCATGTACTGGGCGTAGACGTAGGAGGCGTAGCCCATGTCCTGCAGGATCTCGTACCACTGGTTTGGCTCGATCGAGGTGGTGTAGGGGCCTGGGGAGTATGCGTCGGGATGGCCGGTGTCGGCAATCAGGCTGGCATCCCCAAGCCCGGTTTGTGTCGCATTGCCCGGCCAGGACAGCTCGCGTACCTCGACTCGCACTGGGCTGGAGGAAAGGACACGGTTGAGGTAGTCCTCGCAGGCCTTCGGGTCGGCGAACGCTTCCAGGCGCACCGGGGTGTAGGACACCTCGACCACGTTGTGCTCGGCGCGCTGAAGTTCGGAATCCAGATCGTCGCCGTGCCAGCGCGGATCCTGCCGGTCGGCTTCGCGCCCGCAGCCGTCGAGGTAGACGATGGCGTCGTACCAGTCCAGAAGCGTCACCGGTCGCTGCGGCAACTCGGGGATATCGGGCGTGACCACACCGTTGATGGTCACGGTCTCCACAGTGTCGTCCTCGCCGAGGCGCAAGCCATACACGGCGTCGCCGCCGGTGTAGGTGCGGGCGTGGATCTGCCAGGTGTCGCCTATAAGCGAAAAGTCCCCCGGTGAAACCTTGGATAAATACGACGGAACGTAATCGGGTGCGGCGGCCAGCGCGCGCTCGAAAGGATTCATGCAGCCACAATACGCATGTAAATAGGTACGCTACTGGCGTGTCACCCGAGAATATTTTGTTGCGCATCCCGGAGGAGGAAGAACGCGCAGTTCGGCAGATCTACGCGGAGCTCGCGGAGCGGGGCTTCCCGCAGCAGCACCAACGGCCGCACATCTCGGTTACCTTCGCACCGACAATGCACCGCAACGCTATCGGGGAGGCGGCAGTCATCCTGCCGCCAGAATTGCCAGCTGCTTTACGACGAACCGGGGTCGTCGTCTTCGGCACCAAATCCAAACAAACCGTGGCCTGGCTGCTTGAAGCCCCCGAATCCCTCGACACGGCAGCCCAGCGCGTCAGCGCCGCCAACCCGGACGGTCGCGGCGCTCGCTGGATCCCGCACCTGACCATGGGACTGCGTATTCCCAAGGCCATGGTGCCGGACTACATCGCAGCGTTAGCCGAGGTCACATCCCCGCACTTCAAAGAACTCACCGCGGAATACGCCGCGCTCTACCAGCCGTCGCTGGGCACTGAGTTACGGCTCTGAAGTCCCTTGCGGTGGGTTAGTCGTGGTGGGGCGGGGTGTCGTCGATAAGCAATTGCCCCAACTTCGACGGCACGTCAGCACAACACCGCAACGGCTGATCAGACGCCGCGACCACCACGTTGCCGTACGCGCCGCCGGCGAGCACCGGCGCACTTGCCGCGACCATGGTGTGGCGAAACACCTCGCTCAAACCCGCTAATTCCGCACGCGTGCGTGCAAGACCAGCGGCATCTCCAATGTTCGCCACAAACAACCCACCTGGACACAACGCTCGATGTACTGCCCGATAAAACTCCACCGTGGTTAGTGGGCGGGGCGTGTCCGGGCCAGCGAACACATCGCGCACAATCACATCCACCGAACCTTCCAGCAACGCATGCGTAAACGCGCGCGCCTCCGCCACCTTGATCGCCACCGGCGGATCAAACGCATCGCGCACCAACCGCGCCAACTGACCATCCAGCTCCACCGCAACGTTGCTGCTCGGCCACCGATGCTGCACATAACTCGGCAACGCACACCCCGCAGCACCCAGATGCACCGCAGCAAACGGCGCGAGGGGCCGGTCCTCCACAAACCCCTGGATAAACCCCGCGATCCACCGCATGTAGTCGTACTCCAACACCTCGGGCGCGCCGGGCACCACATACGACGACGGGACGTTATTCACCTCTAACGTGTAGCCGCCGTCGCGGTCCGGATCCGCGATGATGGCCGCGTGGCCTGAAGCAATGGGGTAGGTGCCCGTGATGCGTCGCTTTGGCGCACGAGGTTTACGCCGTGAGGAGTTCATAAGGGAAATACCAGCACAGGGTCGGACCAGTTGTTACGATCGCTGCATGATCTACTTGTCGCAGGATTATATCGGTGAGCTGCCCAAGCAACATATCTCGCTGGGAAAGTTTGATCCCGACAATATTCCTGCCGACCCGAACGAACTGTTTGCCACGTGGTTTAAAGAAGCCGTGGAGAACGAAGTCGGCGACCCTACTGCGGTAACCGTGGCCACAGTGGACGACAAGGGTCAACCCGATGCGCGAGTTGTTGACCTGTTGTACCTCAACTCCGACGGCTTCCACTTCGGAACCGCGACAGGAACGGCCAAGGTGGACCAGCTTGAGAAGAGCTGGGCCGCTGCGCTGAATTTCTGGTGGCAGCCCATGCGCCGGGCAGTGCGCATCCGCGGCGCTGCGTCGCGCGTTGTCGATGGTGACCGCTTCAACCTCTGGCGGGTGGAGCCGAACCACTTCGAATTTTTCAACCTTTGGGACGACCGCTCGAACTCGGATCGCGTGGCCTACGTGCTCAATGACCACGGTGACTGGGACCGCGTTCGCATCATGCCGCGCCCTTAAGCGCACCAACCTAGGCGCTGTTCCGCTACGGTCCTACCTCTCTAGGCGCTGCCCCAGGACTTGGTTTTTGCAAAGAAGCAGGCAGTCAGAGCGCCGGTGGCGATAACGAGGCACGGCAACCAAATCGACGTTGCCATCGCAGCCGCAAACGGCTCGTGCAAAAACTCCGGAAGGGGGCCGGAAACCTGCGTTGGCGATGCAGTTGGCGATGCTGGCGGTGTCTCCGCGGCGCCGCCGTTCGCACCCGCGTGTGTACCCAACCGCGAATCGAGCTGCGCGGACATCATCGCGGCAATTGCTGCCGATCCGATCACTGCACCAATCTGGCGGGTGGTGTTGTACACACTCGAACCGGCACCCGCCAACTTTGGGTCCAGGTTGCGGGTGGCAATCATGGAAAGTGGCCCCCAAATCATCGAGTTGGCCACGCCGTAGATCACCGAAATGGCATACATCCAGTTCGGGTCAACCCCAGGTGTTGTGATCAGTGCGGTTGCTCCGATGCTCAGCGCCGCCAGCGTCATTCCCGCTATGGCGAACGGCTTCGGGTCGTGCGTGTTAGTGAGTCTGCCGATGTACGGCGACAACACGCCGGAGACCAAGCCGGATGGCAAGATCAGCAATGCGGCGTGGGTAGGGGAGAGCTCGCCGACGGTTTGGATGTAGATCATCCACGGAATGACATAAGTGGATACCGCGAAGCCGACGGTGGAGATGGTGAAGGCGGCGAGGGAGAAGTTGCGGTCGTCGAAAAGTGCAAGCGGCACCAATGCGTTCGTGGATTGGCGTGACTGCCAGCGGAAGAAGAACACCATCGCAACAACGCCAACGACGAGCAGGGTCCACACGCGCCAGTCCCAGCCGAAGTGCTGGGCCTCCTGCACGCCGAAGACGAGGCAGAACATGCCAAGCGCACTGAGCACCACCCCGGGCCAGTCGAAGTGGCGGTTATTCTGCTCCAGCTTCGGCACAAATATCCAGGCCAGGATGAGGCCGATGATGCCGATTGGGACGTTGACGTAGAAGATCCAGGGCCACCCGGCGGCGTCGACAAGCACACCGCCCAGCAGAGGTCCGGTCACCGTGGCAAGGCCGGCAGTCGCACCCCACACACCCATGGCGCCGCCGCGTTCCTTCGGCGCGAACGTGCGGATCATCACCGACATCGTCTGCGGCGTCACCAGCGCGCCACCCAAACCTTGGAAAGCGCGGGCGGCGATGAGCGCAGCCGAACTTCCCGCCAAGCCACACGCCAGCGAAGAAACAGTAAAGATTGTCAGGCCGATCAGATAGATCGTGCGCGGCCCGAAGCGGTCCCCGAGACGCCCCGTGATCAGCAGCGGCACCGCGTAGGCGAGCAGGTAAGCACTGTTGACCCACAACACCTCGTTATATGACGCCTCCAACCCGTCAGAGATCGCCGGGATGGCTACGGAGACGATGGTGGAATCCACCAAAATCATGAAAAAGCCCAGCATCATGCTCCACAGAGCAGGCCACGGCGAGCGCTTTACAGGGACAGTCACTGCCGAGATGATACTGGGCTTTCCCAGGGGTGGCTAGAGGCCGAGCATCTGTCGAATCTGAGGCGGAAGCATATCGACGACCTGCTGCGGGATCTGGTCCTTCACATACGGGAACACCAGCATGCCAGCCGCGCCAAGTGCGGCGACGACGCCCAACACGATGCCTGTGGTGCGCAGAGCGTCGTTGTCCTCGGAGGACAGGAGCGTCTCCGGCTTGCTCTGGACCAGGTTTTCCTCGGATTGCATGTCCGGAGTGTCGGTGGCGGCGTGCTCTTCGACCTCCAGGACCTTGTCGTCCTCGATAGCCTCATCCATGTTGATGCCGAAGAAGGTGTCCAGGCCCTTCACGTTGAACTGGGTGGACATGTAGCGGTCGTTCGTGCCGGTGTTCCACTGGGAGACGACGATGTCCATGTTGTCAATCGTGGACCCAGGCACGATGTAGCCGCCGTAAGGCTGCGACCAGTTCTTGGGATTTTGCGGCCTGAGCCAGGAGCCGTGCTTGGCAATCGTCGCCACGGGCACGTTGTCCCAGTTTTGCTCAAGCGTGTCGGAGATGCGTACCTCGATGGCCAGCTTCTCCTCGTTGAACATCACGAGCACCCAGTGACCGTTGATGTAGCGCAGGTTCATCTCGCCGGCCTTGACACCGTCCGACAGAATTGGGGCAGCGACGTTGCTCCACTTCTTGTCGGCGTCGGGTTCGGAGTAGTCGTAGAGCTCCCACTTGCTGCGATCCGCAATGTCCTGCGGCTTAAAGCGCGAAAGGAAAACCTTTTCCTTGCGGGTGAAGGCACTCGACATCACGTACACGTAGCCGTCCGGGCCCTTCTCCCAGGTGATCAGGTCGCCGAGGCCTCCCGGAATGTAATTCGTTGGGGTTTTGGAAATCGACTTCCAGGTCTGGCCGTTGTCGGTGGACTTCCAGATCTCCGTGTAGAGCACGTTACCGATGCCCTTGTTCCACATGCCCTGCATGTACAAGGTGCCGTCGAGGTTGATCACATCCGACGGGATAAGCGTCAGGTTGTCGGTGTGGTGGTACGACACCAGGCTTTCCACACGGCGTCCGTTGTTCAGGGGGCGGACAATCTCAATGAACCCGTCGTCGTTCATCTTCGCCACAACACCAACCGGGCTCAACCATTCGTTCTTGGGGCCCTTGATGGATTCGCGGAAGGAGTCGCCGAAGATCATGGCGAACTCCTTGCTGTTGTTCAGTGGCGCCATCGCACCCAGGTCGCCGTCCTTAAACCCGACGTGCTTCGAATACTTGCCCAGCACATCGTCCATCACCTGCACGATTGTGCCGTCGGGCATGGTCACAGGGTCGGACGCACGCTTCTCAGGTGGTTTCGGGAACGTGTAGGACTCGTTTGACGGTGATGAGGGTCGCGACGAGCCGGACGAACCAGACGAGCTAGAAGAGCTCAGGCTGGACTGAGCGTGCGCGGGGGCGCATACGGAACCGGCGAGGAGCAAGCTGCCTGCGGTGGTTGCACACAGCAAAGCGTTGCGACGAGAGGGGAAACGCATGGGAGGGCCTTCTTAAACAAAGATGTCGAATTGCGTGTGAATAAGCCCTTAGAATGTAGCAGACGAAAACGGCCCCGGCAGGTGCTCGGGGCCGTGACGTTATTGCTGTACGCTGCCTGTGTTTGGATTAGACAGCGTCGTGTTCATCCGGGTCGTTATCCGCGTCCGCCTTGGTTTCGTGGCGGGTGCCCGGCTTGTGCTCTGGCGGTGCGTAAATGGAGTACAGCTTTGCCGGCTTGTCGGACTCGTTGACAAAGTTGTGCCACTTGCCGCCCGGGACGAATGCTGCCCAATCATCCTTGATCACTTCGTCGACTTCGAGGTCGTCCTCGGATGCGCCGATCATTGCGCGCAGCTCGCCTTCTTCGAGGCGCAGGAACTGGTCATGGCCGTCGTGGATCTCAGCGCCGATCTCGCCGCCCGGCGGGATGGTCATGACGGTCAGCTGCAGGAACTTGCCGGTCCACAGGGTGTCGCGGAACGCCTCGTTATCAAGCGTCGCCTTTTCAATGTCAACGACGTACGGATTCGGTCCATGGTCAGCCATGATCGCTCCTTAAACTTCGGGTTCGTTACGGTTCCCACCATAGGAGCTTTTGCTTATCGACGATGCCTTCCACCACGACGACGCTTCCGGTTCCGCCTCCTGAGCTGGACCTTCTCCACCTCGGTGAGGTAGCCCTCTGGGCGGTCGTTCTGCGCAACTCGTGTTGCGTCCGGGCGCTTCGCGGGCGCTGCGGGCGCTGTGGGCTTGTCGGGTGTTTCGGTCTCGTCGAGACGCGCGAACATCTCCGTCGGTGCGTCGAGCTCGTCTGGGCGGCCTTTGCCCTCGAGCGAGACATAGCGTGCGGTGTGCTTCGGGTGCACCGTGTCTTGGGGGTCGATCGCTGCGTCGCGCTCCACGGTGATGGCCCAGCTGCCGTCTGGAAAGTCGATCACTTGCCACGGCGTGATCTGGCGTGCCGGCGCCGCCGATAGCGGCGGGACGGTGTCGGTGCCTTCGTCCGGGCTTGCGGCATCCAGCGCCGCCATGCCGTCGAGCAGGATCGCGCGTGCCCAAAGGTTGCCGTGCTCGTAGGAGCGAACCCATTCGACGACCTCGGGCTCCGCAAGCGAGCCGAGCACCTTGCCATCCAGGGTCGCGACGGCGGTGTCGCCGAGCGCTTGCAATCCGACGAACCATTGGCCAGGGGAGCGGTGTGCTAGATCTGCCGCGTTAAATTCCCCTTCGGTGGTGTCGATGACCAACATGTCGCCGGCACGCAGGACAGTGGCGGTCTCAGGTGCGTTGTTGCGCGGAACCGTCAACTGGGGCTCGGGCAGCAACAAGTTGACCTCGAATTGGCCGATGTCGCGTTCCAACTTCACTGCCGCCAGGGCGACGGGTTTCAGGATTGAGGAGTGGACGCGCTCCACCTCGTCGAAAAGCGAACGCCACTGCGGCGAAACTTCCCCGAGCACTGGTCCAGCCAGCATGCTGTTTTGCGATGCTGCATTGTGTAGCCGCAAACGCCACGAGGCGTTGAGGGGGTTCGCCTCAAGCACGACGGGCACGTAGGAGGTGCCCCGCTTACCAGCGAAATCCGAGAACAACGCCGCTTGGGAGACGTGATCTACGGGGATTTCAACGGCCGCACCCCATGTGGATGGAGCCAGTGGGTAAAGCTTTTGTGCCATGGGCGCATTGTAGGCGCAGCCTACGCAGCGTCCGTCGGGGCAGTCTCTTGGGAGCGCTCGGATGCGTCACCACCGCGCAGTTTGCCCACAGCAGTGACGATGCCGACGATGATGAAGCCGACGATCAGGCCAACGACGAGCGAGACGCCGGTGTCCACGAACCAGCCAAGCACACCGCCACCGACGAGTTCCTGACCCTTTTCGATGATGTGGTGTGGCCAGTCAATGCCGAAGACCTCGTCGAGGCCACGAACAATGAGGTGACCGCCGACCCAGAGCATCGCAACAGTGCCGATAACGCCGATGGTGCTAAGCACGTACGGCATGCCTTTCACCAGTGCGTGACCGGTTTTCGGTGCGTTGCCGCGCTTGATCATGCCGTGGCCGATGTCATCGATCTTCACTAGTAGCGCCACAGCGCCGTAGACGGCAAACGTGATGAAAATGCCAACCGCGAGCAGTACTGCGGCCTCCATCCAAATTGACTGGTCCTTGACCTCGTCCAACGCGATGATCATGATCTCCGCAGAAAGGATCAAGTCCGTGCGGATCGCGCTGTTGACCAGGGAATCCTCGTCCTGCTCTGTTCTATTGACCGCTTGTTCTTGCTGCTCCTCGGCGTCGGAGGAAAGCTTATGGGCGATCTTCTCCGCGCCCTCAAAGCACAGGTATGCGCCGCCAAGCATGAGGATCGGGACCAATGCCCACGGTGCAATCGCGTTGAGCAGCAGCGCGATCGGCAGAATAAACAGCAGTTTGTTGCGCAGGGATCCTTTGGTGATGCGCCAGATCATCGGAAGCTCACGCGCCGGGGTAACACCGGAGACGTATTGCGGGGTGACCGCGGCATCGTCGATTACAACCCCGGCTGCTTTCGTGGATGTTTTTGCGGTCAGGGTGGCGACATCGTCGACACTTGCCGCGGCTTGTCGTGCGATCAGTGCGACATCGTCGAGAAGTGCGAGGAGGCCACCGGCCATGAGGGTCCTTTCATACAGGTGCAACTGCTTTGCGACGCAAACGCCACGGGCCTTGAGTGTATTGCACGTACCTCCTGACACACGGTGCTCACAGCGTTTCAAAAGATATTTGTGAAACTTCGCACGGGCGACCGTCAAGTGTGGTGAAATACATGGACATCCAAATTGTGAGCCACAGGACATTCCTTGGCTCCATACTTGGTCGAAGGAGAACACATGCAACTGAAGAAGACAGCGGCGATTCTTGGCGCCGGTGCTCTGACGCTCGGTCTGGTCGCCTGCGGTGACTCAAACGATTCTGCAGACGGTGGCGCTGAAGGTACCAACAACGGCGGTGGCGACAACTACGTTCTTGTCAACGGCTCGGAGCCGCAGAACCCGCTCGTACCGGGCAACATCAACGAGACCGGTGGCGGCCGCATCATCGACCAGATCTTCGCAGGCCTGGTCTATTACGACGGCGACGGCGAAGTGCAAAACGATATCGCCGAGTCCATCGAGCCGGAAGGCGACGCAGGCTACCGCGTCACCCTGAAGGACGCGAAGTGGTCCGACGGATCCCCAGTCACGGCCAAGGACTTCGTCGACGCATGGAACTACACGGTAGAGAACTCGCTGCTCGGCGCGTACCACCTCGAGCCGATCAAGGGCTTCGAGGAGGGCAAGAAGCTCGAAGGCCTCGAAGTTGTCGACGACAAGACCTTCACCATCGAGCTGACCCAGCCGGAGTCTGACTTCCCGAGCCGCCTTGGCTACACGGCGTTCTTCCCGATGCACCCGTCCGCATACGACGACATCGAGGCGTACGGTGAGAAGCCGATCTCCAATGGCCCGTACACGCTGTCCGAGTGGAACCACAACCAGAACGCAGTTGTTGTCCCGAACGCTGAGTACGACGGCCCGCGCAAGGCCCAGAACGACGGCCTGGACTACGTCTTCTACGCGCAGCAGGACGCCGCCTACGCCGACCTGCTCTCCGGCAACCTGGACGTCCTCGACGCCATCCCGGACTCTGCATTCGCCACCTTCGAAGACGAGCTCGGCGACCGTGCAGTGAACCAGCCGGCAGCGATCTTCCAGTCCATGACGATCGGTGAGAAGGCCGACCACTTCAGCGGTGAGGAGGGTGCGCTTCGTCGTCAAGCAATCTCGCGTGCGATCAACCGCGAGGAGATCACGGCAACGATTTTCGACGGCACCCGCACCCCGGCCACGGACTTCACCTCCCCGGTGCTGCCGGGCCACTCCGACAGCCTCAACGGTGTTGAGGTACTGAAGTACGACCCGGAGGAGGCGAAGCGTCTGTGGGCTGAAGCCGACGCAATCGCACCGTTCACCGGCGAGTTCACCATCTCCTACAACGCTGACGGTGGCCACCAGGCATGGGTCGATGCTGTTGCGAACTCCATCCGCAACACCCTCGGCATCGAGGCAGTGGGCAACGCGTACCCGGACTTCAAGTCCCTGCGCGATGACGTGACCAACCGCACCATCGAAGGCGCATTCCGTACCGGCTGGCAGGCAGACTACCCGCTGCTGAGCAACTTCCTTGGCCCGTTGTACGGCACCGGCGCAGGCTCGAACGACGGCGACTACTCCAACGCTGAGTTCGACGACCTGCTGAAGAAGGCCAACGGTGCAGCAGACCAGGAAGCAGCCGTGAAGGACCTCAACGCGGCGCAGGAGATCCTGCTGAAGGATCTGCCAGCAATCCCGCTGTGGTACTCGAACCTGACCGGTGGCTACTCCGAGGACGTTGACAACGTTGTCTTCGGCTGGAACCAGGTACCGCTCTACTACCAGATCACCAAGAAGTAACACCCCGCTGTTGGCGAATTAGATTCGCGACAACGGCAACGACCGCGCCGTCCACATCCCCCCTGGGTTGTGGCGGCGCAGTTTCTATTTTTCGGTCCATTGGACCGCACGCGCGGGGCGGCCGGATTATGGGAGGTTACGTTTATTGTGGTGGACTCCTTAGAGCACGCTGAGTGTTTGACAGCACAACATGCGAAAACATGAAAAGACACAAGGAGTCAAGGTGCATATCAAGAAAGCAGTTGCCGCCCTCGGCGCCGGCGCACTGGCGCTCGGCCTTGCCGCATGTGGTGGCTCCGCCGACAATTCTGCCGACGGAGCTGGAAACTACGTTCTGACCAACGGTTCCGAGCCGCAGCGTCCGTTGCTGCCCGCAGATACGAATGAGACTGGCGGCGGCCGCATCGTCGATGTCCTGTACGCAGGTTTGACCTACTACGACAAGGACGGCGAAAGCCACAACGAGCTCGCAGAGTCCATCGATCTCGAGGGTGAGAAGACCTACCGTGTCACGCTGAAGGACACGAAGTGGGCCGATGGTACCCCGGTGACGGCGAAGGACTTCGTCGACGCGTGGAACTACGCAGTCGAGAACTCCCAGATGAACGCGTACTTCTTCGAGCCGATCAAGGGCTACGAGGACGGAAAGCCGCTCGAGGGCCTGGAGGTTATCGACGACAAGACCTTCACCATCGAGCTCGAGCAGCCGGAGGCTGACTTCCCGCAGCGCCTCGGCTACACGGCATTCTCGCCGCTTCACCCGTCTGCGTTCGACGACATGGAAGCGTACGGCGAAAACCCGATCTCGAACGGCCCTTACAAGCTGCTGGAGTGGAACCACAACCAGGACGCCATCGTGGTGCCGAACGAGGAGTACCAGGGTGATCGCAAGGCGCAGAACGACGGCGTGAACTTCATCTTCTACGCCCAGCAGGACGCGGCCTATGCCGACCTGCTCTCCGGAAATCTCGACGTGCTCGATGCTGTGCCGGATTCTGCACTGGCCAACTTCGAAGACGAGCTTGGCGAGCGCGCTGTGAACCAGCCAGCCGCTGCATTCCAGTCGATCACCATCAACGAGAACGAAGAGCACTTCGGCGGCGAGGAAGGCAAGCTTCGTCGCCAGGCAATCTCTAAGGCGATCGACCGCGACCAGATCACCAAGACCATCTTCGACGGCACCCGCACCCCGGCGACCGACTTTGCCGCACCGGTGATCCCGGGCCACTCCGACAACCTTGAGGGCGTCGACGTGCTCAAGTACGACCCGGAGGAGGCAAAGCGCCTGTGGGAGGAAGCCGACAAGATCAACCCGTACACCGGTGACCTGGAGATCTCCTACAACTCCGATGGTGGCCACCAGGCATGGGTCGATGCTGTTGCGAACTCCATCCGCAACGCCATCGGCATCGAGGCAGTGGGCAACGCCTACCCGGACTTCAAGTCCATGCTCGACGATATGGACAACGACGCTGTCAAGGGCGCATTCCGTACCGGCTGGAGCGCTGACTACCCGTCGCTGGGTAACTTCCTGATCCCGCTGTACGGCACGGGTGCTTCCTCGAACTATGCGCGTTACTCCAACCCGGCAGTCGACGCACTGCTGGAAGAAGCAGCAACCGCAGCTTCTCCGGAGGCTGCCGCTGAAAAGTACAACGAGGTGCAGAAGGTTCTGTTTGAGGATCTCCCAGCGATCCCACTGTGGTACTCCAACGTTGCAGGTGGCTACTCCGAAAACGTAGAGAACGTCGCGTTCTCCTGGCGCTCACTTCCGGTGCTGCATCAGATCACCAAAAACTAAGTGGTAACCTAAGCAACCACGCAAAGTGGCCCGTTCGCATTTTGCGGCGGGTCATTACTCGTTTCACACTCAATACTGGTTTTCGTCCCGACTCACATGGAAAAGGAGAGCCCGGAACCATGCTGCGTTATATCGGGCGGCGACTGCTCCAAATGATCCCCGTCTTCTTCGGGGCCACACTGTTGCTTTACGCCCTCGTGTTCCTCATGCCGGGCGACCCCGTACAGGCGCTTGGCGGAGACCGCGGCCTGTCCGAGGCCGCCCGCGCCCGCATCGAAGCGGAATACAACCTTGATAAACCATTTATCGTCCAATACCTGCTCTACATCAAGGGCATTTTCATGGGCGATTTTGGCAAGACCTTCTCCGGCCAGCCCGTCGCGTCGGTCATGGCCAACGCGTTCCCGGTGACCATCAAGCTCGGTTTGATGGCGCTGGCGTTTGAGGCTGTGTTCGGCATCATCTTCGGCGTGATCGCCGGTGTGCGCCGCGGCGGTGTCTTCGACTCCACGATTCTCGTCGCATCGCTGATCGTCATCGCCGTCCCGTCGTTCGTGATCGGCTTTGTCATGCAGTACCTCTTCGGCGTGAAGTGGGGACTGTTGCCTGCAACGGTGGGGCGCAATGAGTCATTTGAAGCGTTGCTCATGCCTGCGATCGTGCTTGGTGCGCTGTCGTGCGCGTACGTGATCAGGCTGACGCGTCAGTCCGTGAGCGAAAACCTTCGCGCAGACTACGTCCGTACCGCGCGAGCTAAGGGTCTGAGCGACGGTACCGTGATGACTCGCCACGTGCTTCGCAATTCCATGATCCCGGTCGTGACTTTCCTTGGCGCTGACCTTGGTGCGCTGATGGGTGGCGCGATTGTGACCGAAGGCATCTTCGGCATTAACGGTATCGGTGGCACGATCTACCAGTCGATCATTAAGGGCGAGCCCGCGACCGTCGTGTCGATCACCACTGTGCTGGTGATTATCTACATCGTTGCCAACCTCATCGTTGACCTGCTTTACGCAGTACTCGACCCAAGGATCCGCTATGACTAATTCCATTCCACAACCTGAAATGTCGGCTGATCGCACGATGGCCAATGCTGGGGTGCTGCGCGGTCAGGAATACTACGTCGCAGAGACCGATGAGACTGGCCTCGGCGCAGTTGATGCTGTGCCGGATGCCGGTACACCCACCAGCCAGTGGGCTGAAGCTTGGAACTACCTGCGTCGCAGGCCGCTGTTCTGGTTCTCTGCAGTATTGATCCTGCTTGCCGTCACCGTCGCTGTGTTCCCTGGTCTGTTCACCAGCGTCGATCCGCGCGAGTGCATGCTGTCGCGCTCGCTGAACGGGCCGACGGACGGGCACATCTTCGGCTTTGACCGTCAAGGCTGCGATATTTACTCGCGCATGATGTACGGTGCTCGCGCATCGGTTACGGTCGGCGTGCTGACCACACTGATCGTGACCGTGCTTGGTGGCCTCATCGGTGCGATCGCCGGTTACTTCGGCGGCATCTGGGACACACTGCTGTCGCGTCTGACTGACATCTTCTTCGCGGTGCCGCTCGTGCTGGCCGCGATCGTCGTCATGTCCATGTTCCAGAACAAGCGCTCGATCTGGATGGTGGTATTCGCGCTGTCCATGTTCGGCTGGACTCAGATCGCCCGCATCACCCGCGGTGCAGTGATGGGGATTAAGAACGACGAGTTCGTCACCGCCGCCCGCGCGGTGGGGGCGAGCGACTGGAAGATCATCACCTCCCACATCCTGCCGAACGCCGCGGCGCCCGTGATCGTGTACGCCACGGTTGCGCTCGGCCAGTTCATCGTGGCCGAAGCGACCCTGTCCTTCCTGGGCATCGGTCTGCCGTCCACGGTGGTGTCGTGGGGTGGCGATATTTCGGCTGCGCAGGCGTCGCTACGCACCCAGCCGATGGTGCTGTTCTACCCGGCAATTGCGCTCGCACTGACGGTGCTGAGCTTCATCATGATGGGCGACGTTGTGCGCGACGCCCTTGATCCGAAGGCGAGGAAGCGATGACCACGGCAATCGGTAAAGCCAACAACACTGGCGCGCCCGAGCCGCTGCTTGAGGTGACCGACCTCCGCATCACGTTCGAGTCCTCCACGGGTGTGGTTGAGGCTGTGCGTGACTTCGATATGACGATCTACCCGGGCCAGAAGGTCGCGATCGTGGGCGAGTCCGGTTCGGGCAAATCCACCTCCGCCATGGCGGTGCTCGGCCTGCTGCCTGGCACCGGCAAGGTCACTGGCGGCTCGATCAAGCTGCGCGGCGAGGAACTGACCAAGCTCGATGAGAAGGGCTGGCAGAAGATTCGCGGCAACAGGATTGGTCTGGTGCCGCAGGATCCGATGTCTAACCTGAACCCGGTGTGGCGTATCGGTACCCAGGTGGAGGAGTCGCTGAAGGCGAACAACATCGTCGAAGGCTCCGAGCGCCACCAGCGCGTCATCGAGTTGCTTGAGCATGCAGGCCTGCCGGACGCGGAGCGTCGTGCGGGTCAGTTCCCGCACGAGTTTTCCGGTGGCATGCGCCAGCGCGCACTCATCGCGATGGGCTTGGCTGCGAACCCGGAGCTGCTCATTGCCGACGAGCCCACGTCTGCCCTCGATGTGACCGTGCAGAAGCGCATCCTGGACCACCTTGAGATGCTCACCCAGGAATCCCAGACCGCGCTGCTGTTCATCACTCACGACCTGGGGCTTGCAGCAGAGCGCGCTGACCACCTGCTGGTTATGCACCGCGGCCGTGTGGTTGAGCGCGGACCGAGCCTGGATATTTTGCGCAACCCGAAGCATCCGTACACCCGCAGGCTGGTTAACGCGGCTCCGTCGCTGGCAGCCGCGCGTACGCACGCTGCGCTGAAGGATGAAGACGTCACGGTGGCCGAGACCAAGCCGGAGGACGTGGTCATCCGGGTGGATAACCTGGTCAAGGAGTTCGACGTCCGTGGCCAAAAGGGTGCGAAGAAGACACTGCGCGCGGTCGATGAGGTGTCCTTCGATCTTCGCCGCGGCACCACGCTTGCGCTGGTGGGTGAGTCTGGCTCCGGCAAGTCCACTGTGGCCAACATGGCGCTAAGCCTGCTTGAGCCGACCAGCGGCACCGTGTACTTCGAGGGCCGCGACATCTCGGAGTTAAACCGCAAGGAACTGTTCAATCTGCGTCGCAAGATGCAGGTGGTGTTCCAGAACCCGTACGGTTCGCTCGACCCGATGTACTCGATCTACCGCTGCATCGAGGAGCCGTTGCGCCTGCACAAGGTGGGTTCGCGTAAGGAGCGTGACGCTCGCGTGGCGGAGCTGCTGGACATGGTGCAGATGCCGAGGTCCGCGATGCGTCGCTACCCGAACGAGCTCTCTGGCGGTCAGCGTCAGCGCATCGCGATTGCGCGTGCGATGGCGTTGGGCCCGGAGGTCATCGTCCTCGACGAGGCGGTCTCGGCCCTCGACGTGCTTGTGCAAGACCAGATTCTGCAGTTGCTCAAGGGGCTGCAGGCCGAGATGAACCTGTCCTACCTGTTCATTACCCACGACTTGGCTGTGGTCCGCGAGACCGCAGACGACATTGTGGTGATGCGCCAGGGCAAGGTTGTGGAGCAGGGGCCGGCGGATGCGATCTTCGCCGACCCGCAGGCGGATTACACCCGCAACCTGATCGATTCCGTGCCGGGTCTCCACATCGAGTTGGGGCGCGGCTAGGAGCATAATTGCTTATCGACGACGCCACCGCACCGATGCGGGACGTCGTCGATAAGCATGTCTGGGGCGTGTTGTAGCATCGCCTCCGAGAACTGAACACACACGGGTGCTGCGTTCGCAGCTGAGATGCCTTTGGGCGGACCGTTGAACCTGATCCGGGTAATGCCGGCGATAGGAAGGAAAGCACATGACTGTGCCTGTTAAGAACAATTCTTGGCGTGTAATCGATATTGTCACCGCCGCCGTCCTCGGTGTGGCGTGTGGTCTGCTGTTTTGGGTGTGGAACAGCGTTGGCTACGCAGGGTTTAAGGCGCTGGATACGTTGACGCCGGGCCTCGGTGGCCTGGTCACCGGTATCTGGTTCACCGGCGGAGTGCTTGGCGGGCTGATCATCCGCAAGCCTGGCGCAGCCGTGTTCGTCGAGGTCATCGCGGCGTCGGTTTCAGCGTTGATCGGCAGCCAGTGGGGCATTGAGACGCTCTACTCGGGCCTTGCACAGGGCCTTGGCGCAGGGCTGATCTTCCTGCTGTTCGCGTACCGTCGCTTCGATCTGACGGTGGCAATCTTGGCCGGTATCGGCTCCGCTGTCGGCGCGTTCATCCTCGAGCTGTTCCTGTCGGCGAACCTGGCGATGAGCCTGCAGTTCAACATCATCTACCTGACCTGCATGGTCATCTCTGGTGCGATCCTTGGCGGCGTGCTGTGCCACTACCTGGTCAAGGCACTCGCGAAGACCGGTGCGCTGGACCGCTTCGGCGCAGGTCGTGAGCGTTTCAACCAGGCTGCGTAAATGACGCTGGCGATTCGTGCTCGAGGGTTGACGTACCAGCACGCCACGCGTCCCCAGCCTGCGTTTACTGGCGTTGATCTCGACGTCGAGCGCGGCGAGCGCATCCTCATCTCCGGCGACTCTGGTTCCGGCAAGTCCACGTTGCTCGCGGTCATCGCGAAACTTATCGACGACTCCGAGGACGGCAGCAAAACCGGCACCCTCGAGGTCAACGGCACAGTAGGCATGGTGCTGCAGGACCCGGAGGCGCAAACAATCCTGTCGCGCGTGGGCGACGATGTCGCGTTCGGCGCCGAAAATCTTGGCGTGCCGCGCGATGAGATTTGGCGTCGCGTTGAGGCTTCGCTGGGCGCCGTCGGCTTGGACCTGCCGCTCGATCACCCCACATCACGCCTGTCCGGTGGACAGAAGCAACGCCTTGCACTGGCCGGAGTGTTGGCCATGGGAGCCGATATTTTGGTGCTCGACGAGCCGACGGCGAACCTCGACCCGCGTGGCCGCGACGAGGTCATCAACGCTGTCGACCGCGTCTGCACACGCACCGGCGCGACCCTGATTGTGGTGGAGCACCGCCCCAAGCACTGGTCGCACGTGGTGGACACCTACTACCGCTTGGATGCGGACGGTTTTCGCCGCATTACCGAAGAAGAGCTACCGCAGGTGCCTTCGTTGCCGCCGGCGAAGCAGGTTCCCGCTGGCACGCCGGCTGCGGTTGCGACGCAGAACTTGCTCACCCGCTTCGGCCCGCCGCGCACGGTGCTTGCGCCTGAGGGGTTCTCCACTGTGGTCACCGGTGAAAACGGCTCGGGAAAAACTACGCTCGTGCAGGTACTTGCCGGGCTAACACCGCCGAAGCAAGGGCGGGTGGAGTACTCGGAAACTATCCGCCAGGGGCTAGCCAAGCCGTCGATTGACTGGTCCTCGGCAGATCTGGCGCAACGCATCGGGTACGTCTTCCAGGAACCGGAACACCAATTTGTCACTGCCACCGTGCGCGAGGAAATGGCGCTGTCTGGTGCGCCGCAGGAACGCATCGATGATCTGCTGCAGCGTTTGCGCCTGACCCACCTCGTCGACGCCAACCCGTTCACACTCTCTGGCGGGGAGAAACGCCGACTTTCGGTGGCAACCGCGCTGGTCAACGCTCCGAAGTTGCTTATTTTGGACGAGCCGACCTTCGGCCAGGACGATCGCACCTTCGTCGAACTCGTCGGCCTGATCCGCGAACTCACGGACAAGGGCGTCACGGTCATCTCGATTACCCACGACGAAGCGTTTATCGCATCGCTTGGAGACCACACCGAACACATCACGGCAGGGGAGGGTCAGCCATGAACCTGCTGGCAAACATCAACCCCGTGACCCGGATCCTTGGCCTGGCGCTACTGACAACCCCGTTGATGTTCACCGTGGACTGGGTTTCCGCCACCGTGGTGCTCGCGTTCACGCTGCTCATGGTGCCGCTATGCGGGCTTGGCTACGGACGCTTTTTCAAACGCGCATTGCCGATCCTCATCGTCGCGCCCCTGGCCGGTATCCCGATGGCGCTCTACGGACAGGCGGGCGGGGAGACCTACCTGAACTGGGGTTTGATTCACGTCACGGAACTCTCCGTGTCTCTCGCTGGTGCGATGGTGTTGCGCGTGCTCGCCATCGCGCTGCCGGTGGTGCTGCTATCCGCCGATGTCGACCCGACTGACCTTGGCGACGGCCTCTCCCAAGTCCTTCGTCTCCCCGAACGCTTTGTCATCGGCACGGTCGCGGCGCTTCGTATGCTCACACTGCTTCGCGACGACCTCGACGCCATGCGCCGATCGCGCCGCGCCCGCGGCATCGCTGACCAAGGCAAGATCAAATACTGGTTCACCTTGTCATTCGGGCTGCTGGTGATGTCGCTGCGCCGTGCCGGAAAACTCGCCACCGCAATGGAGGCCCGTGGCTTCGGTGGACCGACGAAGCGCTCCTGGGCCCGAGAATCCAAACTGCGCAGCCGCGACTGGGGCGTCATGGTTGTGTGCCTTGGCATGGCACTTGTCGCACTTGGCATCGCGTGGCTCACAGGCGACCTGCGCCCAGTGTGGTCAGTGCGATGACATACACCCTGCTCATCGATGGCCCATCTGGCTCCGGCAAGACCACCCTGGCCAACCAGATCGGCGACGCGCTCGGTATCCGGGTGGTGCACCTCGACGATTTTTACCCCGGTTGGTACGGCCTCGAAGCAGGTGCTGCGATGGTCGCCCGCGATGTGCTGCACCCTGCCAGGCCAGGGTTTTGGCGCTGGGACTGGATCAACCACGAGCGCGCCGAGTGGGTGCCGCTCGACCCCGCAGAGGATCTTGTGGTGGAAGGTGTTGGGGCGGTCACGGAGTCGTCGATACGCGCCGCCCGGGCGCGTGGAACCGTCAACACCATCCGCGTGACCGCCGACCTAAAGATGCGAAAAACCCGGGCCCTGCGCAGGGACCCGGGCTACGCCCCCTGGTGGGGGATGTGGGCAGCGCAGGAAGCACGACTTCCGACGCTGCCCGTCGATGTGACGGTTAGGAGATAGCCTCCTCCGCCGGCTTGTACACCGTACGCACGCGGGAGCGCTCCGCATCCGGATCGGGGATCGGAATCGCCGACAGCAGCGCCTTCGTGTACGGGTGCTGCGGGTTGTCGAAGACGTCGTCGGTCTCGCCGAACTCCACAAAGTCGCCCTTGTACATCACGGCCACACGATCCGACAGGTGGCGCACCACCGACAGATCGTGTGCGACGAACAGGTAGGACAAGCCAAGCTTGCGCTTGAGCGAATCCAGCAGGTTGATCACGCCGGCCTGGATGGACACGTCGAGGGCCGATACCGGCTCGTCGAGCACGATCACCGCAGGGTTCGTGGCCAACGCACGCGCCAAGCCGATGCGCTGACGCTGACCACCAGAGAAGTGGCCAGGGAAGCGGTCCAACTGCTTCTCATCCAGACCCACCGTGCGCATGAGCTCGGAGATACGGGCATCCTTGTCGCCCTCGTAGCCCAACGCATCCAACGGCTCTTGGATGATCTCCTTGACCGTCATACGCGGGTTCAGCGAGCTCATCGGATCCTGGAACACCATCTGAATATTGCGGCGTGCCTGACGACGATCCGACGCACTCATCTTCGCCGCGTCCTTGCCACAGATCACGATGCGGGAATCACCCTGTGGATCCAGGCCCATGATCTCTAGCAGGGTCGTGGTCTTACCGGAACCGGACTCACCCACAATGGCCATGCACTCGCCGGCGCGAACATCGAAGGAGATGTTCTTCACAGCCTCCACGGTGCCGATGCGGCGCTTCACCAGCGCGCCCTTGGTCAGTGGGAACGCACGGTAAAGGTTCTCTACCTCGAGGGTGACTTCGCGCTCCTCGCGCGGGATGCCGGCGAACTTGTTCTCCGGCAGCACAGGGGCGGGGAACAGCGGCTTGCCGTTGAGGGTGCCGTTTTCAATCTCGTCGTGGCGCACACAAGCGACCAAGTGGTTTTCGTCGCCCTTGTTCGGCACCAGCGGCGGCTCCTGCGTCAGGCAGGCCTCGGTGGCGATGGGGCAGCGTGGTGCGAACTGGCAGCGGTCGGCGACGTCGATGAGCATCGGCGGGTTGCCGTCGATAAACGTTAGCGGCTCGTTCGATGGCTGATCCACACGTGGAGTGGAACCCAGCAGACCCACTGAGTACGGCATCTTCGGGTTGCCGAAAAGCTGGTGGACCTCGGCGCGTTCCACCGGTCGGCCGCCGTACATCACCAGCACGTCATCGGCGGTGCCTGCGACCACACCCATGTCGTGGGTAATCATGATGCAGGCAGCGCCGGTCTCACGCTGCGCCTTCTTGATCACTTCCAGAATCTGAGCCTGGATGGTTACGTCGAGGGCTGTGGTGGGTTCGTCGGCAATAAGCACCTTCGGGTTATTCGCAATTGCGATTGCGATCACCACACGCTGACGCATACCGCCCGAGAACTCGTGCGGGAAGGAACGCAGGCGCTTCTTCGGCTCGGGGATACCCACCAGGTCGAGCAACTCCGCGGCACGGTCCATCGCCTTCGACTTAGAGATGTTCGTGTGCGCCTGGATGGCTTCCACCAACTGCGTGCCGATGTCGTACACCGGGGTCAGAGCGGACAGCGGATCCTGGAAGATCATGCCGATGCCGTTGCCACGAATCTTCGACATTGCGGCATCCGACTTGCCCAGGAGCTCCTCGCCCTCAAACTTCACAGAACCGGTGACCTTGGCGTAATCCGGCAACAGGCCCATGACAGCGAGAGAGGTGACGGACTTGCCGGAACCTGACTCGCCCACGATGCCGAGGGTACGGCCTGGGAGGAGATCGAAATCCACGCCTCGCACCGCGCGGACCACGCCGGCCTCCGACGGGAACGACACGTTGAGGTCGCGTACCGAAAGCACCGGGGAACCCGAGTTGTTGATGCTGGTTGTCATGCTGCAGAACCTCCAGAGTTCGAGTTCGGGTCGAGTGCGTCACGCAGACCATCGGCGATGAACGCCATGGACACGGTGAGCAAGGTCAGGACGAGGGCAGGGAAGTAGAACTGCCACGGAGCGGTCACCAGGGTTGCGGTACCAGACTGCAACAACGTACCCAGGGACACGTCCGGAAGCTTCACACCGAGGCCCAAGAACGACAGGGCGGTCTCAGACATGATCGTGGACACGATGCCCAACATCAGCTGGATAATCAGCAGCGACGCGACGTTCGGGATGATGTGGCGCACGATTGTCTTGGAGTTGGACACGCCCATGAACTTGGCGGCACGCACATAGTCGTTTTCGCGGATGGACAACGACAAGGACCAAATCACACGTGCTGAGTACATCCAGCCAAACGCGATGAGCACGACGGTGAGCACCTTCCAGTCGCCGCCCGAGCCGGATACCAGCAGGGCGATGATGAGGAACGTCGGCACAGCCAGCAGGAAGTGGATCACTGCCAGCACAATCTTCTCCAAGCTTCCGCCAAACAGGGCAGCACCTGCACCGACAATCGCGGAGATCACCGTCGTGGCAATCGATGCCGGCACAGCGATCGACAGCGAGCGACCGAGGCCGTGCACCACCTGTGCAAACAGGTCGTTGCCGGAGTCAGTAGTGCCAAACCAGTGTTCAGCGGAGGGCGCGACGGACAGGTTCATGAAGTCCGGGTCGTCGTAGCTCCACGGCGTCATGAACTTGCCAAAGAGCGCGAGCAGTACCATCAGGAAGAAAATCACCAGGCCGACAACCGCGGCCTTGTTACGCATGAAGCGGCGCAGGTAAATCTTCGACTTACGCGTTGCGCGCATCGTCTGCTGATCTTCGATGCTATCGCCCTGCTTCGGCAGGATTGGCGGCGTGTTCTTGTCTTTACTCATCACGCCGTCGGCCTGGCGGCCGGTCTCAGAGATGGCGGTCATGTCGTTGACCGGCATTGCGGCGTGCAGCGCCAGCTCGCTCGAGGTGGCGTGGGCGCGGGGGTCACTGAGCTTGCGGGATGTACCGCGTGGTGGCTTGTTTGTCATGGCTGTGATCTCCTTAGCTCACGCGCACGCGCGGGTCGAGGGCAACAACGATGAGGTCGGCCAAGATAGCGGACACTGCGGTCATTGCGGCACCGAATGCGGCCACAACGACGACACCGTGGACGTCGTTACGCGCAATCGTTTGGATGAAGTACTGGCCCATGCCTTGCCACGCGAAGATGCGCTCCGTCATCACGGCACCGGTGAAGATGCCGGGCACCGAGAACGCCACCGAGGTAGCAACCGGAATTAGCGAGGTTCGCAGCGCGTGTTTGCGCACTGCTTGCGCCTTGGTTAGGCCCTTCGCGCGGGCGGTGCGGACGTAATCGGCGTTCAAGTTATCCAACAGCAGTGTTCTCTGCATGAAGTGATAGCCCGCATACGAAATGATCAACAGTGACAAGGTGGGGAGCACGAGGTGTTGGGCGTAGTCGACCATCTTCGGGAAGAACCCTTCAACGCCAGGGTTGGAAGCACCGGTGACGTAGAAGACGCGCTTGCCGGTCCACTCGTTGACCTTCAGACCGAACCACACCACGGCGATCGAGGCGACGACCACGTGAATGTTCATCGTGATGATCGAGATGCCCTGCCACATGCGGTCGGCGCGCTTGTACTGGCGCGACGCAGTGTACACACCGAGGGCGACTCCGAGGAGGATCGACAGCAGGGTGGCAAACAGGGTCAGCTGCGCGGAGACCCAGATGCGGTAGGAGACTTGTTCATTGACGGAGTCGCCGATCGGGGATTTACCCCAGTCCCAACGAGTCAGGACGCCAGTAAGCCACGTCCACCAACGCTCGAAGATTGGTGTGTTTGGGTTCAAGTTCAACGGATCGAGCAGTGCATCGATCTGCTCTTCTGGCAGAGGTGGTCGGCGGCCAAAGTAGTTGGCGCGGGGATCGAGGAAAAAGCTGGCGAGAAAAAACGTGAGGTTGGTGGCAAGAAAAACAATCAAGCCCCAGCTCAGCGTCTTCCGGATCAGGTATCGAAACATAGTGTCTCTCAGTTCCGTGGTGGGCGGACGGGGGAGTTATTGAGAAAGATTGGAAGCCCGCCCAGCGTGGGAATGCTGGGCGGGCTCGCACTCAGTTCGTGGATTTCACGTGCGTCGAACCGTTACGGTTACTTCGCCCAGCCCACGTTCTCGATCGGGAGGATCGCGAAGGAGTTAGCACCGAAGTTTGCCAGGCCCTTCTTCACGGCGACGATGGCCGGGCCGTTGGCGTACGGCATGATGCCGTACTGAGCCAGGGCTTCCTTCTCAAGCTCGTTTGCGCGCTTGATCTGCTCGTCAGCATCCGGGAGCTGCTGCAGTTCCTCAATCTTCTTGTCCATCTCCGGGGTGCCGGTGCCGGACTTGTTCAGCTCGGAATCGGACTTGTAGATCTGGCCGAAGTACGCCACACCGAACGGGTCGGAGGAGCGGAAGCCGGACATGAACAGGTCGAAGTCGCGCTCGGAGACGACCTTGGAGAAGTCAGAGCTCGGACGCTCCTCAACCTGGACGTCGATGCCAATGTTGCGCAGCATTGCCTGCAGGGCAGTGGTGGTCGCCTGGATCATCGGGGAGTCACCCAGGGTGACGTAGCGCACGGACAGCGGGTTGGACTCGTCGTAGCCTGCTTCCTTGAGCAGCTCCTTGGCCTTCTCCGGGTCGTACTGGATGACCTCGCCGAAGTTGTCCTCGTAGCCCGGCTGGGTCTGGTACAGGTTGAACGAACCTGGCAGATCCTCGGTGTAGCCGAGGCCCTGGAAGCGGATCGCGGCGAGCTGCTCGCGGTCAACACCGCGCATGATGGCCTCGCGGACCTTGATGTCGTCCAGGCCCGGGGCGGTGGAGTTGATCGTCATCAGGTAGTTCGCCGGGTTCAGGGCGGTGCGGATCTCGATGGAGTCGCCCATCTCCTTCGCCGTTGCCAGACGGTCACGGGAAGAAACGCCGGTTGCGTCGATCTCGCCTGCGCGGAAGGCGTTCAGGGATGCCTGGTCTTCCATCTGGCGGTAGGTGATCTTGTCCAGCTTCGGCTTCTCGCCCCACCAGTTCTCGTTCGGGACGAAGGAGGCGGTGCCGCCTTCGAAGTCAACGTTCTCAACCTTGAACGGGCCAGCGCCCCACTCCGGGTTGACCTTCTTCAGGTAAGCGTTCATGAACGTGTCCGCGTCCTTGACCTGCGGCGGCACGAGGGTGCCGAAGAGGCCCTCCCACCACGGGTATGCCTGCTTGAAGGTGACCACGGCCTGCTTGTCGTCCTCGCCGCGCTCGACGGACTCGATGAGCTCGTAGCCGTCGGTGGAGTTGACCTGGACATCCGGGTTGGAGCCGTTGTTGAACTTGAAGGTGTTCTCGAAGGCGGTCCAGTCAAGCGGGGTGCCGTCGTTGTACACGGCGTCCGGGTTGATGGTGTAGGTGACCACGGTCTTGCCGTCGACGGTCTCATCCTTCACGTCGGTCAGATAAGCCGGGTTCGGGTGATAGGTGCCGTCGCCGTCGAAAAGCGTGAGCTGCGGGTTGTACTTGCTCCAGATGGTGTCCGTGTAGGACGTCATGTTCGCGTGGAACACGTTCTGCTGCTCAGCAATTTCGGTAATCGCGAGAGTGAGCTCGCCGCCATCCTGGATCTGGTCGCGCTCGAGCGGGTTGTAATCACCGGCAGCGTTGACTTCGAGCTGCTCGCCCGAGTTGTCAGCTTCCTTGGAGTTCGCGGAGTCCTGTCCGGCCTGGTTTGCGGTGGTCTCTTCGGTTCCGCCATCCGAGGAGCAGGAGGCGAGGACGAGGGACAGGGAGGAGAGTCCGGCGAGAGCGGCGACACGGAGGCGTTTGCTCATGGTCTGGGTCCTTTCAGTGATCGTCCGTACGCAGAGAACTTTGCGACGGTTGCCCGTGTTTGGGCGGTACGACGAAATGGGTATTTCGACGACCCCTGCACCACGATTGGGCCCACCAAAACTTGAAGCTCAGGTGAACACGACGTAATCAGGTTGCACAAAAACTTACATGAAGTGTTAGGCAGTTCACAGTGTTTGTGAAAAGTAATTTACGGCGAAATGCACGCTGCCTCACAGGGCTATGACAGGAATGGGTGTTTCTGCACGCTGATAGGCATCTGTAGCCATCGCAACGCTTTCTCAGCTTCTTCACGGATCGTGAATGTTATTCGCATAAAATGACCCCACCTGCGGGGTGCAGGTGGGGTGCAGTACGGGAATTGGGGTGTTATGCCACAGGAGTTAACTCGACTTCGTCCGCCCACGTCAGTTCAATACCCAGGGCGCGCAGCCACTGCATGGCATCGTCGCCGTGCCGAGTAATGCCCTCAACGGCGTTGAGGGTGACGTCCATGGCCTTCTCTGCCTCCTCGGCAGTGATCAAGCCTGCAGACGTCGCGGCTGCGAGTTCGTCGATATCAAGCACGTCGATCGGGTTGCCTGTCAGCGACACAATGTCGACGTACAGGTCGCGTGTGCGCCAGATATCGCCATCAACGTCAATGTCGGCGATGTCGAAGTAGAAGTCCTGATCGCGCTCTGCGCCCTCGCGGTAGTGGAAGATGTTTACCCGCAGGCCGAGTTCCGGCAGCAGCCAGCTTTCTAGGTAGCCGAACTCGGGGTGATTCGCCCCGCGTGCCATGTAGAGGCCAAAGTCGGTGACCTGGTACGTGTCTACCTCGCGCAGGAATCCCTTTGGGTCCGTGTTGATGTTCGCGGACGTGTCAAAGGTCTCTTGCTTTACCGGGTGTAGGTCGACGGTCATCGGTTACCTCACGTTGATCGAAGCGGCGGTCGGGGCAAATGCGCAGGTCTTGTCGGTGGTGCGTACTGCACCGTCGACGACTGCGAGGACGCGGCCCTTGCCTGTGTTCGCGGTGGCGGACAGGGTGGACGGTCCTGTTGGGTTTATCCCGTTGTTATCTAAAGGTGTTACGCCGGTGCGAAAAGTGTTGAGGTTAACCCAGTACACCTTCATGAGCCCCTGGTCCTTGGCGGCGGCCGGGGTGCCCAGTGCGGTGAATACAAACGTGGTCTGTCCCGCGCCTGCGCCTGGCGCTGGTGTTTTGGTCGGTCCCGGTACCGCAATTGCGGACGCGGTCGAGTGCAGCCCCTTGCCAATGCAGTGCCCGGAGACCGTCGGCCAGGCGAACTGCGTGAAGGCGGGGGCGTCCTCGGGTAGCGGAGGTCCGCCGAGCTCGCCGGTGCCAGCGAAGAAGTTCACTGCGGTGCGAAGTGCGTTGCCTACCTGTTCCGGCACCTGTGGTTGGTCCGCGAACGCGTGGACTCGGGCGGCGGTCTCGGGGGTGGGGCGGCCAAGGCTATCGAGCGGGTTCGATGATTTGGCATGAGCCATTTGCGTATCGACGACGCCGGCAATCAGCATGCCGGCAGCGCAAACCGCCGCGACGGCGGAGCGTGCAAAAGATCGGGGAGTGCGCACGGCTGTCCTTTATTACATAGGGGCCACGGACATTAACTCAAGCAACATTAGTCACATAAGTAACAGCGTCAAGTGGAAACCGTTGATTTTGTAGGGGGAATTGTCCAGAAACTCTCGGTGTTCTCCCAGTTTTATCTGTTTACCCTTGTGAGCACGGGCACATTTAAGACCCGTGAGAACGTGAGATCCGTTGTCCCCAACACTGAAAGGACTGATCACAATGGATGCCCAGACGTTCACCACCAACCTGTCACTGCAAGAGATTGAGCAGCGGCTGTCCGGACTGGACAAGTTCAATGTCAAGGACAAAACCGCCAGCGAACTGGCTGTCAACGTCGGCAGTGCACTGAAGTTCCGTCTTATCGGTGTGTATTTGAATAAGGACTACCAGGCGCCGCTGGCTATCGATGCCGCAGATAACGGCGATGGCACCACCACCGTCGAGCTCTCCGCGCGAGGGACGGAAGGGGCTGTCATTACTACTGGAACGGCCGAACAGTTCTTCAATGACGCGTTTGCAGAGCTCCGCGCCACGTTGGAGGGGTAGCGGAGAGGTGCGCTCAACTTAGCTGGGGAGTATCGTGTAACCGTTATTTCCGACAATGTAAAAGGATCTGTTGAGTGTCGCACCCTGAATTTCGCAACGTAGCTATCGTCGCCCACGTTGACCACGGCAAAACCACCCTGGTCAACGCCATGCTGGAGCAGTCCGGCGTCTTCGGCGACCACGGCGAGCATGGCGACCGCGTGATGGACTCCGGCGAGCTCGAGTCCGAGCGCGGCATCACCATTTTGGCCAAGAACACCGCCATCCGTCGCGCCGGTAAAGGCAAGGACGGTGCGGACCTGGTCATCAACGTTATCGATACCCCGGGCCACGCCGACTTCGGTGGCGAGGTCGAGCGCGGCCTGTCCATGGTTGATGGTGTCGTGCTGCTGATCGATGCTTCCGAAGGCCCGCTTCCGCAAACCCGATTCGTCCTGGGCAAGGCCCTCGAAGCGAAGAAGCCGGTCATCATCTGTGTGAACAAGACTGACCGTCCGGACGCACGTATCGACGAAGTCGTTGAGGAAGCACAGGACCTCCTGCTCGAACTTGGCGCTGGCCTGGAGGACCCGGAGGCTGCAGAGGCTGCTGAGAACCTCCTCGAGCTGCCGGTGCTGTACACCTCAGGCCGTGCAGGCCGCGCGTCCCTGGAAAACCCAGGCAACGGCAACCTGCCGGACAACGAGGACCTACAGCCGCTGTTCGACGTCATTTACGACGTCCTGCCGGAGCCGTCCGCTGAGATCGACGCTCCGTTCCAGGCACAGGTGACCAACCTGGACTCCTCCTCCTTCCTGGGCCGCATCGGCCTGATCCGTGTGTTCAAGGGCTCGGTAAAGAAGGGCCAGCAGGTCGCATGGGTCCACTACGACGAGGACGGCAACCAGCAGGTTAAGAACGTCAAGATCGCTGAGCTGCTCGTCACCGAGGGCCTCGACCGTGTTCCGGCTGAAGGCGACGTTGTCGCAGGTGACATTGCCGCTGTCTCCGGTGCGGAAAACATCATGATCGGTGACACGCTGTGCGATCCGGAGCACGTCGAGCCGCTGCCGCGCATCGCCATCGACGATCCGGCAATTTCCATGACCATCGGCGTGAACACCTCGCCGATGGCTGGCCGTAACGGTGGCGACAAGCTCACCGCCCGCATGGTCAAGGCTCGTCTGGATCAGGAGCTCATCGGTAACGTCTCCATCAAGGTGCTGCCGACCGAGCGTCCGGACGCGTGGGAGGTCCAGGGCCGTGGCGAGATGGCGCTGACCGTGCTGATTGAGACGATGCGTCGAGAAGGCTTCGAGCTCACCGTTGGCAAGCCGCAGGTAGTGACCAAGGAGATCGACGGCAAGACCTACGAGCCGTACGACCACATGATCATCGACGTCCCGTCGGAGCACCAGGGTGCTGTCACCCAGCTCATGGCAAACCGCAAGGGTCAGATGACCGCAATGTCCAACGCGGGTTCCGGCGATTGGGTCCGCATGGAGTTCGACGTCCCGTCGCGTGGCCTGATCGGTTTCCGTACGACCTTCCTCACTGAGACCCGTGGTGCCGGTATTGCCAACTCCTACTCGATCGAGCACCGTCCGTGGGCCGGCGAGATCAAGGGCCGCCCGACCGGTTCGCTCGTCGCCGACCGTTCCGGCCAGGTCACCGCGTACGCCCTGCAGCAGCTTGCAGACCGCGGCGATTTCTTCGTCGAGCCGGGTGCCGAGACCTACGAAGGCATGGTCGTTGGTGCGAACTCGCGTGACGAGGACATGGACGTCAACATCACCAAGGAAAAGAAGCTGACCAATATGCGTTCCGCCACTGCGGACGCGACTGTCACGCTGCAGAAGGCCCGTACCCTCTCCCTGGATGAGGCCATCGAGTTCTGTGACGAGGACGAATGTGTTGAGGTTGCCCCTGAGGCGATGCGTGTGCGCAAGCTCATCCTGAACGCTACCGAGCGTGGCCGTGCCCGCTCCCGTGCGAAGCAGAAGAACAGCTAGCCTGTTCTTCATGCAGCCTCCTCGATCGCGCCGCCCAGCCACCCGTGCTGCGGCGGCGCTTTCCGCGCTTTGCCTCGTCGCGTCGTGCTCGGCGAACCCGGGCCCACCGCCGCTCGTTGAGCCGGAATCCGCCCAAAGCGAGACATCTGGCGTATCGACGACACCTTCCGACGACAACCCGCGCCGCAGCGACCGCACCCAGGTACAAGTGGGCGTCGACCCTGTACGAGGAGGCTTTAACCCGCACCTGATTGCGGACGATTCCTCGACGGTGCGTGCCATCGCAGACCTCACCCTGCCTAGCGCATATGTGGGCACGAGCCCGAACAGGGACCTGCTGGTGGGGGTTTCAACGCTGCCGACCTCGCCCGCGGCCCAAACCGTGCGCTACGTCATCGCACCGGAGGCGCAGTGGTCTGACGGCACCCCGATTACCGGATCCGACTTTGCCTACCTGTGGCGCGGGATGGTGACCACCGCCGGCACCGTCAACCCTGCGGCCTACCGGGCAATTCAGGCGATCCGCATTTCTGGTCAAGGCGGCAAGGTCGTCGATGTGGACTTTGAGCGCCCCGTGGCCAACCGCGAGGAGCTCTTTGCCTACCTGCTGCCGTCGCACCTGTTCGCCGCTGACGCCAGCGATTTCCCGTTCGCACTGCGCAACATGGTCCCTGCGTCTGCCGGGCGTTTCCTCATGGCAGATGTCGGCCGGGCCCGCGGCACGGTAGTGCTGAATAGAAACGACAGGTTTTGGGGTACTGAGCCAGCAAGCGTGGACATTTTGACGCTGACCGCCGCGCGCGATACAACACAAACCGCCGACCAGTTGCGCTCCGGCCAGCTCGCGTTCGCCGACGTCACGCCGCAGGAAACCACGCAAGAGGTCTTTCGCCGGGTGCCTGGAGTAGAGGTGCGCGAGGGGTCGTCGTCACGCGTGCTTGGCGTCGTCATCTCCGCGACAAGCGGGCTCGACCAAGCAATGCGCGAGCAAGTGCGATCGCTTATCGACGTCCCCCTGCTCGCCCACATCGCCGCCGGCCGCAGCACCAACCTGGCCGTAGCAGAGCATGCGTTCACGCCGGGGGAGAAGGACACCGCAGCGCTACGAGCGCGCACCGTGTCCATCCGCGTCGGGGCGGATGCGATGGACCCGGCGGCGGCCGCAGCGGCGCGCACGCTTGTCGACATCCTCAACGGCGCCGGCATTCCCGCAAAACTCACCTCTACCGACGCGACGACGCTCGCCGGGCGCAGCCTGCCATCGTCGGAAGTTGACCTGGCAGTGGTGTGGCAGCGCAACTCCACGTCCATGACCACGCTTGCCAGCCGCATGGCGTGTCCGTCCAAAACTTCGCGTGCTGGCAACCTCTCCGGCCTGTGCTCCGTGGGCAACGAAGCGCTCGCCGGGCGAATCCTGGACGGGACCATGAGTGCGACCGAGGCCCGAGCAGCCGTGGCCGAAGCCGAAGAGCGCGACGCCGTGTGGGTGCCCATCCTCAACGAAACACGCATCGCAGCATCCTCCGGTGGCGTCGCCATCCCAGGCGTCTCCACCTGGCCCGGGGGTATCAGCGACGCCGCCCGCTGGCAACTGGCCGATACAGTAGGCCCGACACCGAAGGAGAAACCATGACAACGCGCGACCTCACCGGCTACCGGGTAGTGGCCGTCCACGCCCACCCTGACGACGAAGCCATCACCACCGCAGGCGTCATCGCCGATCTGAGCCGACGTGGCGCCGACGTCCTCGTCGTCACCTGCACACTCGGCGAAGAAGGCGAAGTTATCGGCGAGCCGTACCAGCACCTCGTCGTCGACGAAGCCGACCAGCTAGGCGGCTTCCGCATCGGCGAACTACGCGAGTCGTTGGCCGCCATCGGCGCGCGCGGCACCTTCCTCGGCGGAGCTGGCCGCTTCCGCGACTCCGGCATGGCCGGCTCGCCCGCAAGCCGCAACCCGCGCGCTTTTGTCAACTCCGGCGACGCCGCAGTAGCCGAACTCGCCGCGATCTTCGACGCCGAGCGCCCCCACCTTGTCATCACCTACGGCCCCGACGGCGGCTACGGCCACCCGGACCACATCCGCGCCCACGAAATCACCCACACCGCCGCCGAACGCGTCGCTATCCCGCGCATCCTGTGGGCCGTGCGCCTCGCCGAAGAAACCGCAGCGCTTACGCCCGAGACCGCCCCCGACGGCTGGCGCCTTGCCCAACCCGGCGAACTCGACGGAGTCGCCACCTCCGACATCGCCGTCTCCCTTGACGACCACGCCTACAGCGCCAAAATCGCCGCCATGCGTGCCCACGCCACCCAACTCTGGATCGCCGACGGCCGCACCACCGACGTCAACCCCCACGCCGCCATCGCCCAAGGTCCCGTCGTCTACTACGCCCTGTCCAACCTCATCACCCAGCCCATCCAACGCGTCGAACACTTCCAACTCGGCGCAGGCACGCCACTTCACGACGACGCCACCCACGTCCTATCCGGAATCCCCAAATGAGCCAACCCGTCATCCGCGACAATTTTTCACGCGGGGAAGCCATCGCCGGCATCACCTGGCTGAGCGTCGGCGCCCTCGGCTCGCTCATCCTGGAAGTGGCGTACCTGAACTGGTTCTGGGTCATCATCGCAGCGGTGTTTAATGCGGTGTTGGCGAAGACGGCGCGGCTGTGGTCGTCGAAAAGCATGATTGTTCCGCTTGCCGTCTGGGCAGCAGCACTGTTCGCCTCCATGGTCATCCTCCCTCCAACCGGGTGGACCCTCGCACTCCTTCTCACCGGAATCGCCGGAGGCGTTTGGCCACTGATCAAGACGAAGTGACATACTGTTTCCCATGACTTACGTGATTGCTCAACCGTGCGTCGACGTCATGGACCGCGGCTGCGTCGAAGAATGCCCCGTTGACTGCATCTACGAGGGCAAGCGCATGCTCTACATCCACCCCGACGAATGCGTCGACTGCGGCGCCTGCGAACCTGCCTGCCCCGTCGAAGCCATCTTCTACGAAGACGACACCCCCGACGAGTGGAGCGAATACTACGACGCCAACGTCGGCTTCTTCGACGAACTCGGCTCGCCAGGCGGCGCCGCCAAGACCGGCCCACAGGACTTCGACCACCCCTTCGTCGCAGCACTGCCGCCGCAGAACCAGGACTAAACCGTGGCACGCACCCCACTCGGATCACAGCTGCCCGACTTCCCATGGGACACCATCGCCGACGTGCGCAAGCACGCCGCATCCCATGAGGACGGTCTGATCGACCTTTCCGTCGGCGGCCCCGTCGACCCAGTCGCCCCGTCCATCCAACTCGCGCTGTCCGAAGCTGCCGCAACGCCCGGCTACCCGCAAACCGCGGGTACGCCGGAATTGCGCGAAACGATCGTGGCCTCCCACGCCCGCCGCTTCGGCATCGCAGGGTTGACCGAACGCTCCGTGCTGCCCGTGATCGGGCTCAAAGAAGCCGTCGCGTGGCTGCCCACATTGTTGGGCCTGCGCGGCGAGAAAGTTGTGATCCCCGAGATCGCGTACCCCACCTACGAGGTCGGCGCGCTGATGGCAGGCTGCGAAGTTATTCGTTGCGACGACCCCGCCGCCGCACCCCGCGACGCCGCCTTCGTCTTCATCAACTCACCGTCGAACCCAACTGGCGCAGTCCTTGGCGTCGAGCAGATGCGCGCCTGGGTGGAATTCTCCCGCGAAACCGGCGCAATCATCGCCTCCGACGAGTGCTACCTCTACCTCGGCTGGTCCGCCGAACCGGTATCCATCCTGCACCCGTCCGTCACCGACGGCGACAACACTGGCCTGCTCGCCCTGCACTCGCTGTCCAAGACGTCCAACCTGGCGTCGTATCGCGCCGGCACCATCTCCGGCGACGAAGCCCTAGTGCAAGAACTTCTGCTTATCCGCAAGCACTCCGGCCTCATCGTGCCCGGCCCAATCCAAGCCGCCATGGTGGCCGCCCTCGGCGACGACCTGCACGAACAAATGCAGCGCTCCACCTACGCCACACGCCGCGCTGTGTTGATGAAGGGCCTCCAAAACGCAGGTCTTACTATCGACGACTCCGACGCCGGACTCTACCTCTGGGCCCGCCACGACGGCATGGACTCGCGCGAACTCCTCAACTGGTTCGCCGACCACGGCATCCTCGGCGCCCCCGGCGACTTCTACGGCCCCGCCGGCGCCCAACACGTGCGCATCTCGCTCACCGCACCCGACGAGCGCATCGAAGCGGCAGTCGCCCGCCTAGGAAACACCGTTGACTAACCCCACTCATCCGTCGCCGGCCGCCGGCGACCAGCACGCCACCGCGCCCGAAAGCGGCAGCACTGCCGTACGCCTCGTTGCCGGGCTGCGGCAATTTTTGCGCTTCGGCATCGTCGGCGGCTCCGGCGTGCTCGTGAACTTCGTCGTGTTCTACTTGGCCAACAAAGCCTTAGAGAACGGCTTTGATCTGCACGCCAACGACGTGTTCATGCAACTCGGCTCCACCCGTTGGAACATCCGCTGGTACCACCTCATGTCCACCCTGGCGTTCCTCCTGGCCAACACGTGGAACTACCAGCTCAACCGCTCCTGGACATTCCGTGGGGTGCACGCGCGCTCCTGGCTGCGCGGGTTCTTCCCCTTCTTGGCCACCGGCGCGCTCGCGTTCGCGGTGTCGCTGACATGCATGACGTTGCTCATGAACCCGACGACCCCCATCGGACTCTCCGATTCACTTTTCGACGACTCCACCGGCCTGCGCACCAAATCCTACTGGGCCCAAGCCATCTCCACACTGATCGCGATGCCGGTGAACTTTGTGATCAATAAGGTCTGGACCTTCGGAAAACCGAAAACGCCAAAAACCGTCTAACCAGTGGTTTGTGGAATTTGGTGTTGGAGTTATCC
>NZ_KV787942.1:0-19369 GCF_001807155.1 Corynebacterium sp. HMSC05C01 | reverse complement strand
GTCTGGTTCCACAAACACAGAGCTAGACGACCAGCGGAAAACGGCCGGCTAGAACCCCAGGGAACCCCGGGGAACCCCAGGGATCAACCCCCCAAACCCCCAACCCCCCAAAAACAAAACCTAGAACACCTCGACGCGTCCGCCGAGGGACTCCACCTGCTCGAGTTGGCGGACCCAGCCCGGTGCGCCAGGGTGGACGCGCATGACGGGGCGGGAAGAAATCTTCACGGGGGAGACGGACTCGCGGCGGGCGCCTTTGCGGGCGGCCATGCGCAGGTAGGCGCGGTTGCCAGATTCGGCTAGCTGCTTCATGGACGCCGGATCGTCCGCAAGGGAAGCGCGTGCGGCTTGGAGGAGTTCGATGAACTCGTCGAGCACAGGCACGAGCGAGTCGGCGTTGGTTTCGCACATGTTGCGCACGAGTTCGGGTTCCGTACTAGCTACCCGGGTCGCGCCCCTAAAGGATCCGGCGGACAGGGACTGCGAGAGCGTTCCGCCCCGGTCGCCGACCAACGACAGGGCTTCAGCGATGACGTGGGGGAGGTGGGAGACGCGGGCGACGGATTCGTCGTGAAGCGATACGCGCACGGGGACCGCCTCCGCACCGACGACGGATGCGAGCCGGCAGACGGTGGTGAATAGGGCGGCCCAGTGGTCGTCGGCAAGGCCTTCGCGCGCGTAGTCGTACGTTACGGCCCACGCGGCGCCCTCGAACAGGCCCTCGTGGGAGGCGCTCCAGCCGGAAAACTCGGTGCCCGCCATGGGGTGGCCGCCGACGTAGCGGCCCTGCATGTCGCGCTCGACGATGAGGTCGTACACGCGCTCTTTGACGGATACCACGTCGGTGATGTCGCACGTCGGGGCGAACGAAGCTACCTGGTCCAGCACGGACGCCACTGCCGCCATCGGCACCGCAACCACGATGAGCGCGTTGTCGGCCTCTGCGCGGCGCAGCACTTCTTCCATGTTGTCGGAGACGTCGAAGCCGTCCCGTTGTGCTGCGCGTGCCCCGTGCATGGTGTAGCCGAAGACGCGTTCGTTAGAGATGGTCAGGTCGCGCATGAGCGACCCGCCGATCAGTCCGAGGCCGAGAATGCAGATGGGGGGCAGTTGGTAGGTAGTCACCGCGTTAAGTCTAGTGACACTTTGGCCCGCGCGGACTACGCTTTCGTCCCATGAGTCAGGACTTCACGGACGGGTTTGCCGTCACCGTCGCTCAGGTTGGGGGTTCGTGGCAGGTGCGCGAGTTCCGCGACGATTTCACGGACCTTTCCACCTCCATTGACGCTGTGCGCGGTTTGCGCAGCGAGGGCGCGGCGTTTGCGCTGCTTAATGTGGAGGATGACTATTTGGTTGTGGTGCGTCCGGGCCCGTCGAAGGTGCGTGTGCTGATTTCGGACGCGACGATGGCGGTGGATGATGATTTCGCGGCTGACATCCTGGATGAGGCCGACGTGGACATCCCCGACATCGACCCGGATGAGCTGGACAACGTCGACGGCTGGGCTGATGGTGATTTTGCCATCCTCGCGGACCTGGGGTTGTCCGAGGAGCAGTTGAGCATTTTGCTTGACGACGACGCCGACCCGGCCGATCTCGCCCACACCATCGCCGACGAGTTGGGTTTTGGCGACGAGCTTGCTGATGCCGTCGATTAGCAAACCTGCCCGCCGGGCTGAAGAACGGATGCGGGAGGCGATCGAGGTTGCCCGCACAACCCCGCCGGGCGATGTACCGGTGGGGGCTGTGGTGTTCTCCCCGGAGGGCGAGGTCCTTGGGGTGGGGGTGAACCGCCGGGAGGCGAACAACGATCCGACCGCGCATGCGGAGATGGAGGCCATCCGGCAGGCGTGCGAGGCGTTGGGGAGGTGGAGGCTGGATGGGTGTGAGCTCGTTGTCACGCTGGAGCCCTGCACGATGTGTGCGGGGGCGATCTTGGGGGCGAGGGTGTCGTCGTTAATTTTTGGCGCATGGGAGCCGAAGACGGGTGCGGTGGGTTCGGTGCTGGATGCCATCCGGGACCCGCGGCATCTGCATGTCCCTGAGGTACGCGCCGGCGTGCTGGAGGAAGAAACTGCCAGGTTACTGAGTGATTTCTTTGAAGAGCTGAGGAGTAATTGAATCGTTACCCAAAGTGTTCGGGTTTGTCCCTACACTGGGCGACTGCACCGAATTTCAACGAATAAAGGAGAACATCATGGGTTTGGATGACAAGCTTGATCAGATCAAGGGCCAGGCTAAGGAAGCGGCTGGCGACCTTACCGATAACGAGAAGCTTCAGAACGAGGGCAAGGCTGATCAGCTGATCGGCAGCGCTAAGGAGAAGCTCTCCGAGGCGGGCGACGCTATTAAGGACAAGGCCAACGAGGTCGCAGCCAAGGTTGAGGACAAGGCGGACGAGGTCCGCGACGAAGCTGACCGCTAAATTTGGTTTCTTGGCGGCGCTGCCGTTAATCTAGTCGGCGGTAGCGTGTCCGAGCGGCCGAAGGTACTCGCCTCGAAAGCGAGTGTGGGTAAAACCACCGCGGGTTCAAATCCCGCCGCTACCGCCAAGTGTTAAAGCCCCCGGCAACGGGGGCTTTTTCCATATCACAGAAGGAACCCTTTGACGTGGCGAAACTGCTGTACAACCTCGGACGTTGGTCCTACCTGCACAAATGGCGGGTGATTGTGGCGTGGCTGCTGCTGTTCGGCGCTACTGCCGGTGGTGCGTTTTCGTTGATGAAGCCGTTTACCTCCGAGTTTGCTATCGAAGGCACGCCGGCTATCGACGCGCTTCGCGACATGGAGAAGAACTTCCCCGAGGCCGGAAACGTGGCCACCGCCCCTGGCGTGAACTTGGTGTTCGCCGCGCCGGAAGGTGAGCGCCTGGATTCACCGGAGCATATGGCGGCGATGGATGCCACCGTCGGCTATATCCGCGACCATCTCGGGGTGGAGGGGGAGCGCTTCGGCAATCCAGTGACGGTCAACGGCGAGTTGCAGCGCATGATCATTGGCCAGATGACTGAGATGGGCATGCCGCGAGAGCGCGCGGAAGCGGATGCGTATCAGTTGCGCATGCTTAGCGACGACGCCCGCATCGCCTACACCACCTTCGAGTTCGACGCTGAGTCGTCGATGTCCGTTGACCAAGCGGACCGCGACGTGGTGAACGAGGCCATGAGAATCGGTCGGGACGCGGGCCTTCAGGTGGAGGCCGGCGGCGCCGGTTTCGGCGAGCCGATTGCCATTAAGACCACCTCTGAGATGGTCGGCCTGGCCGTGGCGTTTTTGGTGCTCGTGGTCACCTTCGGTTCGCTTGCTGCTTCGGTGATCCCGATCATCTCCGCCGTGGTCGGCGTGGGCATCGGCGCGCTGCTGGTGCTGTTGACCACCCACTGGGTGGAACTCAACGACGTCACTCCGGTCCTTGCCGTCATGATCGGCCTGGCCGTGGGCATCGACTACGCCCTGTTCATCCTGTCGCGCTACCGCCAGGAGGCACGCCACCTCCCGCCGGATGAGGCGGCCGGAATGGCTGTCGGCACCGCGGGTTCCTCGGTGGTGTTCGCCGGTGCCACGGTCTTTACCGCGCTGGTCGCCCTGGCACTGGCACAGATCGAGTTCCTCACCTGGATGGGCCTTGCCGCCGCCGTCACCGTGTTCATCGCGGTGCTCGTCGCGCTGACGCTTGTACCGGCGTTGCTTGGCGCGTTCGGCTCGAAGACCTTCGCGGGCAAGATTCCCGGTCTGGCCGGTAATCCGGGTCCGGGTAAGCGTCCGGCGAAGGACCTCGATGAGAATTCGATGGGTAGGCGGTGGGTGCGCTTCGTCGAAAAGGTGCCGGGCCTTGTTATGGCAGTGGTCGTGCTGGGGCTTGGTGCGCTGTCCACCCCGGTGCTTGGCTTGGAGATGTCGCTGCCGTCCGACAGCACCTCCAACTACGACACCACCCAACGCAAGTCCGCAGACCTCATGGCGGAAGGCTTCGGCCCCGGCGTGAACGCCCCACTGCTGCTGGTGGTTGATGCACACAGCGTCAACCCCAACTCGGAGATTCTCCAGCCGTACATGTCAGCGATCCCGGATGAGGCTGGCGGCGACGCCCAAAAGGCAGCGCTCGCGTCCTTCATCTACACCATGGGTGAGATCGGCTCCGTCAACGGCATCGAGCACGCGCAGCTCATCGCAGCTAACGACGACCTCACAGCCGCCCAGATCCTCGCCACCCCAACCGGTGGTCCGGAAGAGGAACGCACCTTGCAAATCGCCCACGGCGTGCGCGACGCGATCAGCCAGGTGGAAGACGCCACGGGTATCGACGTTGGCCTGACCGGCCTGACCGCCGTCCAAATGGACATCACCGAAGAACTCTCAAAGGCCATGCCGCTGTACCTGTCCATCGTGGTGGGGCTGGCGATCGTGCTGCTCGTTATCGTGTTCCGCTCCATCATGGTGCCGCTCGTGGCAGGCCTTGGCTTCCTGCTGTCCGTCGGCGCTGCCTTCGGCGTGACCGTGCTGTTCTTCCAAGAAGGCCTGTGGGGTTTGGTGAACACACCGACCCCGATCCTGTCCTTCCTGCCGATCTTCCTCATCGGCGTCACCTTCGGCCTGGCCATGGACTACCAAGTCTTCCTGGTTACTCGCATGCGCGAGGCCTACCTGCGCAACCGCGACGGCGACCGGCTGCGCGCCGTGCACGAATCCACCGTGCAAGGCTTCAGGCAAGGCGCGCGCGTGGTCACCGCCGCCGCGATCATCATGATCGCCGTCTTCATCGCCTTCTTGGACCAACCGTTGCCGTTCATCCAGATCTTCGGCTTCGCACTCGGCGTCGCAGTACTTTTCGACGCCTTCTTCATCCGCATGGCCCTCGTCCCCGCCACCATGTTCCTCCTCGGCCGCGCCGCCTGGTGGATGCCAAAATGGCTGGACAAACTCCTCCCCGAGGTCGACGTTGAGGGCACCGAACTAGAAAAGGAACACGCATGACGCAGCAGACGGACACCACCTTCGAGGTCGGCACCCAGTTGGAGCCCGCGCCGGGTAGGCACGGCCGCACCGGTGTGATCCACACCCCGCACGGTTCCATTCAGACCCCTGCGTTCATCCCGGTGGCCACAAAGGCAACGGTGAAAACGCTCACGCCCGAGCAGATCCGCTCCACCGGTGCGCAAGCGATCCTCTCCAACGCCTATCACCTGTACCTGCAGCCAGGGCCCGACATTGTCGACGAGGCCGGCGGCGTCGCCGCCTTCGAAAACTGGCATGGTCCCACCTACACCGACTCCGGCGGCTTCCAGGTGATGAGCCTCGGCGTCGGCTTCAAAAAGGTCCTCGCCATGGACACCGCAGGCCTGACCGAGGGCGACATCCGTGCGGCGAACAAGGATCGCATGGCGCGTGTCGACGACGACGGCGTCGACTTCAAATCCGTCATCGACGGCTCCTCCCACCGCTTCACCCCTGAGGTGTCGATGCAGATCCAGCACCAGCTGGGCGCCGACATCATGTTTGCCTTCGACGAACTGACCACGCTTGTGGATACCCGCGCTTACCAGGAGCATTCCGTCGAGCGCACCCGTCGTTGGGCCCGTCGCTGCCTCATCGAGCACGACCGTCTGACCGAGGTTCGGGCGGACAAGCCGCTGCAGTCTTTGTGGGGCGTGGTGCAGGGTGCGCAGTACGAGGACCTGCGCCGCCAGGCTACGCACGGCTTGTTGGATCTTCACCGTGAGGCGCTCGACGAGGGCCGCCGTGGCTTCGGTGGCTTCGGCATCGGTGGCGCCCTGGAGAAGGAAAATCTGGGCACGATCGTCGGCTGGGTCACCGACGAACTTCCTATCGACATGCCACGCCACCTGCTGGGCATTTCGGAGCCGGACGACATCTTCACCGCCGTCGAAGCTGGTGCCGACACCTTCGACTGCGTTGCCCCGACGCGCCTCGGCCGCCGCGGCGGCGTGTACACCCTGGACGGCCGCATGAACCTCGCCGGCGCCCGCTTCAAGCGCGACTTCTCCGGCGTGGACGAGGAGTTCGGCGGCTACGTCTCTGAGAACTTTTCCCGCGCCTACATCCACCACCTGCTCAAGGCGAAGGAGTTCCTGGCGGGCACGCTGTGCACGATCCACAACCTAGAGTTCATGATCCGCCTCGTGGACAACATCCGCCTTGCCATCGACGCCGGCGATTACGAGGCCTACCGCGACGAGTTCCTCGGCCGCTACTACGCCGGGAAGTAGGGGACATGTAGTCGCGCAGCCAGCTTAGGAGCAAACCCGAACTCGACCCGATGTCCTGTTAGACGCCCTCTGGGGCACTCATGTGCTCGATCTAGCAAGCAGGGTGAGTTCGGGTTTGCCCCTAAGCTGTGATTTGCGGGTCTAGGGTTGGAGCGATTTTGGGGAAACTTCGAGCCGCATCCGGCTAAAGTGAATCGTTTTGTTGCTCGGTGGATACAACAAGTTGCGCGATCCAAGTCGAAAGCAGGAGCAGAAGGAAATTCGTGCAGCGCGCTCCGTTTTGTCTGCCTGGAAAAGAGAGTAAATACGCCTTGCTGATATGGGGTTAAACACATAAACTTGCTGCTGGTTACCTATTAAGCGGAGCGTGGGGGTGAACAAATGGCCACTACAAAGTTTGAAGACTTCATCCAGCCATATCGAGAATCGGAATCGCCAGCAGCCGAGGTAATTCGTGATGCGGCAACGCGAGCGTTTGCTGCGGAACTTGCAGAGCGTAAAGCGGTAGGTGCTGCACTTGCGTCGGCCCGGCATGATCGCGGCGCAACTCAGCAATCTGTTGCTGATGCTGCCGGAATTCAACAGGCTGAACTGAGTCGCATAGAAAATGGAGTTGGGAATCCGACGGTAGAAACGCTGCTTAAGGTTCTAGCTGCGCTGGATTTGCGCTTGGCCTTCACACCGGCTCGTAAGGGACGGAACTGAGAAAAACTTTCGCCGAGCACATCGTGAACTCCCAAGGACAACTCGGCATGTTATTGAGGATCCCATCTTCCTGGGCTCCAGGGCGTCCCAACTCGTTCAGATGGCAGATCACGTTGCGTGGAGTGCGAATTCGTCGTTAATGAAAGTGCCCAAACACAAGTTCGCCCACAATTGGTACAGCGAGTACCTCGCTCCACGTGATCCTTCCAGGGGGGCCACGCGAGTTAGATTAGAAACAGCTAGACCCCCTTGGTCCACACGTGTGGAGGGGGTCTGCATCAGCAACAGTACAGGTTTCGGAGACCTGTGGGTTACACGCTCTCGTCGGCAATGCGCTGCTCGGCGCGGCGCACGGCTGCGATCGTCGGGTAGGTGATCGGCAGCAGCACGACCTCCATGAGGGTCTTCCACAGGAAGCCGACAACCACGTAATTCACAAACGTGCTCGCGGAATCGACGCCGATCACGCTCGCGGCGATGGTGCAGAACAGCAGCGTGTCCGCGAATTCGCCGACAATGGTGGAGCCGATCAGGCGCGCCCAGAGGCGGTCGGTGCCGAAGCGGTCCTTCATCTTCTGCAGTACCCACGCGTTGAGCAGTTGGCCCACCACGTAGCCGGCGAGCGAGGCCGCGACGATGCGCGGCAACAAGCCCAGGACTGCGGCGAAAGTGTCTTGCATGTCGTAGAAGTCCGCCGCGGGCAGCCAGATGGCGATGTAGAACGTCACCACGGCAAGCACGGCGATGAAAAAGCCGGTGAACACGGCGCGGCGTGCGGCTTTGAACCCGTAGACTTCGGCGATGACGTCGCCGATGACATAGGAGATGGGGAAGAGGAAGAAGGCCCCGTCGGTGACTAGCGGCCCGATGACCACGCCTTTTTGTGCCGTGATGTTTGAGATGAGAAACACCGCGCAGAACACGGCGAGCAGGTACGGGTATGGGGAGCGGGATACGCGCGGTGACATGCGCAATATCATTGCACATATGGCTGTTTTCCAAGGTCCTGCTGGTCGCTATGCGCCGAGTCCGAGCGGCGATCTCCACTTTGGCAATTTGCGTACGGCGGTGTTGGCGTGGTTGTTTGCTCGCCAAAGCGGCCGGAAGTTCTTTTTGCGTGTGGAGGATATTGATTCGGAGCGTTCATCCGCGGAGTCGGCGCTGCGCCAGATTGAGGACTTGGAGGCGCTCGGCCTCGACTTCGATCCTCCGGTGCTCTACCAGCACGATCGCGGGGACGCGTATGCAGATGCGCTGGCTCGCCTGGATACGTATGAGTGTTATTGCACGCGCCGGGATATCCGGGAGGCGGCGTCGGCGCCGCATGCGCAGCCGGGGATGTATCCGGGGACGTGTCGTGATCTCACGGAGGAGCAGCGTGCTTTACGACGACGCGACCTCGCCGACGAGGGCCGCCTCCCCGCAATCCGTCTGCGGGCCCACGTGCGTGAGTGGACGGTTGAGGATTTCTACCACGGTGCCTACACGGGGCCGGTTGATGATGTGATTTTGAAGCGCGGCGGGCGTGTGGATCAGGCTCAGGCGGGGGATTGGGCGTACAACTTGGCGGTCGTTGTGGACGACGGTTTTCAGGGGGTGGATCAGGTTGTGCGCGGCGACGATTTGTTGTTTTCTGCCCCGGCACAAGCGTATTTGGCTGATCAACTTTCTCTCGTGACGCCTTTTTATATTCACGTTCCGCTTGTGGTGGGGCCAGGGGGTCGTCGATTAGCAAAGCGCGATGGTGCTGTCACCTTGCGGGAGATGTTGGCGGATAAACGTCAGTCCGACATTGTGCGTGATATTGCCAGGTCGCTCGGATATGGCCAGGTAGATAGCGTGAATGGTTTGTTGGGCGTGTTCGAACCGTCACAACTGTCGCGCGACCCATGGACGTGGGAATCTTTGTAATTGCTGTGTTTTAGTGAAGTATAACCTGTTTTTTATATGTTAAAACTCTTGCGATCGGTCTGAAGCTCGCTCATATTTGGAGGAAGGTCACGTGGCTGCGTTTGGGGACGCACCACTGGGCAACGAACCTCTAAGGAGACTTCATGATTTCGAAGAAGATTGCTGCGAGCACCGTTGCGCTTGCCCTCGGCGCTTCGGCTGTTGTCGCCCCGCAAGCAACCGCGCTGCCAGAAGAATTCACAAGCCCTCCGGGTCGGACCGCGAACCCACAGCAGGGCGCATGTGCTGTTGTGCTGGATCAGAACATCACCACGGTGAACCCTGGCGTGGCGCTGAAGACAACCCAAAACGGGGTCAGCGTGGGTGTTGGCCTCGACGAGGTAGACAACGCTTTCGTGCCGTGGGTGAGCGTAAGCGCTGACAGTGAGCGGGTGTTTCAATCCGGCACGGCGTTCATCGTTGTTGAAAACGTAGGTACGCAGGATGCAACCCACTCCTACAAGCTTGAAGCTCTGAAGAAGGGCTCCGTTGAGATCAAGCGCAAGGGCAATGAGCCCGTTGAGATGCTTGATGTCAACGAGGTTGCGCTGATTGATCAGGAGTCGTTTTCGCTGAAGCGTGATCAGAAGCGCACGGCCGTTGTGAAGCTGGCTGTGGACAGCAATCAGCAGGCGCAGACGTGGGCCTGGAAGGTCAATAATCCGACGATCTTGGCGGCTGAGAAGACCCGCGTCAGCCCAACTGTGGAGATTGAAGTCGCCCCGTGGGTATTTGAGACCGATGACTGCGCGCCAATTGTTGCTTCTGAGCAGCAGTCCCAGGCGATCATCGCGGACGGCAACGAGTACGACACCGGCATCACGGTGGCCAATGCGGAGAACGACTACCAGCGTCTGACCGGCAACGTTTCCATCGCTGGCAAGAAGATCGAGGGTGCCAAGGTGCGTGTCGACGACACCGGCAAGGTCTACGTCACCCTCCCCAAGGGCGCGACCGGTTCGGTTGATGACGACAAGGCGGCGAAGGTTGACGTGGAAATCATCGCGAACCCTCGCGAGACCACCAAGGACGAGGATTTCGACGCCTACAAGAACCCGCAGGTACTGCGCGTTGCAACCGAGGACGGCGTTGTTGATCAGGACACGCCGAAGTTCACCGGTTCCGTCCCCGTTGCCAAGTTTGCTCCCGCCTACAACACGCCGAACACGGTCAAGCCGGGTGGCTCCGTTGATGTTGCGTTGAAGACACAGCCTGGCGACGTCCGCGGCACCGTCGTCGACGCCACCTACACCGTCGTCGACGCACCGGAAGGCTGGACCGCTGAACCAGCCAAGGACGGCACGCTGAAGGTCACCGCCCCGAAGGGCGCGAAGCACGGCGATACCGCCACGTTCACCGTGGACGTCATCTACGCCGACGGTTCCAAGGACACCATCGACACGGTGGTGACGGTGCGGGATACCGACGCAAACCTGAACACCCCGGGCTACGGCGAGACCTATGGCAAGGTCGGGGTGGAGGTCAGCCTCGAGCAGAACAACAAGAACCTGCCGGAGGGCTCCACCTTCACCATCACCCCGGGCCAGGACTTGGGCGATTGGGTGCCGAAGGTTGATCCGACAACCGGCACGATCACCGTCACCATTCCGGGCTCCGCAAAGCCTGGCGACGTGAAGACGATCCTGGTTGACGTGACCTACCCGGACGGTTCTGTGGGTAAGAACGTTCCGGCGAAGGTCATCGTCCACGGTGCCCCGGAGTACCCGGAGGTAGAGAAGACCCCGGGCCAGAACGCCACCTTGAAGCCGAAGAAGGACGACGTGCCGGGTGGTTCCACCTACGAGATCACCCCGGGTCAGGATCTTGAGGAGTGGAACCCACAGATCGACGCCAAGACTGGCGACATCACCGTCACCGTGCCAAAGACCGCGAAGGATGGCGACGAGAAGATCATCAACGTCACCGTCACCTACCCGAGCGGCAAGACCGACGTCGTGCCGGCAAAGGTCACGGTGAAGGTCGCGGAGACCCAGCCGGGCAACGGCACCGACAACAACACCCCAGTCGACAACAACACCACCACCGTGATCGTTGTCTACCCGGGCCAAAAGACGGAGGTTCCGCCGCCGAACGGTTCGGGCGAATGGAAGATCCCGGACAACCCGAAGATCCCGGAGGGTTGGAAGGTCGAGGTCAACCCAAGCACGGGCAACCTGACCATCACCCCGCCAGCCGACGTGAAGCCGGGCACCAACATCACCATCCCGGTGGAGGTGAAGACACCGGACGGCAAGACCACGATCGTCGAGATCCCGGTCAAGACCGACAACGGTTCCATCCCGAACGACCCAGGCCAGAAGCAGCCGCAGAACCTGGTGTCTGACCAGGGCTCCTCGGAGAACATCAAGAAGTGCTTCGACAGCATGTCGTCCGAGAGCAACCCGCTGCTGTGGCTGGTTCCGCTCGGCCTGCTGATCGCCATCGGTGCACCGCTGGCCGGCCCGCTCGGCGCCGAGCTGGGCAAGGCAGCAGCGAACGTGTCGGAGAAGATGAACATCCCGAACCCGCTCGAGCAGTTCGGCCTCGGCGGCGAGACCAACCGCCGCCCGCAGCCGGAGTGGATGCGTCAGATCCAGGTTGAGGCTGACCGCCTGCAGCAGCAGTTCGGCCCGGAGGTCACCCAGGCAGCAGCCATCGGTTTGTCCCTGGCTGGTCTGGCAGCAGGCATTGGCATCCTCGCCGCCCTGTGCAAGGACGGCGAACTGCCGGAGTGGGCCCAGAGCTCCAAGTCAGACGCGAAGGGTTCCTCCGACAAGGGCGAAGACAAGGGCGAGGACAAGGGCGACGGTAAGGAGACCGAGGAAACCGCCTAACCCTTCTCTCCCGAACACCGTAAAAGGCTGATGCCAGTTCGCACTCGGAACTGGCGTCAGCCTTTTACGCATTTCTGCCCGGCACGCGCAGCGCGGCGGGATTACGATTTACACCATGCTGCGGGAAAACGAAGTCATTATCCGGCAAACCAAAATCTTCGGCCGCAACGAGTTCGCGATCGAAGCACCCACCGGACAACCCCTTGGCACGGCACGGCAAACGAAGCTCAACATGAAAGACGTGCTGAGCCGGGCCTCGCGCCAAGTCGACGTGTTCGACGCAGGCGGCACGCACCTTATCAGCATCGAAGACCCGATCGACCTCATCCGCGACAGCTACACCGTGCGTCTAGTCACGCCCGCGATGGAGCTGGCGCGGCTGACATCGCGGTTCAAGCTCATGGGCTCAAAATTCGACCTCGACATCGCAGGGTTTCCCGAGGTGCAAGTCGAAGGCAAGGTGTTCAACCGCAACTACACGCTCACATCGCAGGGCCGCCCGATCGCGCACGTGGTCGCGGAGTACAAAGGCTTCGGGCGCGAACTGACCGGCAAGTCGGACTACCGGGTGCAGTTCGAGCCGGAGCTGAGCGAACGCCAGCACGCTGCGATCCTCGGTGTGGTCATCGCGATCGACATGTGGCGGGTCAAGCGCCGCCAACAATCCAGCTAGACACAAACAGCGCTAGACACAAACAAAGCCCCCGCACGTGACGGGGGCTGAACGCGAAATCCGGGGGTGGGTTACGCGTCGGAGTCGGTGGAGCGGCCGGCCAGGCGGGCGTCGATACGCAACAGGCCTGAGCCGTCCTTGCCAACAAGCTTGAGCTGGTCGACGATCTCGCTCACGGTCGACTCTTCCTCAATCTGCTCCTCCAGGAACCAGTTGAGCAGCGGGCGGGACTCGAGGTCGCCGACCTCATCGGCCAGGCGGGTGATCTGGCGGATCTGCTCCGAAACCTTCTTCTCGTGCGCAAGAGCAGCCTCAAACGCGTCGAGCGGGGTCTTGATCTCAGGCGCGTCGATCTCAATGTTGTGCGGCTTGACGTGCTCGCCACGGTCGATGAGGTGCTGGGCGAACTTCTGCGCGTGGTCGCACTCCTCAGATGCCTGCGCGGCGAACCACTCGCTCAGGCCCGGGAAGGACAGGGCGTCCATCTCGTTGGCCAGGTAGCGGTAGATGTAGGCGGCACCGTACTCTTCGGTGACTTGCTGGTTGATTGCTTCGTAAAGCTTTGCGTCGATCATGCACGCGAGTATACAGCAGCCCAGATTGGAGCGGAAGAGTAAAAGAGCTATAAGCTCGGACACCGTGTCCCAGGGTTCGAACTTTTCCGCAAAGCGTGTCACCGCCACGCTGAACCGCCTGCGCGCGCACCCCGAAATCGCAGGCCAACAGGCATGGCTGCGGGGGATCGCGGCGCACTCGAACGCGTTGCGGCCCGACCTTGCGCCGGTGGTGGAATCCTACCTGGGGGTCGAGCCGCTGGCAGAAGATGTGTTCGAAAACATGACCATCGGGGAGATCGCGGTTTGTTACGAGGCGTTCTTGGCGCTCAGCGACAGTAAGGCGCGCAAGGATGCGGGCCAGTACTTCACGCCCGACGACGCCGCCGCGTTCATGGCCCAGCACGTCAACCGTTTCCCGGAGGGCACGTGGGTGGACCCGTGCTGCGGCACTGGGGTGCTCGCGTGGCATCTTGCGCGGAAGGTTGATGGGGATGTGGGGGGCTTCGTCGCAAAGCAATTGATCCTGGTGGACATCGACCCGGTCGCGCTGCACACCGCGGTGGTGCTGCTGTCGCACTTCCTCGCGCCGGGCGACACCGCAGGCTTTGAGGCGCTCGCCGCGCGCTGCGTGGTGGCCGATTTTCTTCACGACGACATCCCCGCCCACGACTTTGTCATCATGAACCCGCCCTACGCCTCCACCGCGCGCGACGACACGTTCGCCACCGCCGCCACCCGCGACCTGTTCGCCTATTTCATGGAGCGTGTCGCCACCACCAGCCGCGGCTTCATCGCGGTCACGCCCGCCTCCTACCTGGGCGCACCGAAGTTCGCAGGGCTGCGATTGCTAATCGACGACCACCTCACCGGCGGCGACATCACCGTCTTCGACAACGTCCCCGACACCCTGTTCCGCGGCTACAAGTTCGGCTCGTCGAACACGTCGAAAACCAACTTCGTGCGCGCCGCCGTCACCGTGTGCCCGCCGGACGAGGACTCGTGGCGGATCACGCCGATCTTGCGATGGCGTGCAGCATCGCGGGCAGCCATGCTGGCTAAGGCACCGCACCTGCTCGCGCCGCGGCAGATCGGTCAGGGAGGGGAGTGGCTGAAGATCCACCCCGACCACCAGGAAATCTGGCGGCAAATGCAGGGGTGGGAGCGCACCATCGCCGACCTTGTCGTGCCCGGCCCGACCGAGTTTTCGCTCACCGTAGCCACCACCCCGCGCTACTACATCTCCGCCGCGTTCGGGGAGTTGAGCCGGCGCTCGAAGCAGGTGCTGCACTTCGCCACCGCACACGACCGGGACCTCGCGGCGGTGACGCTGAACTCGTCCGCGCCGTATTTGTGGTGGCGCTGGCACGACGGCGGCGTAAGCCTCACCCGTCGCGTGCTCATGTCCGTGCCAGTGCCCGACCTAGAGCCGGTGCTTATCGACGACATCCGCGCCTCCGAACGCAACAACCTAGTCACCAAACTCAACGCCGGCATTGTCAATGAAAACGTCAAGCACCCCTTCGCCCTTGTGGAGCGGCTCAACCGCGTGGTGTTCGGGCGCGACGTAGACGTGGCGGCGGCGTACGCACAGGACCTCACGGAAGTGCCGTGAGCAAATACTTTGTGCCGCGCGCGAGTGCCATGTCCATCTCGTACTTCGGCTTGCGCGGCGACCCGTCCTGCTGGCGGCCCTGGTTGAAGACTTTGATGATGCCGCGGGCGATGGCGTCGCTAATAGATGCAGTATCAGGGAAGTAGTACGCCTCGATGCTGGTCACCGTGTGCGCGACCTTGAGCTTGCGCGAGTTCGGCTTGCGTTCCTTGACCACCTTGCCACGCTTGGCCATGTGCCAGCGGTAAAACGCATCCTCGTCGGTGTAATCCGGCACCGTGTTGACCACGATGAACCCGACCCCGTCCTGTGCTGCGGCAAGATCCACCGAGTACTGGTCGTTGAGCGGCGTGCGGTCCGCTTTGCCGTCGCTGGAATGCACCTTCAAATCCCACGTGCGGGTGCCCTGATAGTCGAACTCCGTGTGGCCGATGGTCGCCGGCCCGCCCTTGAACTTCGCCGCGTAAAACGGCAGGACTTTGAACTCGGTGTACCAGGCGAACCATTCCGTTTGGTTCCGGTTGCGGTACTGCGCCGCGAACATCTCCTCCACACACGTGCGCCCATCGAACGGCAGGCTCGCCCAATCGGTGTCCGCCCGCAGGCCGAGCGCCTCCGCAGCACCAGCGACGAGCGCGTTGGCCTCCAGCAGCGGGGAGGCGAAATCCTCCACGCCCGTGAACCTGCGCGTGGCCAAGTGCAGCAGGTTGTTCAGGCCGTTCAGCGTGATCGTGTAGCCGGACGAGTAATCGCTTGGTCCCCACGTCCCGCCGAGCTGTCCCGCCAGCCAGCGGCCGAGTTCGATCTTGGTCGCGTCCTCCGGCGCGTTGTTGTTGTCGATCGCACGCGCCAGGTTCACCAGCACCGACTTGCGCTCTTTTGACCCCGGCCCGAGCGTCTCCGGGCCCGAACCCGTCAGCGCGCTAATGCGGTTGACCGCCTCCAACTTGTTTTTCGCCGGGGTGAAGTCGTCCGACGAGAGCTTGCTAAACGACGACACCCCCGACCCCCGGGTGCGAGACGTCTGGGCGGTGAAGTGGTCGTCGACAATTGCGCGCAGCGTCGTCGCCCGACCATCAACCCCGGAGCCCAGGATGTACTGGGCGAAGTTGTCGAAGATGCTGTCCGCGATCTCCTCGGCAGTCCACGCGTCCTCGTAGGGCACGTCGAGTTCCTCGGCGGCGGCAAGGGCGATCGCGCGCGGGATCATGCCCGCATCCGCAACCGTATAACGGCCGATACCCAGCAGGTCAGCGAGTCGATCAAGCGCAGTGTTTGCAGTTGTGGTCACGCACAAAACGGTAGCAAAAACGCCCCGCGCAGAAACGCGGGGCGTGAAATTTGCGGAGGATGTGGGATTTGAACCCACGAGGGTCGTGAAACCCGCACGCGTTCCAGGCGTGTGACATAGGCCGCTAGTCGAATCCTCCAGCGAACAACCTCCCCGGCATGCACCGGCGAAGCGTCTTTGGACATGGTAATGCACACACCCCACAAGACCAAAACCGCAGCGTGGCCCGGCGCAGGTTGTGTTCTGGCGGAAGAGATGGCTACAGTGTCAGGCAGGATCTCACGCGGTGTTATCTTGTGAACTCCCCCAGGGCGGGAACGCAGCAAGGGTCAGCGAGCTCTAGCAGGTGCGTGAGGTCCCTTTTTCATGTTCGGGGACGGATAGGCCGCTACGATGGTGGGCACGCAAAATTCGCCTTCGAACATCTGGAGTGATGATGTCTCTCAAGGACCTGGACGCAGCCCAGTTCAACGAACTCGCCGAGCGCACCCGCACACAGTACGAGGAACTCAAGGCTCGAAACCTCAACCTGAACCTGACGCGTGGCAAGCCGTCCGCAGAGCAGCTCGGGTTCTCCGACGCGCTGCTGTCGCTGCCGGGGGCGGACGACTACACCGACAAGACCGGCGCTGACGTGCGCAACTACGGCAACCTCGACGGCATTGCGGACATCCGCGAGCTCTGGGCCGGGGCCCTCGGCGTCGCCCCGGAGAACGTCGTCGCCGGTGATGCTTCGAGCCTGAGCATCATGTTCGACCTCGTCTCCTTTGCCTACATCTGGGGCACCAACGATTCGCCACGCCCCTGGAAGGACGAGGAGACCGTCAAGTGGATCTGCCCGGTGCCGGGCTACGACCGCCACTTCACCATCGTCGAGCACTTCGGCTTCGAGATGATCCAGGTGCCGATGACCCCGACCGGCCCCGACATGGACCTCGTCGAAGAATTGGTGAAGGATCCGCAGGTGAAGGGCATGTGGTCGGTGCCGATCTTCGGCAACCCCACCGGCATCACCTACTCCGCCGAGACCATCGAGCGCCTCTGCGCCATGGAGACTGCCGCGCCGGACTTCCGCCTGATCTGGGACAACGCGTACGCCATCCACACGCTGACCGACGAGTTCCCGGACAACCCGAACGTCCTCGAGATCTCCGCGAAGCACGGCAACCCGAACCGCTTCTGGTACATGTCGTCCACCTCCAAGATCACGCTCGCTGGCTCGGGCGTGGCGTTCTTTGCCTCTTCCAAGGAGAACCTGGACTGGTACAACAGCCACGCCGGTGTGCGCGGCATCGGCCCGAACAAGGTCAACCAGCTGGCACACGCCCGCTTCTTCGGCGACGTCGACGGCCTGCGCGCCCACATGCTCAAGCACTCCGGTTCGCTCGCCCCGAAGTTCGAGGCTGTCATCGGCATTCTCAAGGAGCGCCTCGGCGAGTACGGCGTCGCCGAGTGGACCGAGCCGACCGGCGGCTACTTCATCTCCCTGGACGTCAAGGACGGCTCCGCCAAGCGCGTCTGGGAACTGGCCAAGGAAGCCGGCATCACCCTGACCAAGGCCGGCGCATCCTTCCCAGGAGGCATCGACGAGCACGACGAGAACATCCGCCTCGCACCGTCCCTGCCGCCGCTCGACGAGGTCCGCACCGCCATGGACGGCGTTGCCACCTGCGTGCTGCTCGCCTGCATCGAGGCGCATGAAAACTGATCAGGTCGCCGCATGGCTCGGGTCCTTCATGGACATCGAGCTCATGCTTATCGACGACGCCGCCGTCGCCCTCACCACCATCAACTCCACCCCCGCAGCCTGCACCGTCGGCTTCTCCCAAGTCGACACCGGCCTGGTCATCGACGGGGATGGGGCAACTGATGTGCGGTGTGAGATTGTGACGGTAGGTGGGGTCGTCGATAAGCAACTGCCCGGGCGCGCCGTCGTTGCTGCTGCCCGTGCCATCGAACGCCTCGGCATCCCCGCACAACCCGGCGTGCTGCTCGAAGGCGCCCTCGACGAGCTCGGCACCACCGCACGCCACGGCTGGCTGCGAGAACCCGAACTCTTCGACCGCGGCACACCGCTGTACCGCGAACCCGACCAACTCACACTGTTGCTTGAACTCGTCGCACTTACTGACGACGAATACGTCATCGCCCGCGACCAAGGCCTCGACGTACTAACCCGCAGGCTACGACGCCGCGGCACCAACACCACCGAATGGAATCGCGAGGCCGAGTAAGGTAGCCCGCGTGGCTCTGTACAGGAAATACCGCCCCGCAACATTCGGCGAAGTCGTCGGGCAAGAACAAGTAACGCGACCGCTGTCCACCGCACTGGACAACAACCGCATCTCACACGCCTACCTGTTCTCCGGCCCACGAGGCTGCGGCAAAACATCATCCGCCCGCATCCTCGCGCGCTCACTCAACTGCGCCGAAGGACCAACCTCCACCCCCTGCGGCGTATGCCCCTCCTGCGTCTCCCTCGCCCCCGGCGGCAACGGAAACCTCGACGTCATGGAAATCGACGCAGCCTCCCACGGCGGCGTCGAAGACATGCGCGACCTGCGCGAACGCGCCCTGTACGCGCCCAGCGAATCGCGCTACCGCGTCTTCATCATCGACGAAGCCCACATGATCTCCAAAGAGGGCAACAACGCCCTGCTCAAAATCGTCGAAGAACCACCCGCCCACCTCATCTTCATCTTCGCCACCACCGAACCCGAAAAGATGCTGGGCACCATCCGCTCGCGCACCCACAACTACCCATTCCGCCTCCTCGCACCCCAAGCCATGCGTTCGCTTCTCGAGCGCATCGTTGCCGACGAAGGCGTCACCGTCGACGAAAACGTCTACCCCCTGGTCATCCGCGCCGGTGGCGGCTCCCCGCGCGACACCCTGTCCATCCTCGACCAGCTGCTCGCCGGAGCTGGACCCGACGGCCTGACCTACGAACTCGCCCTGCCACTGCTGGGCGTCACAGACCTTACACTTCTCGACGCCGCCGTCGACGCCATCGCATCCGGCGACGGCTCCGCCATGTTCCGCACCATCGACGAAGTCATCGAATCCGGCCACGAACCCCGCCGCTTCGCCCTCGACCTCCTCGACCGCATGCGCGACCTCCTCCTGATCCGCACCGTCCCCGACGCATTCGGGCAAGGGCTTGTCGACGCCCCCACCGACCGCTCCGAAATCCTCAAACACCAAGCCGAACTCTTCACCCCCGCCCACCTGTCCGCCCTGGCCACCGAAGTCAACGACCGACTCCCAGACCTCGCCGGCGCCACCTCGCCCCGCCTGCTCCTCGAAATCATGATGGCGCACCTGCTCACCGTCAGTGTCGGCGGCGGCGCGCTGGGTGCTGGTGTTGCTGGTGCTGGCGCTGCGGGTGCTGGCTCCGCGTCTGCACCTGCCACGTCTGCCGCCGGCGCCCCTTCCGGCAATGCTGGCGCTGGCGGGGGAGGCGCTGCCGCTGCCGCAGCCGCTGCAGCCGCCGCCGCGAGCGCCCGCACCGCCTCGCGCA
>NZ_KV787941.1:0-1589 GCF_001807155.1 Corynebacterium sp. HMSC05C01 | reverse complement strand
ACGAGAACGGTGATCCGGTCAAGGATGACGCGGGCAACCAGGTCACTCGTCCGCGCACGATTTTCCACGCTCCAGCAACGTTTAAGGTTGCTGAGAAGCCTGTTGCTGACACGGTCGAGCCGAAGTACGACAACGAGCTTGTTGTTCCGGGCAAGGAAACGAAGTCCACTCCGACCTTCACCGACAAGGACGACAACGAGGTTAAGACTCCTGAGGGTGCGACGTTTACGATCCCGGAGGACTTCCAGGCTCCTGCTGGCTACAAGGTCGACATTGATGAGAACACCGGTGTCGTCACCGTGACTGTTGATGGTGTTAATAAGGACACTGTTGAGAAGTTTGAGGTTCCGGTCACGGTGACCTACAAGGATGGTTCCTCTGATGAGGTGACCGCGCCGTTCTATCTGGATACTGATGGTGATGGTAAGCCGGACTTTGATGGTGGTTACACCGATAAGGATGGCAACGACGTCGAGGGAGATACCGACGACGACAACGATGGTGTTTCCGATGAGGATGAGAAGAACAAGGGTTCGGATCCGAAGGACAAGAATTCCATCCCGGCGACGGTAGTTACCGATCCGAAGACTGTTGTTGAGGGTCAGGAGACTGATCCGTTTGACACGGCGAAGGATGTTCCGGAAGGCGGCAAGGTCACTGTTGATGGTCTGCCGGATGGTCTGACTGCTGATGAGAACACCGGTAAGGTCACGGGTACCCCGGAGAAGATCACTGACTGGGGCAAGAACGAAGACGGTACGGATGAGGAAGAGCGTGACGTAACTGTCACGGTCACCATCACTGATAAGGACGGCAAGAAGGTTGCCGAGGATAAGAAGGTGATCACGGTTCAGCGTGATACCGATGGTGACGGCATCCCGGATGTCAACGATGATGACGATGACAACGATGGTGTCTCTGATGAGGATGAGAAGAAGGCGGGCACGGATCCGAAGGACCCGAACTCCAAGCCTGAGGATAAGACCCCGGCTCCGTCCATCGTTCCAGGTGAAAAGACCGATGAGGTTCCGGCTGATAACAAGCCGAAGACTTTGGATGACAAGGTCAAGAACCCAACTGACGGTATGACTGGTGATGTCCTGGATAAGGACGACAACCCGATCGAGGACGCCAAGGTTAAGGTTGATCCGAACACTGGCGAGATCAAGGTGACGGTGCCTGAGGGTACTGAGCCGCAGGATGGCAAGGTTGTCGTCAAGGACAAGGATGGCAACAAGGTCGGCGAGATCGACATCAAGATCACCGAGCCTGCTCCGTCCATCGTCCCAGGCAACAATACTGACGTGGTTCCGGCTGATAACAAGCCGAAGACTTTGGATGACAAGGTCAAGAACCCAACTGACGGTATGACTGGTGATGTCCTGGATAAGGACGACAACCCGATCGAGGACGCCAAGGTTAAGGTTGATCCGAACACTGGCGAGATCAAGGTGACGGTGCCTGAGGGTACTGAGCCGCAGGATGGCAAGGTTGTCGTCAAGGACAAGGATGGCAACAAGGTCGGCGAGATCGACGTCAAGATTGTTGACCCGAACTCTGACGCTGCGAAGAACGTCCCGAACTACGGT
>NZ_KV787940.1:0-107824 GCF_001807155.1 Corynebacterium sp. HMSC05C01 | reverse complement strand
GGTCTCCCCGGTGTGTGCGTTTCCTGGCTGCCGTCACGGAGCTGACGTGTGCGAGTTACACCACGTGGAGGCCTGGCGGCATGGCGGGGAGACCAACATTGGCAACCTGGCGCCGTTGTGTCGCTATCACAATCGGGTGAATGATGATGACCCGTGGCGCAAGAAACGCGGCCGGATCGTCATGGTGCGGGGTGCCCCAGTATGGATCTCACCCCGCGGGTATCCGGTGAAAAACACCAACCGCGGGGCAATGGACCAACTATTTGGCGAGGCGTTCCCGACGTAGTTGGGCAACATCCTCGAGATCAAGCGGAGCCAACTCCGCAAGCGGCACGTCCAGCGCGCGTGCAATGAGCAAATCCGCCAACTGCGGGTTTCGCGCGAGCGCCGGACCGTGCATGTAAGTAGCGATCACGCTGCCCTGCACCACGCCATCCACCTTCGCGCCAGTGGTCGCAGCGGTGCCCGCAGCACCGGCACTAGCGCCATCACCGGCACCGTTGCCGACGCCGCGCGTCACCACGCCCAGCGCCTGCGCCTCGGGGCCGAGCACGGTGGCGCCCATGTGGTTCTCAAAGCCGGTCAGCGTCTCGGTCAGCTCGGCGGTGATGCCGGCCTGCGTCGGCTCGGACAGGAGTTCGCCCGTCGCGCGGGTATCCAACGGCGACGTGGTGATGTCCAGAAGCCCCACGCCCTCAACCTCCTCGCCATGCGCACGGAACGTGTGACCCAACACCTGCAAACCGGCGCACACCGCGAAGACCGGACGCCCATCCGCGGCAGCCGCCTGCAGCCCCGGCGAGGCGCTCAAACGGGCAGCGGCGATCAACTGGGCGGCGTCCTCGCCACCGCCGAGGGTGTAGATGTCGCAGGTGGCGGGGATGTCGTCGTGAAGTAAGAAGCGCTCGATGTGCGCATCGAAACCACGCAGGCGCGCACGCTCACGCAACACCAACGCATTGCCGTCATCGCCGTACGTGCCCAACACGTCGGGCAACACAAGACCAATGGTGAGTTTAGGCACGGTAATCCTCCTGCTTCGACAGCGCGCGGCGCAGATTCAGCAACGCCGTGTAGTTGGCCAACACCTCCACGCGACCCGGAGGGCAGGCACGAATCGCCTCCACAGGGTCGGGGATGCGCTCGTGGTCAATGCCGCCGTACGTCAGGCGCACCGCAAGGTCAGTGGCGCGCTCGCCGGCGGCGACGACGTGGGTGTCGCCGAAGTCCTCGAACTTCACGTCCCACAGCCACGAGACGTCCTCGCCGTCGCCTTGCTTGGCATTGACAGCGATGACGACACCGTCGGCGTCACGGTCCACCATCGACAGCGCCTCCTGCCATCCGGCCGGGTTCTTGGCCAAAAGCAGGTGGATGTCGTGTTCGCCGAGGTGGACGGTGGTGTAGCGACCGGCGACGTTGTCCACTTCGCTGGCGGCGCGCACCGCGTCGTCGAGCGGCACCCCGAAGGCTTCGACGGCGCACGCGATGGCTTGGGCGGCGTTGCCCCGGTTCGCGCGCCCGGGCAGTTTCAGGTCGAGTACCGCCGCGCCTTGAGGGGTTTGCAGGGCGTTGTCGGTGACGGTGTACTGCGGGGTGGGGCGGCGGAATTCGCGGCCGTCGGGGAGTGGTTCGACGGCGTACCAGTCCATATCGTCGTTGTTCGCGAGGGACGAGCGAACAACGTGCCCGCCGGAGCGTGGGTTGGTCACGGAGTCACCCAGCCAGCCGGCGCCCGCGGCGACCCAGATGACGTTGGGGTGGTCGTAGGCGATCGAGGAGATGAGCACATCATCGCAATTAGCGACGACCACCGCATCCGGATGCGCCATCACCGCCCCACGTAGCGCGCGTTCGATGGAGTTGATCTCGCCGACGCGGTCTAATTGGTCGCGCGTGAGGTTCAGCAGGACGAACGCTTTCGGCTGCAGACGCTCGGCAACTTTGGGGACGTGCAGTTCGTCGCACTCGAGCACGATGGCCTCCGCGTCCTTGCCGGCGAGCAAAGCGGAGATGATGCCGGCGTCCATGTTGTCGCCGCCGTCATTGGTGGCCACGGTGTGTTTCGTGCGGACGGCGCCGGCGAGCATGCGGGTGGTGGTGGATTTGCCGTTGGTGCCGGTGACCAGCACGGTGGGGCGGCCGCCGCCGAGGGTGGCCATGATGTTCGGGTCGATCGCGCCTGCGACGAGGCCGCCGATCATGCCGCCGGCGCCGCGTCCGGTGGCGCGGGAGGCTGCGGTGGCGAGGTTGGCTGCGGTCGTCGCTAGGCGTGCCCGGGCTCGGGAGATGGGTCCTTGCATGCGCACAAGGCTACTCTGCGGGGGTCATGTCTCCTAGTAGGCGGGCGAATTCGTCGCCGGAGACGACGGGGATGTTTTTGCGGTCGGCGTGCATGGCTTTGCCGCGCAGTTCGGCGCCGTGGAGTTTGGCGTCGGAGACGGTGACGGAGGTTTCGCGGGTGAGTTTTTCGCGGTAGGTCAGGCCGGCGCGCATGGCGGCGTCGATGAGGTCGTCGGGGTTGCGGGTGATGTCGTCGGAGATGACGAATTCCATGCCGGGTTTGAGACCGTCTTCGTCGAGCGGGCCGGGGTTGGCGGTGAGTGCGGGGGCTTTTTCGGCGTCGACGCGGACGGCGCTGCGTTGGAGGCCGAATTTGTCGCCAGTGAGGTCGGCGGGGTTGTAGGTGGCGGGGTTGTCGGCCATGTGGAGGTACATGGCGACGAGTTTGAGGGTTTGTTCGCGGGAGAATTCGGCTTCGGGGATTTGCGCGCGCTCAAGCGATGCGGTTGCGGGTGGGGATGCGACGCCAATCATGTTGGCGACTGCGTTGATGCGGGTGTCTGCGGGGATGTGGCCATTGCGTTGCGACGACGCCAGCACGTCCACAATCATCTCCGGCCGCGGCACGTGTCCGACGCGTTGGCGTCGTTTGTTGCCTCGGCCGCGGCGTGAGCGGTTGGCGCGGGCGGCGGCGTTCATGGCGCGTTTCGCCTCGGAGACGATGAAGCCCCAGGTGGTGGGGGCGTCGTGGACGATGAGGGTGCGGTTGTCGAGAAGTTTGTCCAGCGTGCGCAGGTGTCGGGAGAAGCGTGGTGCTTGGGCGAAGTCGTGTGGGGTGAGCCCGTGGGTGTGGGCGGGGCCGGGGTCGGTGCCGGGGTTGATCACGGCGTGGAAGTCTTCGCCGATGCGACCGGAGGCGTCGAAGGTGACTGCGTCGATGGTGAGCAGGCGTGCGGTGGATGGGTGGATGCCGGTTGCCTGCACGAATACTGCGACGAAGGGGTAGTCACTCATTGTTCAGAGGGTACTACGGCTCGGTGACCTCATACAGCGGGCGGTCGAGCGGGGCGTTGGATCGGACTTTGAAGCCGCCGATGGAGTATTCGTATGGGCGCGGGTCGGGCGCCGGTGCTGGCGCGGGGGCAGGTGCGGGTGCTGGTGCCTGCTCTTGTACCGGTGCCGGCGCTGGCGCTGGCGCGGGGGCAGGCGCGGGCGCGGGTGCTTGGACGGGCGCGGGCACGGGGGCAGGTGCGGGCACTGGCAGTTGTTGCTGTGGGGTGGGTACGCGTACGGCGGGGACGCTTGGCGCGGCGGGCGATTCGGACGGCTCCGGCGACTCCGACGGCTCGGGCGTCTCCGACGCCTCCGACGGTTCGGACGTCTCGGGCGTCTCCGACTCAGACGATTCCGACGATTCCGACGTGGTCGTGTTGGTGACGGTTTCGGGGAAGGGGGAGACGGAGCTTTGGTCTTCGCGCCAGGATGCGCTGATCATAGCGGTGCCGACGACGGTGACGGCGACGGCGATGACGGCGGCGCCTGCGGCGACGAGTCGGCCGGCGATGCTGTTGCGGCCTGCGGTGTCGGGTTCGGTGTGCTCTTCGGTGTCGGCGGCGAGGGCTGCGGCTTCGGCGTCGACGGTGGCGAAGAATCCGGTGTCGTTCTCGCGTGGCAGGGCGGGCAAGAATGGCAGGGGTGAGATGTTGAGGTCGCCGGTGTGGGGTGCGGCGTCGATGGTCAGCGTGTGGCCGTCGGTGGTGCCGCGGGCGACGATGGTGAGGTCGCGCGCGGTGAGGTCGGCGATTGTGTCGGCAAGTTCCGGGGCCTCTAGCTTTGCGACGACCCGCCCATCGACCGACACGTCCCCACCCGGAGCGATCACTGCGAGGACTTGGGCGGGGTGCTGGTCGGTCTCGTACGGGCCGACCGCGTACGTCTGGCCGCTGGGGAGGAGGACCCAGGGGGCGCGGGGTGGTTCGTTGGTGGGGATGGACAGGCTTGGGACGGCGAGGTCGAGGACGATGTCGTTGCCGTCGATACGCGCGCGCACTTGGGGTGCGAAGCCGTGGCGGGCGATGTGGTCGAGGTCGGCGCGGCGCCCGGCGCTCAACACGCCAACTACGGCGTCACCGCGCAGTACCTCGAACCCGCCTCGGTCGAGGGGGTTGAGGGTGGCGGTGAAGGGGGTGGCGGTGGGGTCGTCGATACGCGGTTGCTCGATGGGGACGTCAAATCCCCCACCGGGTACCGCGTACGTTCGCATCCGTCCTCCTCACCGCCTGCAAAGGTGTGCCCAAGTATAGACCTCTTGGGCAGGGCGGCCTAGTTCTTGACGTAGGACCGGTTCACAGCCGACACGATCGCTTCAAGCGAGGCACGTGTGGTGGAGCCGGCAATGCCTACGCCCCAGGCGGAGGTGCCGTCGACGTCGGCGTAGATGTAGCAGGCTGCGTCGGCGTCGTCGCCTGCGGTGCGGGCGCGCTGCGAGTAGTCCTGCACTTCGAAGTCGATGCCGATCTGCTCGAGTGCGTTGGCGAACGCCGCGATGGGGCCGTTGCCGGAGCCTTGCACTTCTCGACGAGCCCCCTCGTACGACACCACCGCCGACACGCGCGTGTCTTCGCCTTCTTCTTCGGCGGCGTCGATGCGGTAGGACGCCAGGTCCAGCGGGGTGTCCAGGTCGAGGTAGGTGGTGGCGAAGATGTCCCACATGTTCTTGGAGTTGACTTCGCCGCCTTCGGAGTCGGTGATGTTTTGCACCACGGCGGAGAATTCGGGCTGCATGGCCTTGGGCATGTTGATGCCGTGGTCGGTCTTCATGATGTAGGCAACGCCGCCCTTGCCGGATTGGGAGTTGACGCGGATGACGGCTTCGTAGGTGCGGCCGACGTCTTTGGGGTCGATTGGCAGGTAGGGCACTTCCCAGGTGGTGTCGCGCAGTTCGTCCCAGGTGACGTCTTCGCTGGTGGCGTCGGGGCGTACGGTTTGGGCGAGCGCGTCGAGGCCTTTGTTAATGGCGTCTTGGTGGGAGCCGGAGAATGCGGTGAAGACGAGGTCGCCGCCGTATGGGTGGCGTTCGGGTACGCGCAGTTGGTTGCAGTATTCGACGACGTCGCGGATGCGGGAGATGTCGGAGAAGTCGATTTGGGGGTCGACGCCTTGGGTGAGCATGTTCAGGCCGAGGGTGATCAGGTCGACGTTGCCGGTGCGTTCGCCGTTGCCGAACAGGCAGCCTTCGATGCGGTCGCCGCCGGCGAGGTAGCCGAGTTCGGCTGCGGCGACGCCGGTGCCGCGGTCGTTGTGGGGGTGCAGTGACAAGATCACGGCCTCGCGGTTGGCCAGGTTGCGGTGCATCCATTCGATGGAGTCGGCGTAGACGTTGGGGGTGATCATTTCCACGGTGGCGGGCAGGTTGATGATCATCGGGTTGTCTGGCGTGGCACCCATCTTTGCGACGACCGCGTCACAGACCTCCTTTGCAAACTCCAGCTCGGTGCCGGTGAAGGATTCGGGGGAGTATTCCCAGCGCCAGTTGGTGTCGGGGTAGTCGGCGGAGATGGTTTTGATCAGTTCGGCGGCGTCGGTGGCCAGGGCCTTGATCTGCTCGCGGTCCTTGCGGAATACCACGCGGCGTTGCAGTTTGGAGGTGGAGTTGTAGAAGTGGACGATGACGTTCTTCGCACCTGCGCAGGCTTCGAACGTGCGGCGGATCAGGTGCTCGCGGGCTTGGACGAGGACCTGGATGGTGACGTCGTCGGGGATCATGTCCTTTTCGATGATCTCGCGCACGAAATCAAAGTCCGTCTGCGATGCGGAGGGGAAGCCGACCTCGATCTCCTTGAAGCCCATTTCCACCAGCAGGTTGAACATGCGGCGCTTGCGTTCGGGGCTCATTGGGTCGATCAGGGCTTGGTTGCCGTCGCGCAGGTCAACGGCGCACCACTGTGGCGCGTGGGTGATTTTCTTGTCGGGCCAGGTGCGGTCCGGCAGGGTGATGTCTTCTACTTCTTGGGCGAACGTCAGGTAGCGCTCGACTGGCATTTGGGAGCCGCGCTGTTTGTTCCAGGCGGGTTGGCCTTCGTTGCGTGGGCCGGAGGGGGTTTGGATTTCGCGGGGTGCAAAGAAGTCGGACATTGTTTGGTTCCTTCATTGTCGGGGGTGGGGGTGTCCACGGCCGGCAATGAGAAACTCCGCGACGGGGTGCCGGCCGTGTTAGTGGGCCTGATTCCCGCCGCGGCGTAGAAGGAGAAGCGTCCGTTGCGACATGCGTCACACCCTACATCACTTTATGGAAACGCGTGTGAGGAACGCCGCCGAGATGAGCATCACGCTTATCGACGACCCCACCAGCACGTACCCAAGCACCGACTGGTGCCTGAAGCTTTCGCCCAACAACGTCAGGCTGAGGGAGAACGCGAGCAGGGGTTCGACGATCTTGGAGGCTGGCAGGGAGGTGGCCAGGTTGCCGGCGGCGAAGGCGTATTGCTGCACGATGGTGCCGGCGGTCGCCGCGACCAGCATGGCCCACAGTTGCCAGGAGGCGAGCAGTCCAGAGACGCCGCCGTGGACGAACGCGTCCACCGCCACCTTGGAGAACACGGCCTGGAAGCCGAACATGGCGCCGCAGATGATGCCGTCGATGAGTGCGCGGGTGTTGGGGCGTCGTCGAGAAGCAATGGCCAATGCGAGTATGGAGACCACCGCACCGACCCCCACCACGGTGGCCCACTCCCAGGTCGCGGGCTCGCGCTCGCCGGGGATGGGGCGGCCGAACACGATCACGCCAGCCACACTCGCGGTAAGAATGACCGCCCAAAAGGCTTCTGCCTGGTGCATCCGGCGATGCTCCGCGCGTGCCGAAAACACCAACGTCAACATAAGGGAGAGCGCCAGGATCGGCTGCACCACAAGCAGCGTGCCAAACGCCAACGCCGCGGCTTGAAAACCGTAGGCCAAAAACGCAAGCCCCATCGACGCCCACCAGGCTGGCCGGCGCATGGACTTCACCACCGAACTGCCGTCACGCATGATCCGGTGTCGCCACACGGTGCCCGCCGCCATCGTCGCCGCCGAAAGCAGCGCGAACACAACGGCGAGAAAAATACTATGCACGGTGAATGATATTAGCGAGAGACGCCAACCAACGCTTTTGGGACGCTATTCTTGACCGTTGGAATGCACGAAGGATCCGTGGGAGGCTGAGATGGCACTGATAGTCCAGAAATACGGAGGATCTTCGTTAGAAAGCGCCGAGCGCATCAACGCGGTCGCCCGGCGCATTGTGGAGACACGCCGAGCTGGCAACGATGTGGTGGTGGTCTGCTCGGCAATGGGTGACACCACCGACGAACTGCTCGACCTGGCAGAACAGGTCAACCCGAACCCGCCGGCACGCGAAATGGACATGCTGCTCACCGCAGGCGAGCGCATCTCCAACTCGCTGGTTGCCATGGCGGTCGACGCGCTGGGGGAGAAGGTGCAGTCCTTTACCGGCTCCCAGGCCGGCGTGATCACCACGGAGCGCCACGGCAACGCCCGCATCATCGAGGTCACGCCCGGGCGTGTGAAGGAAGCTATCGACGAGGGCAACATCGCCATCGTCGCCGGCTTCCAGGGCGTGAACCGTGAAACGAAGGACGTCACCACGCTTGGCCGCGGCGGCTCCGACACCACCGCCGTCGCGCTCGCCGCCGCATTGAACGCCGACGAGTGCGAGATCTACTCGGACGTCGACGGCGTCTACACCGCGGACCCGCGCATCGTGGCCGACGCCCGCAAACTGGACAAGCTCTGCTTCGAGGAGATGCTCGAGCTGGCCGCCAGCGGTTCCAAAATTCTTGTACTGCGCAGCGTCGAGTACGCGCGTGCCTTTAACGTGCCCCTGCGGGTGCGCTCGTCTTACAGCAACGACACCGGCACCCTGGTCGCCGGAGCATTGGAGGATATCCCCATGGAAGAAGCAGTTCTCACCGGTGTGGCCACCGACGACTCGGAAGGCAAGATCACCATCCTGGGCATCACCGACGAGGTGGGCGAGGCCGCCAAGGTGTTCCGTGCGCTCGCGGACGCTGAGGTGAACATCGACATGGTGATCCAGAACATCTCCAACATCGAGGACAACAAGACGGACATCACCTTCACCCTGCCGAAGGCCAACGGCGCCGCCACCATGGAACTGCTGCGCGCCATGCAGGTCAACGAGGGTTGGGACGACATTACGTACGACGACGAGATCGGCAAGGTATCGCTCGTTGGCGCCGGCATGAAGTCTCACCCGGGTGTGACCGCTGATTTCTGCGACGCGCTGCGCGACGCGGGCATCAACATCGAGATGATCACCACCTCCGAGATCCGCATCACCGCCGTGGTGCGCAAGGCCGACGTGGCCGAGGCGGCGCGTGCGATCCACTCGAAGTTTGACCTCGGCGGCGACGAGCCGGCCGTGGTGTACGCAGGCACTGGACGTTAAGGAGTTTTGCAAATGACCACGCTTGCTGTTGTTGGCGCGACTGGCCAGGTTGGCCGCGTGATGCGCGACATCCTCACCGAACGTAACTTCCCGGCGGATAAGGTGCGCTTCTTCGCGTCGCCGCGCTCTGCCGGCAAGACGATTGAGTTCCGCGGCGAGGACATCGTCGTCGAGGACCTCACACAGGTCACGGAGGAGTCCGTCGCGGACGTCGACATTGCCTTGTTTTCCGCCGGTGGTTCCACGTCGCGCGAGTGGGCGCCCGTGTTCGCCGCAGCTGGTGCGACCGTGGTGGATAACTCCTCGGCGTGGCGCAAAGACACCGACGTCCCGCTCGTCGTCTCTGAGGTCAACCCGGAGACGGTGAAGAACCTGGCCAAGGGCATCATCGCTAACCCGAACTGCACCACCATGGCCGCGATGCCAGTGCTCAAGCCGCTTCACGACGAAGCCGGGCTGCGCACCCTTCGCGTCTCCTCCTACCAGGCCGTTTCCGGCTCGGGCCTCGCCGGTGTGGATACGTTGGCCAACCAGGTCGCCGAGTTGGGCGACCCGCACGTGCTGGTGCGTGACGGTGTGACCGACAAGAACAGCGATTTCGGCCCGTACGTCGCCCCGATTGCGTTCAACGCGCTGCCGATGGCGGGCTCGATTGTCGACGACGGCACCTTCGAAACCGACGAAGAACAAAAACTGCGCAACGAGTCCCGCCGCATCCTGGACATCCCGGACCTGAAGGTCGCGGGCACCTGCGTGCGCATCCCGGTGTTCACGGGGCACACGATGGTGGTGCACGCGGAGTTTGAGAAGGAGATCACCCCGGAGCGCGCCGCCGAGGTGCTCGGAAACGCGCCGGGCGTGCGCGTCGTCGAGGTCCCGACCCCGCGTGAGGCCACGGGTATCGACGACTCCCTTGTCGGCCGCATCCGCCAGGATCAGACCATCGACGGCAACCGTGGCCTTGTGTTTGTGGTCTCGGGCGACAACCTGCGCAAGGGAGCCGCCCTGAACACGATCCAGATCGCCGAACTGCTGGTCTAGCCGCTAGAGGCGGCGCTCCTCTTCCTCACGCTCAGCGGCTTCGGCTGCCTCCTCGGCGGCGATCATGTCGTCGACGGTGCTGTCGTTCCACGGCTCGTCCGGGTTGGCCTTGTACTCCTCGGCCGACACGGGCTCCGTGTAGGAGATGTAGACCAGGTCGGAGGGGCTTTCGCGGTCTTCTTCGTCGTAGTCGATCTCGTCGTCGTCGAGAAGCTCTTGCGCAACTTCCTCCTCGAGTGCCTCGACGAGTTCCTCCTCATCCACGTTGGACTTGGACGTGATGTACTCGAGTTCGCGTTCCTCGTTCTTGGTAAAGCGCTCGCTCGGGTCCATCTTCTTGCGCGTCAGTTCGAGTGCGCGGCGGCGACGGTCGCCTTCCTTGCGCAGTTTCGGGATGCCGCGAAGCCACGCCAGGGTCATCACGGTGATCAGCAGGATGCCCAGGTAACCCAGGATCGGGTAGACGGTGGACACCAGCGACTGGAAGCCCACAAACGACAGCGCGAAGCCGATCAGGCAGGCGGCGACGAAGATGAGGCGGAATCGTTCTTCGCGGCCGCGGGCGAGGCGCTTGCCCAGGGCGTAGAACATGCTCAGCGAGGTGGCGAAGATCATGCCGAAGATGACTAGGGCCATGATGGTGCCCATGGTCGGGTTGAGGTCGGTGATCAGGGTCAGAAGCGGCATGTCGTCGCCTTCGACGGTCTCGATCTTCACCAGCAGCGACAGCGCCAGCAGGATCAGCATGACCAGGTAGCCCACGCCGCCCAGCAGGCCGCCGAGGCCGGCTGCGCGAGTATCCAGTTGGTTACCGCCGATGACGATGGCCATGGACGTCACGCAGATGATGTTCAGGCCCGTGTAGTTCAGGGCGGCGACCCACCAATTCGGCAGTGACGTCTCCACGTTGGATGCGGCGATGTTGAGGGCGTCCCAGTCGGGGTGGCCGTTGACCAGGGTCCAGCCACAGCCGACGATGACGAAGATGAGCAGGAACGGGGTCAGCGCACCGATAGCGCCGGTGACCTTGTCCACGTCCAGCATGCCGAAGCCAAGCGTCATCAGCAGCATGAGCACCGCGCCGATCCACACGGGCAGGCCGAACTGTTGGTTGAGGTTGGCGCCGGCACCGGCGAACATGACAAAGCCGATGGAGAACAGCGTCACAATGGTGGCGATGTCCAAGATCCAGCCCATGACTTTCGACGAAATCATGCCCAGCACTTCCATATGCTCCTTGGCTTGGAAGAACGAGCCGAGCTGGAGGATGGTTACGCCTGCGATCAGCATGAGGGCGGAGGAGAGGATCGCTCCCCACAGGCCCTGGGTGCCGAAGGCGGAAAAGTACAGCATGGCCTCCTGGCCGGACGCGAAGCCTGCGCCGACCACGGTGCCGATGAACGCGGCAGAGATAAGTAAGGCTTTTTTCAGCATGTAGATAATTTACTCGGTGCCAGCGATGATGTCGCGACGGGCCCGCGCAACCCGGGATCGGATGGTGCCCACGCGCACCCCTGCGATCTTCGCGGCTTCCTCGTAGGTATAGCCCAGGACCTGCGTTAATACGAGTGCTTCGCGGCGTTCGGCGGGGAGTTCGTCGAGAAGCGAGCGCGCGTCGATGACGTCACCCCACGTGTTGGGGTTGTCGGGGCTGGGGTCGGAGGCGGCGACGGTTTCGTATTCGGCGGCGGACTTGCGGGGGCGTGCCATGTCGTGGCGGACGGAGTCGACCCAGGCGCGCCGCGCGAGCGAGAGCAGCCACGTGCGGGCGGATGAGCGTGCCTGGAAGCGCGGCAGGGAGCCGAGGACGCGCAGGTAGGTCTCTTGGGTGAGGTCGTCGGCGTGTTGGGGGCCGGCGAGGTGGGCGAGCAGGCGCCATACGTCGTCTTGGGTGAGGCGGATGAATTCGGTGAGCGCGGCTTTGTCACCGCGGCCGGCGCGTAGCGCCAGTTCGGTGATGTAGCCTTCGTCGTTCCTGCTCACAACCTGTAGAGATTACAGTTTGTCGGACACCGTCACGCCGTAGAGGGAGCGGCCCATGATGAAGGAGGCGACGGAGCCGACGATCCAGACGCCGAGGATGGCCAGGATGGCGCGGATGAAGTCGTTGAGGTCGAAGCCGGTGGTGGACCAGGAGTAGATGAGTTTCGCGATGACCAGGATCGGAAACGCAATGACTACCAGGGGGCCGAGCAGGTTGACGCGGGTCAGCGCGTCGGGGGCGCGCAGTTGCAGGATGGTGGCTGCGATGACGCAGATGGTGGCCAGGATGACCAGGGCTGCGACGACGATTTCGGGGATGGTCATTAGCGGCGTCCTCTCGAGATGATGCGGGCCATGGAGATCGTTGGGACTACGCCGCAGACGATGCCGGCGAGGATCGGGATCTCGTAGGCGATGGACGAGGTGTTCCACAGGGTCCAGACGAGGAAGATGGCGATCATGCCGTAGAAGACCATGTCGGCCATGACGGCGCGAGATAGTTCGTCTTTGGTCAGGATGACTGCTGCAAGGGAGATGAGCAGGCAGATGGCCATGATGATGAGGCAGGCCTGCATGATGGTGACAAACATTTAGTTCATCCTTTCTGCGGGCGGGACGGTGTCGTCGTCAGGCGTGGGGCCCTGGTCGACGTAGGGCTCCCAGGTGACGGTTTTCGGGTCGATGGGGCTATTGCGTAGCGACGGCCGCACGTGCTCCTCCATATCCGCCAACCCCGCGATGATGTCTTCCGGGTCGGAGCCGAACGCGGCTTGCACCAGCAGAGTAATCGGCCCGCCGGGCTCGGTGGGGTGGCGCAGGCCCATGGAGAGGGTGCCTGGGGTGGCGGTGATGGAGGTGGTGAACCAGAACGCTTCCCAGTCGGTGCGCAGGCGCATGGGGTAGTAGATGACGATCGGTTCGATCTTGGCCGCTGGGTTGAATGCCTTGAGGACGGCGTCGAGGCCGGCGGCGAAGATTTCTTTGATGATCCAGCAGGTGTAGCCCGCGGCGTGGATGATGCCTCGCATTAGTTATCGCCTCCGATGGAGTCGTCGCCAAGTACGGCGCTGGTGTAGGCGTCGACGTTGAGCAGGTCGTCGACTGCGGTGGTGGTGATCTCCCACATTTGGCCGGCGAAGATGAACATGCCGAGCGAGAGGACCATGAGGACCGCGGACGGCAGCATGAAGCTCACGCGCACGTTGAGCGCTTCGGGGTAGTGCTGCATGGGTCGGCCCCAGAACACGCGTTGCCACAGGCGCATCATGGACAGCAGCGCGCCGAAGGAGGCGACGATGATGGCGGTGATGGCTACCCAGGAGCGCCAGTCGCCGGGTGTTGCGGCGGCGAGCACGATGGTGACTTTGCCGAAGATGCCGGAAAATGGCGGGAAACCGACGATGGAGAATGCGCCGGCGACGAAGACCGCAGAGGTCCATGGGTCGCGCCGGGCGATGCCGGAGAGTTTTGCCATGGTGCCGGTGCCGTAGGTTTCTTCGATCGCGCCGGAGTTGAGCACCAGGGCGGCGATGGTGACCATGTGGTGCAGGGTGTAGAGCAGGCCGGCGGCCAGGGCGTAGCGGGCGTCGTCGTTAGTGAATGCCAGCATGATGAGGATGAATGGCATGCCGTTGACCATCTGGTAGGCGAGCACGCGGCGCATGGTGGATTCCGCCAGGCCTGCGTAGCCGCCGATGATCATGGAGATGACCATGACCACGATCAGCAGCGTGTTCCAGCGTGGGTCCATGTCGAACATGATCACCCAGATGCGGAAGAGCATGTAGACGGCGACCTTGGTGTGCAGGCCGGAGAACAGGCCCATCACGGCGGCCGACGTCGATGGGTAGGTGCGCGGCAGCCAGGTGTAGACGGGGAACACGCCCGCCTTGGCAGCAATCGCGATGACGACGATGCCGGTGGCCACCGTGGCCGGCCCGTTGCCTGCGGCCACGCCCTGCAGGGAGGCGAGGTTGACCGCGCCAGTCACGGCGTAGAGGTAGCCCACGCCGAGCAAGAGCATTGTCGACGCCGCTAGGTTGACCAGCACGAACATACGCGCCGACAGCAGGCGGTGGCGGGTGCCCGACATGGCGATCAGGCCGTAGGAGGGCAGGAGGCAGACCTCGATCATGACGAAGAAGTTGAACAGGTCGGCTGTGAGCAGCGCGCCGGAAACACCGGTGACGAGCACGAGTGACAGCGGGGTGTAGAACCGCGCCTGGGTTTCGCCGACGTTGATGGCGAACCAGTTGGACATGAGCGCAACCAGCATGGTGGTCACGATCATCACCGCGGAGAACGCGTCCGCGGCAAACGAGATGCCCACCCCGCCCTGGTACAGGCCGATGACGTGGGAGATCGTGCCGTGCTCGGCGGTGTAGGTGTAGAGCCACACACCCATCGCCAAGTTGATGGCCGGGATGAGCAGGGCGAGGGTGTCGTTGAGTTTCTTCCAGGGGCTCAACGCCGTGACCGCGGAGACGATCAGCGGCAGCGCCACGAAGACGGGGAGGATTGCGTCGACTGCCATTAGTCTTTCACCTTCAGATCGTCGTTAGTGACTTCGCGGATCTCGCGTGCACGGATCTCTTCCAGCTTCTTGGGGTTGAGTCGCGCGTTGCGGCCGGCGGTGGACAGTGCCGAGGGGCTGAGCCGCATCTTGGAGTAGCCGGCGTCGGTGCCGGTGGGCTGCTCGGCGGTGTCGTCGTTACGCCCGAGCGAGGCGAGCATGAGCAGGATCGTCGTGGTGGCCATCGCGATGACGATGGCGGTGAGCACGAACGCCTGGGGTAGGGGGTCGCCCATGTCCTCGAACGGCACGCGCGACGGGAAGGCCTCGCCGCGCCACGCGCCGACACCGGCGGCGAGCAGGGTGAGGTTCGTGGCGTGGCCGAACAAGGACATGCCGAAGACGATGCGCACCATACCGCGCTGCAGCACCAGGTAGACCGATCCCGCGACGAGGACCGCGATGGTAAGTGCCATGACCATGGGTTAGGGCTCCTTCGTGATAACCGGTTGCGGGTCGTGCGCCGGGTTGATCGGTTCGGGGTGGGCGTCCACCGGGTTTTCCGGCGGCAGCGGCTCGGGGATGCTCGGCAGCGGGTTTTCGGCCTCGTCGCGCGAGTAGTCCAAATCCGACAGGTCGGCGCCGGGGCGCAGGTAGCCGCCGAGTGCGTTGATGGCGGCGGTGACCATGCCGAGCACGGCGAGGTAGATGCCGAAGTCGAAGATGAGCGAGGTGGTCATGTGTTCGCCGGCGATCTCGCCGTGGATGGCGTACATGAAGCCGCCTTCGATGAATCCGAGGAAGCCGGAGGAGATCGCGATGATGATGCCCCAGCCGGTCAGGCGGATTGGGGTGAAGTTCTTCACCACGTCGGCGTCCGAGCCGCGGGAGAGGTAGTTGATGGCGAATGCGGTTGCCATGACCAGTGCTGCGACGAAGCCGCCGCCTGGTGCGGTGTGGCCGCGGAAGAAGATCAGCACGGACAGTACGACCAGCACCGGGGCGACAAGCGCGGCGGCCTTGCGCAGCGGGATGGAGTTGAGCTGCGATTGGCCGAACGGGCGCGGGCGTGTGCCGGCCTCGAACACGTGGCGTGGCATGGAGGCAACCACGGCGGCGATGACCACGGCGGCCATGCCGAGCACGGAGAGTTCGCCGAGGGTATCGAAGCCACGGAATTCCACGATGATCACGGCGACGATGTTGTCGGCGCCGGTGACCTCGCCGCCTTCGGTGAGGTACCACTCGGCGAGTTCGGAGCGGCCGCGGCGGCCGGTCAGCCCGTAGACGCCGAAGAAGGCAACCACGCCGGCGAGCAGTGCGAAGACAGCAGCAAGTGCTTTACGACGAGGCTTTGTCTCCGGGAACATGCGCGGCTGGTAGCGCAGCACAACCAGGATGACCACGACGGTGAGTGCCTCGACGAGGAACTGGGTCAGGGCCACGTCGGGCGCGCCGAGCATGAACATCTGCAGGGTCATGCCCACGCCCACGGTGCCCAGCAGTACGGCGGAGGCCAAGCGGGAGCGGGTGAACACCATGCCAAGGACCGACATGGCGATGATGGCGAATGGGATGAGGTCCCACCACACGTCGAGGCCTTCGGCGCGGTCGGCTGGGGTCACACCGTCGATGCCGTCGGTGAGGCCGATGACGCACAGGCCCATGGCGGTGACGGAGGCCAGCAGTGGGAAGAGGTGGCGCGACGGGTTGAAGCCGTCGGCAAGCTTGCCCAGTTGCTCGCCGAAGTCGGATAGGCCGCGGGTGAGACGGAAGAGAATGTCGGGGCCGTCGGCAGGCAGGAGTTGCTTGTTGCGCAGTGCCGCGAAGACGGGTTTGCGGAAAGCAATTGCGAAGATCACGCCGGCGACCAGGACGATCAGGGAGACGATGAACGGCGGGGTCAGGCCGTGCCAGATGGCGAGGTGGGTGGTGAAGGTGTCGTCGCCAGTAATTGCGCGCACACCTGCGGAGACGGGGTTGTCCACCCAGAACAGCATGAACGGCAGGACCGCGGACGTCAGGCCTGGCAGTGCGGCTGGCAGCCAGAGGGCGACGGGGGCTTCGTGGACGTGCGACATGTCCTTCGGTCCGTCCACGAACGCGCCGAAGACGATCTTCAGCGAGTACAGGAATGTTAGGAACGCGGCGAAGCCGGCGATGATGAGCAGGGCCATGCCGTAGGGCGCCTCGTGGAAGGCATCCAGGATGGATTCCTTGGACACGAAGCCGAACAGCGGCGGCACCGCGGCCATGGAGGCGGCCGCGACCACGGTGGAGGCGAACGTGAACGGCATCTTGTCGTAGAGCTTGCCCAGGCGGCGCATGTCGCGGGTGCCGGTCTCGTGGTCGACCACGCCGATGAGCATGAACAGCGAGGACTTAAACAGTGCGTGCGCCAACGTGTGGGTCAGCGCGGCGGCCAGGCCGATGGGGGAGCCGACGCCGATGGCGGCGACGATCCAGCCCAGGTGCGACACGGTGGAGTAGGCGGTGAGGTGCTTCAGGTCCGTCTTGGTGATGGCGAAGCACGCCGACATGATTGCCGTGAACAGGCCGACGATGACCAGCAGGTAGTTCCAGGCGGCGACGTCCGAGAACACAGTGGAGAAGCGCAGCAGCAAGTACACGCCGGCCTTGACCACGGCGGCGGCGTGCAGGAACGCGGACACCGGCGTGGCGGCAGCCATGGCTTCGGGCAGCCAGAAGTGGAACGGGAACTGCGCGGCCTTGGTAAACGCGGAGAACGCGATGAGCAGGGCGACGACGACGGTGACGCTGTTGTCGCCCCACACGTCGGCGGCCAAAATATCCGCCAGGCGCGTCGTGCCGGCCTGGATGGAGGCGACCGCAAGGCCCGCCAGCAGCGTCAGGCCGCCGAAGAACGTGAGGATCAGCGTGCGGTACGAGCCGGCCTCACCAGACGAGCCGGATCGGGCGATCAGCATGAACGACGCGATGGAGACTAACTCCCAGGCGATGAAGAGCAGCACGGCGTCGTCGGCAAGCACAAGCAACAGCACGGACAGCGTGAAGGCCGTCATGATGGTGTAGAAACTCGTGTTGCCCTGCCTTTCGGGCAGGTAGGCGGCGGAGTAGACGAACACCACACCGCCGATGACCAGCGCAAGTAGTGCGAAGAAGATGCCTAAGCCGTCGGCGCGTAGCGCGAACTCGATCGCGGAGCCGGTACCCATCACATCGCGCGCCCACACAAACGACCATGTCAGGTCGTTGCCCTGGGAAACGGAGGTGAAGTTGGTGCCCAGCACACCTGCGGCAGCGAACAGCAGTGCTGCGAGCGGGTACCCGGCTTTCCTGTCCATGACTCGCACCAGCAGCGGTGAAAGCACCACCGTTGCTGCAACGAGCCCGATGACGAGGGGGAGAGTCATGGTGAACCCTTTTCAAAGGTTTGTAAGGGATTGGCAATGAACGTTAAAGACAGTATCAAGCTGCACGAGCGAGCGGTGCGCCTCCCGCAGAACGCATGTGACTGGTGATAAGAACAGTTGCATGAAATCGGACAACGCGTTGCGGTTGGTGTGTGCTCTGTTGGCGCTGGTGGTAGGCGTGTTTATGCCATTATCTCCGGCGTCCACGTGGGCGAACGCCGCGCGCGATGCGGAGGTGTCCGGCGCCCCGCAGGTTGGTGCGGACAACCTTGGGGACGCACGCCGTGCTGCCGGTGAAGCGGGCCAGCAGGCGAAGGTGCTCAAGGAAGGCGCCAGCAAGTTGGCAGAAGGTGTTGGTGAGGCGCAGGGCCAGACCCAGCAGCTTCTCGACGCCCTCGCCGCCGCCCAGACCGGCTCCCAGCAGTTGTCCGACGGCATGGTGCAACTCCAGGCAGGCACCGGACAGTTGGGGGCGGGCGCGACCCAGTTGGCGGATTCCATCGGTGAGGTAGTCAACCAGGTCACCGGTTTTGAGGCTGTGCGCGGCCAGGTGGTCGGCGCGATTGACCGCTCGCTCGCTGAACTCAAGGACGCAAAGGATCCGGATGCGGTCCAGGCCCGCGAATCGCTCAAGGGGCTACGCGAGCAAGCACAGACCGCGCAGTTGCCGCCGGATGTGGTGGCGAAGATGAACCAACTGCGCGACGGTTCCCGCGACCTTGCCAACCAACTCGCCGTCCCGGGCTACGGGTACCACGACGGTATATATACAGCCACCAACGGTGCTGCCGAGTTGGCCGCGGGCCTGCGCGAGTTGCAGGGACAGACCTCTCAAGCCACCGGTGGTATCGACGAGTTGGTCGCCGGCGTGCAAAAGATCGACCAGATGGCCGGCATGAACGCCGACAAGGTTTCCGCGGTGCGTGCAGCGCTTCCGGTGCCCGCGGCCGCGCCGGGTAGCCCGGGTGCGGAGCAGACCCGTTCGACGCTTGCGCCGATTGCCGCGATGTTGCTCGCGGCCATGGCGGTGCTGGGCGGTACGGCACTCGCAGCAGCATTTTGCCTATCGACGCGCACCCGCCGGTGGATCATCCTCCCCGGCGCAATCGTTATCGCAGCGGCCGGCACCATCCTGGCTGGCGTCCTCGGCGAGGGGCTCGGCGCACAGGAATATGCAGTGGTCGCCGCTGGACTGTTGGCTGGCGCACTCGCCTCAACGGGGCTAGCCGCAGTGTTGATGCGTTTGTGTGGTCTGGCTGTCGGGTTGGGGGCCGCGGCAGTGGTGGCGCTGGCACAGACCGGCCTCGTCGGTTGGGTGTGGCGCACCGCCACTACAGCACAGGTGGATGCAGTGTGGGCGGCACTTTCGCAGGCAGCGCCTATGCACTGGGCGTCGACTGCGGTCTCCGCGGCCGGCAATGGCGGAGACTACCGTGGTGTGGTCGCCGCACTGCTGCTGTCCGCGTTGCTCGCCGCAGCGGGACTGGCGGGGGTATGGCGCAGGAGCGCCGAGTAAACCGCCACCTAGACATGCGTCCGGTACGCCTCTAAAATGTGATGTCATCTATTGCTTAGCTGTTCCAGCTAGGCAAAGGTCACAACTTGAATACCTGATAACGAGGTTGCTTCCGCAGCCCACGTTCAGTGGATAATAAGAGGAGTACCACATGGCCGAATCATCTCGGCGTCTACGCAAGTCAACGTCCACGGGCATCGCAGCCTCGTCCGTAATCGCGCTCGCGCTTGGCGGCCTGAGTGTCGTCGCCCCTGGCCCGCTTGCGCCGGAGGCTGCGGCCGCCACACTCTCCGGCGGCATCCGTGACAAGTCCGGCGCGGTGGAGAAGGACGCCCAGAAGGCCTCCGACCTGCCCGCCGGTTCGTGTGTTGTTCAGGCAGACAACTCTCAGCAGGGCAGCCAGGCTGGTTTCAGCTGGTATACCTCTGAACCGTCTGCGAGCAGCCCCGACAAGAAAGCCTGGGGCTTGAGCGTCTCCTTTGATAACTCGAAGGACCGCACGTTCGCCGATTGGGGTTTTACCAATAATGGCAGGATGGGCACGTACCTCGATGCAGCTCAAATTTCCGCTATGAATGCCGGTCAGACCCTTGTTGACAAGGTGGTTACGCACAAGGCCGACGAAATCCTCGGTATTACTGCTTCTGGGCCACAACGACCCCTGAATCTCAATGCGAAGCTGACCGATGCGAAAGTCAAGCAGTTCGCTGAGGCCACTACCGCTAACCCAGTACGTTATGCCTGGCAGGGAAACTATACGAAGGAAAATCCTGATGGGCCAAGGGCCACCCACGGGGCCAACCAAAGCTTCCGCGCCGTAGTGAACCCGTGGCCGAGTGAGAACATCGAATGTAACCCGATCACGGTGTCGTGGGAGAACCGGGAGAAGTTGGTCATTAGGCCGGGCGAGGAGCTCAAGGTCGGCAAGATCAATGTTCCGGCTGTGCAGAACGGCGGCACCGATGACTCCATGTCCCGCATGGTCGTGGAGGCCTACGACGCCCAGGGTAACTTCATCGGTACAAGCGATACCGATGCTTCCGGCGCTGATACGCCGAGCGTACGTATTGATGAGACTACCGGCGAGATCTTCTACACCATGCCGAAGTACAAGGGCACGAAACTGAGCGATCAGCAGGGCATGCGCTTTAGTGTGCTGGCCAAGCCTCGTTCTGTGGAACAGCTCCAAGTAGCCGTTGAGAACAACAACGGTGGCGAAGGTCAGGCCTTCGACAGCTCCAACTCGCTGCCGCGCTATAACAAGCCGAACGTAATCGCCAACCACCAGTGGAGCTTCGACGACACCCAGTTCCACGACCCGAAGTATGACCCCGATCAGCAGGCAATTATTTCCGGCGTGGAAGACAATAAGCCCACCAAGGAACGCCAGGTGGTCACGTTCAAGGAAGCCGGGGACAAGATTGCGGACCTGGTGAAGAAGCGTGAGGACGGCGGCGTTGATGCCGAGGTCAAGCTGGACAAGAAGAACGTCTATTCGGGTTGGGATGTCAAGATGGATCCCAATACCTATGAAGTCACCGTCACCGCGCCAAAGGACCCGCGGCCAGGGACCTTCGCGCAGCCGCGCGTCATTGTGACCTACTCCAACGGTTCCCGTGACATCATTCCGCTACTTGTTGTTGTGGACCCCAATAACACCCAGGTCACTACGCTGGTTAGCCCTGGGACCACCACGGGTGTTCCGGGCCAACCCATCGACGCGCAGCTGACTTGGGATCCTGTCTTTGAAGACCGCGACCCCGTCCAGCCGACGAAGTATGAAGTCGATCCGAGCACTGTGCCGGAGGGCTGGACTGTCAAGGTGGGTGACGACGGCACGGTCACCGCGACCGCACCGTTAGACGCTCCGAACTTCTCCACGATCTCCCCAGAGATTAAGGGCATCTACCCGGATGGCACCAGCGACACTGTCAAGCTGACCTTCCAGGTGATCAACAATGTGAAGGTGCCGGACTACACCGCGGTCTCCGGTAAAAATAATGAGGAAGTGTCGCTCCAGCCGGTCATGCCCCCGGTGGGGCAGGGGGGCAAGGACACGGACGAAGAGCCGAACCGCTACACGTTCGAGGACGGCTCCACCGAGTACACGACTGGGGATTGGACGCTCCAGATCGACCCGGACACCGGTGTACTGTCCACCACCATCCCGCCTAATGTTTTCCCTGGCGCACAGCTGACCGTGCCGGTGAAGGTGCATTATGCCACCGGCGCAAACCCGCAGATCACTACCGGCACCATCAGCGTGATCGGTGACAAGTCGGGTGAGGATACCGCGCACTACCAGCCGAAGCTGACCAAGGCAGGGGAGTCGGTGAGCACCGAGTTCCAGAGCCTCCTGACCGATCCGAAGTTGGCTACGTTCAAGCTGCCGCCGAAGAATCAGTGGCCGAAGGACTGGGAGTTCACTATTGACGAAAGCGGTACCATCACCGCGACCCCAGGCCCAAGCGTTCCGAATGGTCAGTCCGTCTCCATCCCGGTACATGTCACCTATCCGGATGGCTCTACGGCTGAGGTGCCGGCAGACTTCACGGTGGTTGGGACCCACGCGCGTGCCAACCAGCCGTCGTACCCAACGGTGATGGGAAAGACCGGAACAACGGTGACAAGCCAGGTTGACCGCAAGAACCTCAGCGACGCCTCGGAGCCGCGCTTCTCCCTGGTCACTGACCCGAATGACCCGGACTACATTGCGCCGCCGCGTAACCTCACCTGGGACCAGGTGAAGATTGACCCGGTTACGGGCGAGATCAAGACGCCAATTGCTGCTCGCGTGTTGCCGGGCTCGTCCGCGGACATTCCCGTGCGTGTGACGTACAAGGATGGTTCGACGGACTTCACGATCGCCACTGTGGTGGCTCAGGGCGAGCACCGTCAGATTTATGAGCCGAAGTACGAGCAGAAGACCACCAAGCCGGGCGAGGGTGTTGCCTCCTCCATCACGGAGGACACGAAGGTCCCTGATCGCGACCTGGCTACGGACGTGTCGAAGCGCTACAGCGTGCCTGACACTGTTGATGGTTGGGCAGTCAAGGTTGATGAAACCGGCGTTGTCACCGCAACGCCGCCGAAGACGGCCAAGGCGGGCGACGGCATTCAGGTGCCTGTGACCGTGACCTACCTCGACGGTTCCCAGGACATTATCTTGGCGCCGTTCAAAGTGAGGGAGTCGCAGAAGGACGTCTATGAGCCGTCCTACTCCGTGCAGGATGCGGGCCCAGGCGAAGAGCTGAAGCGAAACATCAACCTGAACAACATTCCGGATGGTTCGACCTTCTCCTTCGGTATGCAGGGCGATGAGCCGGTCACTGAGACTACTGTCGACGGCTGGACGTACAAGATCGATCCCGCCACCGGCGAAGTTTCAGTGACCCCGCCTGCAAACGCCAAGCCTGGCGACAAGCACAGGTACAACGTCTCCGTCACCTACCCTGATGGTTCGATTGATGAGGTCCCCGTGGCCACCGTGGTGAAGATGACCAACAATTGGGAGGCCAATCCGACCTTCCCGACTGAGACGGTCAGCCCAGGCGGCACGGTTACCTCGCCATTGAGCGTGGACAAGCCGCAAGACGTCAACTATGCGGCTGTAGACCCGTTTGTCATTGACCCGGCGGGGCTCCCAGCGGGTAGCGAACCCACTGGTGAGAACAACGCTCACGGCAACCCGACCTACAAGATTGCAACCGCAAACGGTGACTGGATTGTCGGCTTGGACAAGCAGGGCAACGTCATCTCCACCGCGCCGTCAACTGCCAAGGCAGGCGACAAGATCAACGTCCCGGTCATCGTGACGTATGAGGACGGCTCCAAGGACACCACCACAGCAACGGTGAACGTGGAGGATGCGCCCACGCGCGAGGTGCCGTTCAAGGTCGAGTACAAGTACGACAACTCCATCCCTGCCGGCACCTACAAGGTTGAGACCACGGGTGTGCCTGGCGCGGAGAAGATGAACCAGGACGGTACCTGGGAGCGCACCGAGGAGCCGACGAACGAGGTCGTTGTCATCGGCACCAAGCCGGCTGAGAGCGCCAAGGACGTGACCTGGAAGTTCCCGATTCCGTACCCGACTGAGGTGCGCGAGAACCCGGACCTCAAGCCTGGCGAGATGAAGACCGTCCAGGAAGGCGAGAACGGCGAGAAGACCTACACCGCCAAGTTCACCTCCAAGGGCTCTGAGGCACAGGTTGCTGAGGAAGAGACCACCAAGGAACCGGTTACTCGCATCATCGAGGTTGGCCCGGGTATCCCTGATCAGGAACTGACCAGCAAGAAGACCCAGGAAGTTCCGTTCGAGATCGAGTACGTCTACGACGACACCCTCGAGTCCGGCCAGCAAGTTGTTGACGAAGAGGGCGTCCCGGGTGAGCAGACCATCACCTCCACCCAGAAGATCAAAGACGGCAAGCCGGACGGCGAGCCGAGCATCAACATCGAGCAGACCAAGGCCCCGAAGAAGGCCAAGATCCGCATCGGTACCAAGACCGCTGGTGAGACCAAGAAGACCGTCGAGTCTGAGGTTCCGTACGGTGTGAAGATCGAGTACGACCCGAACCTGCCTGCTGGCAAGTCCGAGGTTGTCACCGAAGGCAAGCCGGGTAAGAAGACCACCACGGTGACCCAGAAGGTCACCAACTCCCAGCCGGATGGCGAGGCCACCGTTGAGGAGAAGATCACCGAGCAGCCTGTCGATCAGGTGATCAAGGTCGGCACCAAGCCGTCCGAGACCTCTGAGAAGGTCGAGTGGAAGGCGCCAGTTCCGTTCGAGGTTGAAACCCGTCCGAACAAGGATCTGAAGCCGGGCGAGATCAAGATCGTCCAGAAGGGCGAGCCGGGCGAGAAGACCTACACGGCCAACTTCACCTCCAAGGGCGACGACTCTTCGGTCACCCCTACGGAGAAGCAGACCAAGGATCCGGTCAACGAGATCATCGAATACGGTCCGACCGCTCCTGACCAGACGCTGACGTCGAAGACGACCCGCGAGGTCAACTTCGAGACCGAGTTCATCGTGGACAACACGGTGCCGGTCGGCCAGACCAAGGTCGAGCAGGAAGGCGAGAAGGGCGAGGAACTGATCACCTCGACCCAGAAGATCAAGGACGGCAAGCCAGACGGCGAGCCGAGCATCACCGTCGAGCAGACCAAGGCGCCGAAGAAGAAGATTGTCCGTGTCGGTTCCATGACCGATGGCTCGTACGAGCTGGAAGAGAAGCTGCCGATTCCGTTCGACACCGTAATCGAGTACGACCCGGAGATCCCTGCCGGCGAGTACAAGGTCGTCACCGAGGGCAAGCCTGGTGAGAAGATCACCAAGATCACCCAGAAGATCGTGAACAGCAAGGTCGTCGAGGCAACGCGTGGCAGCGAAACCACCACCACCGAGCCGGTCACCAAGGTGATCAAGGTCGGCACCAAGCAGGCAACTGCTACCGACAAGGTGGAGTGGAAGGAGCCCATCCCGTACCCGACGGAGCTGCGCCCGAACTCGGAGCTCGCTCCGGGTGAGGTTCGGGTTGTTCAGGAAGGCAAGGACGGCGAAGCCACCTACACTGCAACCTTCACAGGTACCAGCGGTGAAGCCACCAAGACCGAGGTCACCGATCGCACCGAGCCGACTCCGCGAATCGTCGAGTTCGGCCCGGGCCTTGAGGACGACAGCGTGGTCTCTTCCACGACCCGTTCCGTTGAGTTCGGCACTGACGTCATCGAGGACCCGAACCTCGAAGAGGGCAAGCAGGTCATCGAGCAGGGCGAGTTCGGTGAAGAGGTCGTGACGTCGACGCAGAAGCTTGTCGACGGCAAGCCGTCCGGCGACCCAGTCGTCGAGACGAAGCGCACGAAGGAACCGAAGAATGCGGTCATCCGCATCGGCACCAAGAAGCCTGCGAATCCGACGCCGCCGACCGATGAGCCGGAGCAGCCGACTCCGCCGACCGACGAGCCGACCCCACCGGTCGAGCCGAAGGAAGTCGAGCTTCCGTACACTACGAAGATCATCTACGACGAGACGCTCGAGCCTGGTCAGGAAATCGTGGACCAGGAAGGTGCGAACGGCAAGGTCGAGGTGACCGTCGAGAATGGTCAGCCTTCGGTGAAGGTCGTGAAGGAGCCAGTCGAGAAGATCATCCGTGTTGGCACCAAGCCGCCGGCTGGTCAGGAGTGGAAGGAACGGATCCCGTTTGAGGTGAAGGTCAAGCTTGACCCCACCATCCCGGCGGGTGAGCACAAGGTTGAACAGGAAGGTAAGCCCGGCCTGGTTCAGCACAACTCTGACGGCACCGAAGAGACGCTCGTTGAGAAGCAGGATCACGTCATCCTCATCGGCACCAAGCCGGCCGACCCGACTGACCCGGAGAACCCGGATCAGCCGACGCCGGAAGGTGAGCTCGATATCAACGTCCGCTACACCACCAGGATCGTTTACGACCCGAACCTGAAGCCAGGCGAGGAAGTCGAAGACGTTGCTGGTAAGGACGGCCGCTACACCATCAAGGTTGTCGACGGCAAGCCTGTCGCCGAGATGGTGGAGAAGCCAGTCGAGCGCGTAGTCCGCGTTGGCACCAAGCCGCCGGCGGGCACCAGCTGGACTGAGGAGATCGCCTACGACTACGAGGTCATCGAGGACTCCGAACTTGAAGCTGGCAAGCACGAGGTTGTGCAGCCGGGTAAGCCTGGCGAGCGCATCCACCGTGAAGACGGCAGCTTCGTCGAGGTTCCTGCGCAGAAGTTGATCATCAAGGTTGGCACGAAGAAGCCGGCTGATCCGAGCGAGCCGACTGAGCCGAGCAAGCCGACCGATCCGTCGACGCCTGCCGATCCGAAGGACCCGCAAGGCTCTTCCGATAAGGCGAAGCGCTGCGTGGCCAACGCGTTTGCGAAGAACAGCCCGATCCTGTGGCTGCTGCCGATCGGCGTCCTCGCTGGCATTGGCTACGGCGTGAACGAGGCGTTTGGTCCGCAAATCCAGAAGGCATCCGCGGAGCTCAACGCTCGCTTCCAGGAGTCCATGCCGAAGCACGATTGGGGCCACGGTAACCGCGGCCGCCAGTGGGAGCAGCCTGAGTGGGCTCGTGAACTGCAGATGAAGGCAGACGCCATCAACCGCCAGTTCGCAGGCTACGGCGAGCAGCTCCAGCCGCTGGGCATTGCGCTCGGTGTCATCGCCGCAGCCAGCCTCACCGGTGTGCTGATTGCACAGGCCTGCCGCGAGGAAGGCTTCAACAACGGCATGACGGTGCTGGGCTCCTCGGAGCGTGTGACGTCCTCGGGCGAGACGGGCTCGTCGTCAAGCAAGGGCTCATCGGAGAACGCAGGTTCGTCGGAGAACGCAGGCTCCTCCAGTAAGTAGTCTGAACGCGTAAGCGAAGGGCGGTACCCGGTTGGGTGCCGCCCTTTTCGCATCTGCCGTCACCTAAAATTCACCTGAGTGTTCCTTATTAGAAATTTGCTGTGTTTAGGGTGCGTATCGGTTCAAAAACCGTTTCATATTCTTCGGCTTCTCGTTATAAGGAACCCAACATGCGTTTCTCGCTAAAAGCAGCTACCGCGGTAGTCAGCGCTTCTGCGTTGGCTATTGCGAACCTGCCTACCTCCCTCGCACAGTCGGCGGAGCAGTCCTTCAACGGCAAGGACACCTGCATTTCCATCGATTCCAACGGCAACATCGTCGCCCCGCAGCCGGGTGACTGCACCCAGTTTGGCAAGGGCGGCCAGGGCAACACCGACGCCCAGGCACGCAACGTCATCTTCATCCTGGGCGACGGCATGGGCCACCAGGAGATCACTGCTGCTCGTAACTACCTCAAGGGCGCTAACGGCCGCTTCGAGGGCCTCGACGAGCTGACTGCGGCAGGTGCTTACACGACCTTCGCCGTGGGCAAGGACGGCAAGCGTCAGTACGTCACCGACTCCGCCGCGTCCGCAACGGGCTGGTCCACCGGTACGAAGACCTACAACGGCGCGTTGTCCGTTGACATCACCGGCAAGCCGCACGAGAACCTGTTGGAGATGGCGAAGAACGCCGGTATGCGCACCGGTAACGTCTCCACCGCAGAGATCCAGGATGCGACCCCGGGCGCGATGCACTCGCACATCTCCAAGCGCGGCTACTACGCGCCGTCCGGCGACGCGAAACCGGTCAAGGGCGCTGAAGCTCGCGAAAACGGCGGTCTCGGCTCCATCTCCGAGCAGATCATCGACACCCGCGCCGACGTCACCCTGGGCGGCGGCCGCAAGTACTTCGACGCCGAGGTTCAGCAGGGTGGCGAGAACCGCAACCCGTTCCTGACCGACAAGAATGACGGCGGCGCCGACTGGGAGGCCGGCAAGTCCGTCCGCGAAAACGCGATTGCCAAGGGCTACCAGGTTGTCGACGACAAGCAGGGCCTCGAGGGCATCACCGTCGCGAACCAGGACCAGCCGGTGCTCGGCCTGTTCCACGACAAGAACATGACCCGCAAGTTCGAGCAGACCGTGCCGGTGAAGTCCGACGGCACCACCGAGCCGGAGGTCTGCAAGGAAGCTGATCGCGGCGACGAGCCGTCCGCAGCCGAGATGACCAAGAAGGCCATCGAGCTTCTCGACGACAAGAGCGCCGACAAGGGCTTCTTCCTCCAGGTCGAGTCCGCATCCATCGACAAGGCAGACCACGCAGCCGACGCCTGCGGCATGATCGGAGAGACCCAGCAAATCGACGAGGTTATTAAGGAAGCCCTCGACTTTGCCAAGGCTGACGGTGAGACCATGATCGTTGTCACCGCCGACCACGCGCACACCGCGGAAATCATCCCGGACGGCCGCCCGTCAGTGTCCGCCGTAACTCGCCTGAAGACGCCGAAGGACGGCACCACCATGTCCATCGGCTTCGGCACCCAGCCGTGGCTGGATGAGAACGGCAACCCGGTCTTTGACAAGAAGGAAAACGGCGACTCGTTCGACACCCCGAACTTCTCCATGATGCACACCGGCACCCAGGTGCGCATCGCAGGCTTCGGCCCGGGCTCCGAGAACGTCAACGGTCAGCTCGATCAGACTGACGCCTTCTACGCTATGGCGAACGCGCTCGGACTCAACGGCGGCACCGAGGGTGGCCAGAAGCCGTGGAAGATCAACAAGGGCGCCAAGGTTGCTTCCCTGGCGAACCGCTCGAAGGCGAAGCCGGGTGACGAGCTGTGCTACCTCGTCTCTGCAGGCGAGGCCCCGAAGGTCGGCGACTGTGCCCAGTTCGGCACCGAGGGCCAGGGCATCGACAACGCCAAGGCGAAGAACGTCGTCCTGCTCATCGGCGACGGCACCGGCGACTCCGAGATCACTGCAGCGCGTAACTACCTTAAGGGCTCCGCAGGCCGCTTCGAGGGGCTCGACGACCTCGACTACACCGGCTACCTGACCACCTTCTCCCTGGACAAGGAAACCGGCCTGCCGAACTACGTCGGTGATTCCGCTGCAACCGGCACTGCATGGAACTCCGGCGTGAAGACCTACAACGGCGCGGTCGGCGTGGACAACGCCGGCAAGCCGGTTGCCACCCTCGGCGAGATCGCAAAGGCCAAGGGCCTGAAGATCGGTAACGTCACCACCGCCGAGATCCAGGACGCCACCCCGGCAGCCTTCGCTGCACACGCAATCAAGCGTTCCTACTACGCACCGTCTGGCGACAAGAAGGTCGCAGAGGGCGAGCAGCTGCGTGAAAACGGCGGTCTTGGCTCCATCTCCGAGCAGATCGTTGACCTGCGTGCAGACGTCACCCTCGGTGGCGGCCGCAGCTACTTCAACACCGAGGTCGTCCAGGGCGGCCAGTGGGGCGAGAACGGTAACACCTGGACCGCAGGTAAGACTGTCCTGGAAAACGCGAAGGACAATGGCTACCAGGTTGTCACTAACGCCTCCGAGCTCGACGCGATCGCAGAGGCAAACGCCGACAAGCCGGTCCTCGGTCTGTTCTCCGAGGGCAACATGCCGCGCGCGCTGAACCAGTCCATTCCGACCACCGACGGTGGTGACCTCGAGCCGGCCACCTGCGTTGCTAACCCGGAGTTCACCGCTGAGACTCCGCGTCTGGCAGCCATGACCTCCAAGGCGCTGGAGCTGCTGCAGAACGACAAGGGCTTCGTGCTCCAGGTCGAGTCCGCCTCGCCGGACAAGGCCGACCACCAGGCTGACGCCTGTGGCCTGATCGGCGAGGTCGGCCAGCTTGACGAGGCCGTCCAGGCTGTTCAGGATTGGGTGGAGAAGACCGGTGAGGAGACCCTGATCGTCGCCACCGCCGACCACGCTCACACCGCACAGATCACCTACGAGAACCAGAACACCGCTGGTCGCGTCACTCAGCTGACCACGGTTGAAGGCTCCACCATGGCCGTCAACTTCGCCACATCCAAGACCAACGAAGACGAGGATGCGCTCGGCGGCCAGCAGCACACCGGTGCGCAGCTGCGTGTCGCAGCCTCCGGCCCGGGTGCCGCGAACCTCACCGGCCAGATCGACCAGACCGACCTCTTCTTTGCCAGCCTGAACGCGCTGGGCATCGATCCGGTCAACCACAATCTGACCTTTGAGAACAAGATGCAGCCGGTGGAGGAGACCACCGACGAGAACACCGCCGCCGGCTCCTCCGTCGACTCCCCGGCGCTCATCGCCACCCTGGCCATCGCAGGCATCGCGGGCCTGATCTCCCTGATTGCCCTGCTGGCACCGTTTGCTGTCGACGGCGCCCTCGGCCCGATCGCGAAGTTCTAGCCAGAACTAGAAACTAAAAATAGCCACCGAGAACAAGATGTGTTCTCGGTGGCAATTTTGCTAACTGCCAATCGGCGTGGGGATTGGCTAGCCTTCACCTTCCGAGATGGCTTCGGCTGCAGCAATGTAGCCAGCGATCATTGTCTTACCTACGTTTGACAGCGCCTCGTCGGACGGGAGAAATGATGGATCGTGCAGAGACGCCGTTTCTTTCTCGCTGTCTGCGACACCGACAAAGCACATGAGGGATGGGCAGATCTCTCCATAAAATGAGAAGTCGTCGGCGCCCATCGAACGCATCGTCTCTGCATTCGCGATGCCGAGGGAAGCGGCGTAGGCATCGAATTTCTCTGACAAAACTTCGGCGTTTACGAGCTCCGGTTCGCCTGGTTTGTATTCCACATTGACGGTGCAACCATATCCAGTTGCGATACCGGTTGCCATTGTGCGGATTGCCTCAACGATGCGCTCATTAATCGCAGACGTAGTGCTGCGGACAGTAGCGAAGATCCGTCCCGACCGTGGCAAAACATTCGCTGCCCCCTGTCCTACCGCGATAGTGCCGATGCTTACCAAAGCAGGCGACATTGGGTCGGCGATCCTGCGTACAACCTCCGAGATACCTACAGCGATTTGCGCCGTGGGAACAGCGGCGTCACACCCGTTGTGTGGGTACGCACCGTGGCCTCCCTTACCGGTTACCGAGATTGCAATCTCGCCAGCAGCAGCATTGACAAATCCAGAGCCTGCGGCAACTGCACCCGTGGGAATTGAGGGGTGAACGTGTGCGCCGATGACATGGCGGACGCCGAGTTGTTGAAGTTTTCCGGACTCTGCGATGTCGAGCGCACCGGATGGGTACGTTTCCTCACGCGGCTGCAGGATTGGTACAAGGCCATATGGCAGATCGAGGTTCTTCGCTGCTCTGATCACACCGGCCAAGGCTGCAAGGTGTACGTCGTGACCACAGGCATGCATCGCATCGTTTGTTGATGACCATTCCACCCCCGTCTCCTCTGTTACCGGCAGTGCGTCTAACTCTCCTCGGATGCCGATGGACGCACCCTCTGTCGGCCCGATTCGGCCGACCGCGCCAGTTTGAGCAACCGGCTCGAGTCGTACGCTCATCGTTTCGATCATCAAGTCAGTAGTGGGCTGTTCTTCGCCACTCACGAAGGGAGAACTGTGAATTTGTTTCCGTAGCTCCACGACATCGCTGAGGTACTTGTTGAATTCAGAAACCCACTGTTCCGCCAGCTGTTGAAGGTTTTCGCGCATCCTTAGCTTGGCTCCTTTTCGTTGCTGCTAGTTGTAGATACACCGTACAAGCGCTGTGCGTTTTCGAATCCGATCATTTGCGCGACGCGGATGCATTCATCGATTGGCCATCCGTTGTGTTTGTGAAACTCTTCAAGCACTGACAAAAGTCCTTCACGGAACAGCAAAGTACCGATGTAATAAAGCTCGGGTAGGCCGAACGCATCTGTACTGAACAGAATCTTGCCGAAAGGTGCCAGTTCCAGTGACTCCGCAATTACTGCGCGTGACCGGGCACCGGTGTAGTTGATAGCCAGTCCAACATCGAAGTACACGTGTGGGAAAACATCTGCAAGGTAGCCCGCCTCTCGATGGAACGGATAGCAGTGCAGCAGGGTGAAGCGGGCACCGGATTCTAGAGAGGCGCGGAACAGATTCGTGAGTAGTAGCGGATTGCAGCGATGCAAGTCCACATCGTCGTCACCGTAGCCGATGTGGAGTTGGATCACCTGCGCACGATCGATGGCGAACCACAGCAAATGGCGAATGAGAGTGCTGTCCTCTAGTCGAAGCTTCCCGGAGGTTCTTACAAACCTTTCCGCCGCTGCAAGTACCTCCTGTTCAGAGGGGCGATCTGCATCGAAATCGAGACCAGTTCGGTATGCAGCGATGGACTTCACACCAGCTGCTGTAACAAGATGCTCGTCAAGCGTTACTCCGAGCTGGGTGAGGAATTCAGTGGCTTTGTCACCAACGGCTTCACCATCACGAACAGCTTCTGCCACTTGCTCTGCGACACGCTCGAGTCGGACAATCTCGTAAACAGTGCCTCCAGATGTTCGTCGAAAAGCATCCGGGTCAGTGATCGTGTCAGCGGCATGTCCGGTCTCCACGCCGAACTCCGCGATACCGGTCCTGCGGATGAAGCGTTTGTTGACTTCTTCTGATTCGAGTTCAGCACGGGCGGCGATGTAGTCGTCAGGACTTGCGAACGGATCAAGTCCCAGAACCGGTGCACACAGGTTGCGGACCTGGAAACCGATCTGCGAGTCGAACCGTGTCGTACCTGGAGTGGCCGCGCTTGAAGACTCAGAGATGAGCGCCTCGAATTCCTCGCGGGTTAGAGTGTCTGTGACCACGCCATGGCAATGGTGATCAAAGAGGGGGATCCGATCGATAGCATCTTGCAACTCGTTGTTAGTAGACATTCGCGTAAACCTCACACTGCTCAACGATGCTCTTGTCCTTCAGATGCTGGATCTCGTCGCGCTTGACCTTCAAGAATGTTTCTACCCAGGCATCTGAGAACCAAGAGCGTACGACCTCGTTTGTTTCAAAACGGTCTAGGGCTTCTTTAAGGCTCGCAGGTAGGTTTTCGTTGTCCTGCGATTCGAGCTCAGAGTAATCGTCGCCAGTCACTACCGGCACTGGGTCGAGGTTTTCCTCTATTCCGGCCATCCCCGCTCGGATAATCATGCCCATCAGGATCCAAGGGTTAGCGCCGATATCGCCGCCGCGGAATTCGAAGTGGAACTGTTTATCCGGTGTGCGTCCGTCGGCTTCGTTCGTCGGACAAATGCGTACCAAAGCCTCACGGTTCTGTTCGCCACAGAATGCTTGGGCAACCGACCAATTGTGTGGCTTGAGGCGCTCGTAGCTAACTGTCAATGGGGCAAATAAGCAGGTCATCGGCGCAGCGTACTTAACCAGTCCCGCGTTAAACTGACTCGCAATGCGCGACATCCGCCCGGGTCCGTCCGGATCAAATGCGACAACTTCGCCGTCGGTGCCGTACAACCCGTAATGGACATGAACTCCAGAACCGCCCTCGGAGGCAACCGGAACAGGGGAGAAAGTGACCTCACGGTCGTAGGCCTTAAAAACAGTGCGGACAATATCGCGAACCAAAATTGCACGATCCGCAGCAGTAACAGGGTCTGTCGGCTTGACAGTCAGCTCGTATTGATACGGCGCATACTCCGGCAGCCAGCATTCTGGGTTTACACCTGCGTTTTCCAGAACATTGAAGAGTGCACTCCCCACTGGCTCTCCGTCGACGAAGCTAGCGAACGAAAATGGGTGTGTCGCTTCTTTCGTGTGGCGTTCGGTGAACTCATGCTCAAACGCTGCGGTCATGACTAACCCATGTCGGTCGCGAAGCTCGTCGACCGCTTCCTTGAGGAAGTTACGGGCGCAAGATTCCCACGGAGTGCCATCGGTGTTGATCAGGTTTGCGAAGCTCAAAGAAAACGTTGGGATTTCCGGGATACCGGCGATTTCATAGGTTGCATCAGCATCTGCCACAAGACGAATATCACCAGTGGCATCGTAGGGAATTCCATCGACAATGTGACCGAGTGGCCCGATGCCTAGATTCGCTGGAACCCAGCCAACGCTCGCACCTTTTTCAAAATCTTTGGTGCTTATCGCCCGTCCTTTAGTGCGTGCGGAGATATCTGTGGTTGCCAGGAACGTGAACGTGCCGTTGTTGTGGATGCTCATGCGTCAATGTCTTCTTTCGTAAGTTTCTGCCCAATGTTCTGGGCAAGCTTGGGATTGAGGATGATGATTGCGAGGCCCAACAAGCACCACGCGCCAGAGAGCCAGGGGAAATATGTGTACGGTGCAACCTGTCCCACGACTTGGATGAGGTAAACGTAAACGAGGTAGCCCAGCGCCAAGATTGGGAAAACGATTTCCCAGACGGGAATGGAGGATTCCTTTTTCAGGATGAACCGGATCGCGCCAACAGAAGCCATGCCATAGGCGATGACCATGCACAGCGTCGCAATAGTTGCGTACCAGTAATAGACCTCAACATTGGTTCGGCCAGCGAATGCCATTCCAAGCGCAAACACCAACGCGATAATGTTGGTCGCCCATACTGCTTGTTTCGGAACACGAGTGTGCGGATCGCGGTTTGCAAAAACGGTCGGGCCGAAACCATCGCGGGCGAGAGTGTAAATGAGGCGTGACGTCGCAGTACTCGAGCTGAGGAACGCGCCAAATGCCACCGAGAACGCGATGACAGAGATCAGCACCGCGAACCATTGGCCGATGTACGCGGAGCCGAGCTCGGTCAGTGTCGACGATGCACCTGCGAAGCGTTCAACGCCGGCTTCGTCAGTGCCGAAACCGATTGTCTGAGCAAACATGACGAATACATAAATGACACCGCCGGTAACCACCGCGAGCAAGAGAGCCTTAGGGACCGTCTTTTTCGGCTCCGTTGTTTCCTCCCCGAGTGAGGAACCAGACTCAAATCCGGCCCAGGACAAGAAGGCGAAAACCGATGCGGTCATGATCGCGGACCATGAGTTTCCTGCAGGAGTGAGTGCTCCAAGATCAATCGATGTTTCGTACGGCGCTGTGCCGGCACTTACCTTTGACAGGATCACGACGGAGAGAATCAACATGGCGATGATGCCGATCAGGCCGATTACCAGTGTGACTCTCGCGGCCGAAGTGGAGTTTCGCAGGTTGAGGTACAGTCCTAGCGCTCCGATGAACAACGGAACCAAAATGCCGACGAACTGTGAAGATCCGGCAGAGAGCTCCGTCAGCATCGCTTCGAAAAACACCGAGCATGCACCGAGGATGCATGTAGTCATGAAAATGTATGTGCCGAGCAATGCGAAACCACTAAAGAACCCGGCTTTTGGTCCGACTGTCACGCCAGCGAGGGCGTACACCGAGCCGGCGTGCGTAACTCGTTGCAATAGCCGTACAAAGGCGTAAGCAACGAACACTGCGCCAGCGAATGCCACTGCGAATGCGAACGGAACGGCTTTGCCGACAAGCCCCGCCACACCGATGCCGTTCAGTGACATTGCCATCACCGGGGCCATGAACCCCACCGAGATGGCAGTCACCTCCCATGTAGAGAGCATTTTCCGCTCATGGGGAGGAGAAATATCTGCAGTTGTCGTCATCGATCATTCCTTCCAGAAAGCGGGATGAACGAATGCTACAGAAACTATGATGCAGGTCGCAGTAAAACATGGAATATGATTCACAACACACTCAGTGCGAGGTGGTAAAAAGCCCTGCCTCCAACGTGGATGAGGAGACAGGGTCGGTTTCGGGGAGAACTACATGCCCAGCATCGGCAGTTTGATGCCGAAGTGGGGCAGCGCGAAGAACAGGCCTGCGATCACCAGCAGCGCCGCAATCACCCCACCGACAATGGCCGGCACATTCACGTCCGCCTTGGCGGTGGGGTATTTCACGTCCGCTCGCATGCCCTTGGTGCAGGTTTCGGCGGCGGTGGCGTCGGCGTCGTCGATAAGCATGCGCTTCGCGGCGACCTTCCCGGACGGGGTCTCCGTCCACGCCTTGTACACGTCGCCATCCTTCGCGGTCAGCGGCGTCTCCGTGCGCTTGGTGTCCTCCGGGCCAACGCGCCACGAATCCGTGTCAATCGCCTCCAGCGTGCGATTCACCGTCGGCTCCGACTCCTTCATCGTCTTCTGCGCATCCGCATACTTTGCGACGAGACCCTCCGGCAACACCTTGCCAAACTCCGCCTTCTCACCCTTGAGCGCCTTCTCGTTCTCCGCGACAACGCCGGGGTAGACCTGCTCGATCGCCGCGATGAGGTCGCGGGCCTGCTCGTAGTCACCAATCGCCTTCGACTCGTCGAACCACGACTCGATGAAACGCTTCTCGGCCGGCGCGAGCTTCACGACGCACACGCCGTCCTTGTCCTTCATAGCGACGGTGGCGGCGTTCGCCGGGTTCGCGGCGACAGCGCCGAGCGCGAGCGTTGCTGCGGTTGCGTACGCGGCGATACGGGTGGTGGTGCTGGTCATGGTTTTCCTCCTCGGAGTGTGAGTGTGTGTACGGGCTGTACCACCTCAGTGTCCAGGAAGACGTGTTGCGACAGCGTTAACGTGCGGTGGTGGGGGCACTGCTTGTTAGGATCCTGGGCGAAAACACCGTGTCAGAAGCAATGCGATGAACCAGAGGTGGATGGAGATTTCACAAATGCAGTTAGCCGCTTTGCTAGGCAATGGAGTTTCTCCATTGGAACCATCACCGGTCGATTACGTTTTTATGTTGCTCACGTTTGTGGCTGTGGTGCTATTAGTTGCCAGCGTGATTGTATTTTTCAGGCAACCTAATAGACGACCTAACAGACGATGGTCGGATGTCTGGATCGTGCTCTTTCTGGTGTTCATACCTGTGGTAGGGCCGTTGGTGTATTTGCGGCATGTGCGGTCTAGCAAAAAGAGCGACAAAAAATCGTAGATGTGTGAGGCAAGGCCCAGCTTTGGGTTAAGCCGTGGGGGCGTGGCCTGGGCAAAATAAAGAGTGGCCCCCGCATCCCACTGAAGAGATGAAAGGCCACTCAAGTTTGAAGCGCGCAACCACTTGCGCTTTCCGGGACTGCGAACTTAATCCCAGCCGGCTCGAGAGGTGGTGGGTTTTAGCCCAAATCCCTCGAGAACCCCAGTATAGAACTGGCATCAGTTAAATCAAGCATTTTCTGACCCAATCGTCACAATATAGAAACCGTGAGACTGGCGAAGATGGAGGATACGGGCACTCGATCAGGGAGCGAAAAAATCTTCGTGGCGCTGCCGACACGGACTATCGAATGCGAAAACCCGCCTCGGAAGGCGGGTTGTGTTGGTCGGGATAACAGGATTTGAACCTGCGACCTCTTCGTCCCGAACGAAGCGCGCTACCAAGCTGCGCCATATCCCGGTGGTATCTCGGACTGTTGTCCGCGGTACTCGAAACACAATACCCCTGGGGTTCGGTTTGGCCAAAACGGCAGGTTGTGTGCGTTTTGTTGCCGGTGTGGGGGCGTGGCGGTGGCGCGGTGGCGGCGTGGCGGTGGCGCGGTGCGGCGCGGTGCGGCTTGGATCCAGCGCCACAAAAGACGATATCGGGATTTGCGTCCTCGTTTTTGCAAAAGCCCAGGTCGCGTTCCGGGAAAATCGCCAAATCCCGATATCGTCTTTTAGGCAGTTCGCGCGACCTGCGGCGGAGCAGGCAGAGCAGACGGAGCAGACGGAGCAGACGGAGCAGGCAAAGCAGCGGAGCGGCAGACGAACGGACGGGCCGACCAGCCCGCAACCGACCAGCCCGCAACCGACCACCCCGCAGCCGGTCTACCCGCGCTCGACGACCCGGATCAGCGATGCGGACGGCGGGCAGAACAGGCGCACGGGTGCGTACTTGGACTGGCCGAGCCCGTTGGATACCTCCATCCACATGCGGCCGTAGCGGTGGAGGCCGGAGGCGCGTTCGCGGTCGATGTCGGCGTTGGTGACCAGGGCGCGACCACCGGGTAGGCAGATCTGGCCGCCGTGGGTGTGGCCGGCCAGGGCGAGTTGGTAGCCGTCGGCTTCGAAGGCGTCGAGTACGCGCCGGTAGGGGGCGTGGAGCAGGCCGATGGCCAGGTCGGCGTCGGGGTTCGGCGAGCCGGCGATGGATGGGTAGTCGTCGAGGTCGTGGTGCGGGTCGTCGACACCCGCCAAAGCAAGGCGCACGCCGGAGGCTTTGAACTCCAGGCGGTTATGGGTGGCGTCGTGCCAGCCGCGCTCCATGAACGCGGCGCGCATGCCTTCCCACGGCAGGTCCACGTACGACGGCTCGCGCTTGGCGCCGGTGAGGTACTTCAGCGGGTTGACGGGGCGCGGGGCCCAGTAGTCGTTGGTGCCGAAGACAAACGCGCCGGGGCGGTTGAGCAGCGGGCCGAGGGCGTCGAGCACCCAGGGAACACCGCCGAGGTCGGAGAGGTTGTCGCCGGTGTTGATCACCAGGTCCGGGTCGAGCGCGTCCAGGCCGGAGACGAACTCCACCTTTTCCTTCTGTCCGGGGATCATGTGGAGGTCGGATACGTGGAGGATGCGGAACTCGTTACGCTCGCGCAACACGCCTGGCTCCAGCAGTGGCAGGGTGTATTCGCGCAGTTGGAAGTTGTTGCGTTCGGTGTACCCCCAGGCGAGTGCGGAGGTTCCGGCGGCGAGGGTGGCTGCGGCGGCTTTCTTCAACGTCTTCACTCGCACCACTGTAATCTCGCAGGCATGAGTGCATTGAAAGACCAGATCCGCGCAGACCTCAAGGAAGCCATGAAGGCGAAGGAGAAGGAGCGCACCGGCACGATCCGTATGCTGCTTGCGGCGATCCAGACCGCTGAGACCGAGGGGTCGAAGCATGAGGTGGATGATCAGGAGATTCAGAAGATCATCGCGCGTGAGATTAAGAAGCGTCGCGAGTCCGCCGAGATCTACCAGACCAACGGCCGCGACGATCTCGCCGAAACCGAGCTCGCCGAGGCGAATATCCTCGAGGCGTACCAGCCGAAGCAGTTGACGGACGAGGAGCTCGCAGTGCTTATCGACGACACCGTGGCCGAAACCGGCGCCACCTCCATGGCACAGATGGGGCAGGTCATGAAGGCCGCCACCGCCAAGGCCGCCGGCCGTGCTGATGGCAAGCGCATCTCCGAGGCTGTCAAGGCCCGCCTGAGCTAGCCAGCCGCGTTAGTTGTTGCCGAAGGCGTTGGCGATGGCGTCGCGGGCGTCGTTAAGCGATTGCTCGATGCCGCTGAAGTCCGGCGCCGGTGGGGCAGCGGGGCTCGGGGGAGCAGACGGGGACGGGGATGGGCTCGGCGCGGTGCTGGAGGGGGCCGAGCCGTCCGAGACGTTCAGGGTGATGGTGGAGCCGCGCGCGAGCGACTCGTCCGCCGGGGTGATGGACACAACCTGGCCGGCCGGGGCACCGCCGCCCGGCACCGTCTTCAACACGACCTTGTAGCCCTGGGCCTCCAGCTGGGATTTCGCGGCGGAGGAGTACTGGCCAACCACGGAGTCCACGGCCGCGCGGCGCGCACCAGTCTGGTACTTCGCGCTCGCCGCCGGAAGGCCTGAGGCCGCGCCGGGCACACCCGCGGCGGCCTGGAACCAGGTGTTGGCTGCCTCGTTGCCGCCGAAGAGGTTGCCCACGCCGCACTGGCGGACCGGGGCGGTGCACAGCGGGGTGGTTTGGGTGCCGTCGTTGAAGATGTACGGCGCCGCCGACATGCCCAGCGTGAAGCCGAGGAACGCGGAGGACTGGTGCGACTCGGTCGTGCCGGTCTTCGCGGCGGTGGGTGCGCTCCAATGGTTGCGTTTTGCGGCGTCGGCGCCGGTGCCGTCGACAATGTCGTGCGACATGCCGGCAGCCAAAGCGGCGGCGATCTCCGGGTCGATGGCTTGCTCGCAGGCAGGACGGTCGATGAAGACCTCACGGCCGTTCTTATCGGTCACGCTCGCGATCGGGTTCGGCTCGCACCAGCGCCCGTTGGAGGCCAAGGTGGCGCCCACGTTGGACAGTTCCAGCGCGTTGACGGCCAAGGGGCCGAGGGTGAACGAGCCCATGTTTTCTTCCTTGGCGGCCTGGGCGATGGAGCGGCCGTCCCCAAACGAGTTGTCGTCCTTGTAGGAGCGCAGGCCCAGGCGCACCGCAAGATCCACGACCGGGGCAACACCGACGGTCTGAATCAGCTCAATGAAGGTGGTGTTCGGCGATTGTGCAAGCGCGTCTTGCAGGCTCATCTTCGGTGCATAGACGCCGGCGTTTTCTACACAATATGCACCCGGCGGACAGTTCGCGGCGCCGCCTGCGCCCATGCCGTACACCACGGAACGCGCCGGTGTGTTCAGCATGGAGTTCAGCCCGTAGCCCTGCTCAAGCGCGGCGGCCGCGGTGAAGATCTTGAATACGGAGCCTGCACCGTTGCCCACCAACGACACAGGCTGCGGCAGGATCGTCTGGCTTTGGTCCAGGTCCAGGCCATAGAAGCGGGAAGACACCATCGCCTTGATGTTGCGCGAGTCCGCGCCGGGCTCCACAATGTCCAACACCTGCGCCACGCCTGCGGTGTGCGGGCTGACGTTGTTGCGCACCGCGTTGAGTGCGACCTGCTGGATGTTCGGGTCGAGCGTGGTCTTGATGGTGTAGGACCCGTTTTTGATGGTGTCCAGGTCCAGGCCCTTTTCCGCCAGGTAGCGCAGGGCGTAATCGCACATGAAGCCGTTGTCGCCGGCGGTGATGCAGCCTTCCGGCAGTGTTTTCGGCTTGTCCAGAATGCCCAACGGGGCGCCCGCCCAGCGGTCGGCCTCGGACTGCTCGATGTAGCCCTGAGCGGCCATGTTGTTGAGCACTACGTTGCGACGACGCACCGCCCCTTCCGGGTTCGTATACGGGTTGAGCGCCTCCACCGACTGCAGCAGGCCCACCAGCATCGCAGCCTGGGCCGGGTTGAGCTTGGCGGCGCTGGTGTCAAAGTAGGTCCGGGCGGCGGCCTCGATGCCAAAGGAGTGCTGACCAAACGACACCAGGTTCAGGTACCGGGTAAGGATCTCGTCCTTCTCCAGCGTCTTGTCTAGATCGGATGCCATGCGCATTTCGCGCAGTTTGCGGGGGATGGACTGCTCGGTTGCGGCGAGGGCTTCCTCTTCGTTTTCCGCGTCGATGAGCCAGAGGTAGTTCTTCACATACTGCTGGTTCACCGTGGACGCGCCCTGCTCCACACCGCCGGCCAGCACGTTGGTCACCAGCGCGCGGGCAAAGCCCTGCATATCCACGCCCTCGTGGACGTAGAAGCGGCGGTCCTCCGTAGAAACCAGCGCGTCCTTGGCGTACTGCGAGATCTGCTCGCTGGGCACCTCATAGCGGCGCTGTTTGAAGATCCACGCCATGGGTTTGCCGTTGACGTCCGTAATCGTGGTCACGCCCGGCACGTCGCCGTGGGTGAGGTCGGAGAGATTGGACTGCATGGTCTCGTCGGTACGCGCAATTGCGGCACCCCCAAGACCTGCGATCGGCGCCAGGCATAACGCCATGACAAGCGCTGATGCGACGACGGCGACCAGCAGGTTTCCTAAGCTTTTCAGGGCAGACACGCCAACACCTTAATTCAATCTGTGGCGTGGGGGAATACCATGCTCCCCCCAAAAATGTGATGCATTCGACATGGAATTTCCTGTGTGATTCCATTTACATGGGATCGCTAATATGCGGTCGATTGTATAAAAGGAGTCCGCTCCGCTTCCGGATAGGGATAGGACGTCTAAGGAGACGCACGATGACCACGAGTTTGAAAAAGGCACCGGCAACCAACCTGCGACCGACCACCTCCAAGAAGTGCGACTCCACGGGAACACTGGTCTTCGACCGTGGCGAGTGGGTCACCCAGGCCCAGTGCCGCGGCGGCGACCCGGATGCACTCTTCGTTCGCGGTGCCGAGCAGCGCAAGGCAGCAGCCATCTGCCGCGCCTGCCCGGTGATGACTGAGTGCCGCGCAGACGCACTGGATAACAAGGTGGAATTCGGCGTATGGGGAGGCCTGACCGAGCGTCAGCGCCGCGCAGTACTGCGTAAGAACCCGCACGTGAAGGACTGGGCAACCCACCTGTCCAGCGGCGGCGAAATTATTGGCCTCTAGGTAGGGTGAATCCCATGAAGAAATGGGAATACGCAACCGTTCCGCTGTTGTCGCACGCCACCAAGCAGATTCTGGATTCTTGGGGTGAGGACGGCTGGGAACTCGTCGCAGTCACCCCGGGTCCGAACCCGGACAATGTTGTCGCCTACATGAAACGAGAGGTTGAGTAAATGGCACAGTGGTCTGAGCGCCTGAAAGAACTGGGCATTGAACTTCCGACCGTGGCCGCACCCGTGGCCGCATACGTCCCAGCAACACGCACCGGCAACCAGGTGTGGACGTCCGGCCAGCTGCCATTTGTGGACGGCAAGCTGCCGGCCACCGGCAAGGTTGGCGCCGAGGTACCCCAGGAGGATGCATACGGCTACGCCCGCCAGGCTGCGCTGAACGCGCTGGCTGCAGTGGACGCACACGTGGGCATCGACAACGTCGCCCGCGTGGTCAAGATCGTGGGCTTCGTGGCCTCCGATCCGGCATTCACGGGGCAGCCCGCCGTGATCAACGGTGCATCCGAACTGGTGCAGGAGATCTTCGGCGAAGCCGGTGCACACGCACGTTCCGCAGTCGGTGTTGCTGTCCTTCCGATGGACACCCCGGTTGAGGTTGAGATTGTCGTGGAGCTCGAAGGCTAGTTTGCCCATCGGCGCAGCCGTGACGGGGTAGGGTGGGAGCCATGAAACATCCCGCATACAGCCAGCTGCGCCCTGTGACCCCCAACGCCGCGGTGGTCCTGGTGCCGAACCCCAGCTACGCGGCGCTCGAGGGCACGAACTCTTGGGTGATCCGAGGTGAGGGCGACGAGGCGAGCATCGTCGTCGACCCGGGCCCGGCCGATGAGGGCCACCTCAACGTGCTGCAGGCAAAGGCCGACAAGGTCGCCTTGATTCTGTTGACTCACCGTCACCACGATCACGCAGACGGCGCGGAACGGTTCCGCCAGCTCACTGGCGCACCGGTCCGCGCCCTTGATCCGTCCCATACCTCCGGCGCTGAGCCGCTCACCGACGGCGAAGTGATCTCCGTTGAGGGGGTTACCCCGCGCGTGAAGGTCGTCGCTACGCCGGGCCACACCAGTGACTCTGTGTGCTTCTTCGTCTACCCGGGCGAAGACACCGACGGTAAGCCGGAAGGCATCATCACCGGCGACACCATTGCGGGTCGCCACACCACCATGATCTCTGAGACCGACGGTGATCTGGGTGCGTACCTGGACACCCTGGAAATGCTCGAGGAAAAGGGCAAGGGTGTCATGCTGCTTCCAGGCCACGGCCCGGAAGGTGAGGACCTGTCTGCGTACGCCCGCAAGTACATCGATCGCCGTAACCAGCGCCTGGATCAAATCCGTCAGGCACTGAAGGAGCACGGCGATAACGCGGACATCAATACGCTGGTCGATGCGATTTACGACGATGTCGACCCGGTCCTGCGCGGTGCCGCAGAACAGTCGACGCGTGTGGCGTTGCGCTACCTCAACGCCAAGTAGCGGATTCTCGACCCGCCGCGGGCGCCTCCGTTAGCGCGCGCGGCGAGCGAGGTGCTCAGTGTTAACAATGAGCACGCTTTTACCCTCCAGGCGGATCCAGCCGCGGTGAGCGAACGTGGCCAATGCCTTGTTCACCGTCTCACGCGACGCGCCCACAAGCTGGGCGATCTCTTCCTGGGTGAGGTCATGGTTGACGCGGAGCGCGCCACCCTCATGTACACCGAAGCGGTTTGCCAGCTGCAGCAAGGTCTTGGCTACGCGGCCAGGCACGTCGGTGAAGATCAGGTCTGCCAGCGACGCGTTCGTGCGGCGTAGGCGGCGGGCCAGCACGCGCAGCAGCTGCTGGGAGATCTCCGGGTGGTTGTCGATCCACTCGCGCAGCATGGTGGAGTCCATGGTGGCGCAGGTGACGTCCGTGACGCAGACTGCGGAGGAGGTACGCGGGCCGGGGTCGAAGATGGAGAGCTCGCCGAACATGTCGGACGGGCCCATCACGGACAGCAAGTTTTCGCGACCGTCCGGCGCATGGCGGGCAAGTTTAATTTTGCCTTCGACGATGATGTAGAGGCGATCGCCGGGCTCGCCTTCGTCGAAAATCGTGGTGCCCTTCGGGAAATCCACGGTGTCCATATCGTTGATCAGCGCGGCGACCGCGTCAGGGTCGACGCCCTGAAAGATGCCGGCGCGGGCAAGAGTGTCTTGAACGCCTTCCATGAGTCCTCCTCAGACTGTCGCTCACGCATTCTGCGTGGGATTGGTCACGAACGGTGCCATTAGCGGTGACCGTCACACAAACTGGAACTCTACCAGCTCAACTAATCAGTGGGATAGTCTTTCCGCGACTGGGAACTGTGCTAGCCGATGACCGCTGCTTCCACATGCTCCATGAAAAGCGGAAACACCCCGAGCACAAGCGGATTCAGCGCCACAAGCAAAAAGGTCATACCCATAGTGTACGGCTAGCATGTTGGGCATGGCCGCTTCGACCTCTCCATTGAAACATCGCCGCCCAGGCGCTCATCCCGCCGCGAAGGGGAAAGAGACTCCGATCGGGCGTAAGCGCAGGGCACGCCGTATTAACCGCACGTTGGCGGCAGCGTACCCGGATGCGCACGCGGAGTTGGACTTTACTAACCCGCTGGAGTTGCTCGTTGCTACGGCATTGTCCGCGCAGACCACGGACGTGCGGGTGAACATGGTCACCCCGGCGCTGTTTGCCAAGTACCCCACGGCCGCCGACTACGCGGAGGCCAACCAGGCAGAGGTGGAGGAGATTATCCGCTCGACCGGGTTTTACCGCTCCAAGGCGGCGAACCTGATCGCGATGGGCCAGAAGCTGGTCACCGATTTTGGTGGCGAGGTGCCCGAGAAGCTCGAGGACCTGATCACCCTGCCCGGGGTGGGCCGCAAGACGGCGCATGTGGTGCGCGGCAACGCGTTCGGCTACCCGGGGCTGACGGTGGACACGCACTTCCAACGCCTGGTCAAGCGCATGATGCTCACGGAAGAGACGGATCCGGTGAAGATCGAACACGCGATCGCGGAACTGATCGAGCGCCGCGAGTGGACCATGTTCTCCCACCGCATCATCTTCCACGGCCGCCGCGTCTGCAACGCCCGCAAACCGGCCTGCGGCGCTTGCCCGATCGCGTTCGACTGCCCCTCCTTCGGCGTCGGCCCAACCGACCCGGAGGAAGCCGCCGAACTGGTCACCGGGCCCGAGCGCGACCACATTTTGAGGATGGTGGGCCTGTGAAGCGCACAATCTGGGTCAGCGTCGCCGCGATCGTTGCGGTGACTCTTCTGGTCATTGCGGGTGCCAGGGCGTTGCTTGTCGACGACGCCACGCCCCCGGCTGGCGACGGTGTCGTCGAGAAGCAATCTGCCCCGGTGACTGGACGTCCGGACTGCCCGGAAGGCGCAGTCGGCGGCGTGGACCTGGCGTGCCTAGGCGGCGAGGCCGCCGGCGCGCAGCAGGAGATCACCGTGGCCAACGTGTGGGCGTGGTGGTGCGAACCGTGCCGGGCGGAGTTGCCTGTGGTGGAGGAGTTCGCCCGCGCGCACCCCGAGTACACCGTGGTGGGCGTGCACGCGGACCGCGATGGGGCGCGCGGCGCGGCGTTGTTGGAAGACCTCGGCGTGGACTTGCCGAGCTTTGAGGACGACTCCAACGTGTTCGCCGGCACGCTCGGCCTGCCGCCGGTGGTGCCGCTGACCGTCGTGTTCCGAGGCGAGGAAAAAATCGGCGTGTTTGCCAAGGAATTCACCTCAGCCGAGGAGCTGGCCGAGGCCGTGCGCGGGGTGCTGTGATGGTTGCCGTGCAGCCGGAACGGGCACCGGTGTGGCTGCGGGGGCTCGTGGATAAGCTACGCGCTGGCGAGGGCGATGCGCGGGTCAAAGCGATGCTGGGCCCGCGCGTGCCGCAAACGCCGGGGGAGGACCAGGCGGCGGTGCTCATCGTGTTCGCTGGCGACCCGGACGCGGAGGAACTGCCGGAGGACGCTCGGGTGCTGATCACGCACCGCACCCCGTCTATGCGCAGCCACTCCGGCCAGATGGCGTTTCCGGGCGGGCATATCGACGCCACAGATACAGGCCCGGTGGCGGCGGCGTTGCGCGAGGCGTACGAGGAGACGGGGCTGGCCCCTGAGCGGGTTGTGCCGCTGGCGGTGATGGGGCAGGTGAAAACCGGTGGCAGCCGCAGGCTGGTGCGCCCCGTGGTGGCGTACGCACCCGACCCGGGTGAGGTGTACCCGGCAAGCGAGCTCGAAACCGACGACGTGTTCTTCGTTCCCGTCCGCGACCTGGTGGATCCGGCCAACCGCGCGAAACTCGGCTGGAAGCACTGGACCGGTCCGACGTTTTGGGCCCGCGACTATCTCATCTGGGGTTTTACCGGAATCCTGCTGGCGGTCGTGCTGGAATTAGCCGGCTGGGTGCGCGCCTGGGACGAGCTTCCGGGCGATCTTTACGAGGCGCTGGCCCGATCCCGCAACCGCGAGCTGTAACATTTGCGGAATGCACCTGGTCGTTGACGTTCTGCTTGGGCTTGCCGTCGTCGCTGCGTTTGTCAGTGGCTGGCGCCAAGGTGCGTTTTCGGCTGTGATCTCCGCAATCGGCATCATCGCGGGCCTCGTGGTGGGGCTGGCGGTGGCGCCATTGCTTCTCGACGTCACCGAGTCCCAACCCATCCGCATCACGCTGCTGCTGTCGGTGGTGGTGCTCTTCGTCGGCCTGGGCAACCTGCTCGGCGTGACCCTCGGGGGCAACTTGCGGGCGCGGGTACGCAGCCGCCTGACGCGTTTCGTGGATTCGGTGGTGGGCGCACTGTTCCAATCGGTCGCACTGGCGCTGGTGGTGTGGTTTATCTCAATCCCGCTGGCGTCGGCGGTGCCTGGCGAGTTGGGCGACGGGATCCGCAACTCGCACATCCTGGCCAAAATCCACGACACCGCTCCGGAGAGCGCCGGGAAACTGCCCGCGAAATTCGCAGCGCTTCTCGACGAGTCCGGCCTGCCCCCGCTCGTTTCCCCCTTCCAATCCCCGCACGGCGCCCAGGTGGACGCACCCGATAACGCGGCGCTTCGTCCCGAAGTTGTGGAGGCGGCCCGCCCGAGCGTGGTCCACGTCATGGGTGATGCGGAGAGTTGCCGCCGCCGGCTCATGGGCTCCGGCTTCGTGTTTGAGGATGGCTACGTGCTCACCAACGCGCACGTCGTCGCCGGCACCGAGCGTGTCTCCCTGGACACCGTCGTCGGCGTGAAGCCGGCGGATGTGGTGCTCTACGACCCGGATACCGACATCGCGGTGTTGCACGCCCAGGGCTTGGGTCTGCCGCCGCTGCGTTGGGCTGCACGCGAGCTGCAGCGTGGCGACGACGCCGTGGTCATGGGCTACCCCAAATCCGGTCCCTTCGAGGCCGCACCGGCGCGCATCCGCAGCCAACTGACCATCGCAGGGCCGGACATTTACACCACCGGTCGCGTGGAGCGCGAGGCCTACACCATCCGCGGCGACATCCGCCAGGGCAACTCCGGTGGCCCGCTGCTCACCCCGGCAGGGGAGGTCGCCGGTATGATCTTCGGCGCGTCCCTGGATGCCTCAGAAACGGGTTACGCGCTGACTGCACACCAGGTGCAGCAGCGCGTAGGGGATGTGACCAGGCTGAACGGTGTCGTCGATACGCAAGCCTGCGTCAGCGGTTAGCGGCTGGTGTAGAGCCCAGCCTCGTTTTTGGTCAGGTTCTTCTGAGCCTCGCCCGGCTTCAGGTTCTTCAACTCGTTGACCGAGCTGATGGTGCGCTCCGGAGCCTTGATCTTCTTGACCTTCTTCAGGCCAACCAGCGCGAGCAGGCCAGCCAGGGCGATCATGATGAGGAAGACGATCAGGAATGCCCAGCCGCGGTGCATCCAGGATGCGAGCATCTCCGCGAACGCGAAGAAGAGGAAGAACGAGGAGTACAGCGCAATCACGCCGGCGACGCCGAACAGGCCACCGCCAACGGCGCCCTTCTTCACCTCGCCCATGACCTCAGCCTTGGCCAGCTCGATCTCGCCGCGGACCAGGGTGGACACCTGCTCCGACGCGTTAGAGATCAGCGTGCCGATGGACTGCTGGCCCGGCACCGTCACATCGGTATCGCGCAGCGGAATCGAATCCACCTTGGCGGTTACGGCGGTCGAGCCGCTGGTGTACAGACCTTCGTTGCTCACTGTTTACTCACCTTCCTGGGTGGCTATGCATGAGGCACCCTGGGAAGGTGCCTGGAATTCTCCCAACGATGTTAGCGACACATCACAGTGTTTGCCTGAATCGGGGTGAAACATAACGTCACGCGCTGCGGCGCTTGTCGCCAGATTTGCCGGAGACCGCACGCGCGATGAGCACCCCAGCCACCGCCAACGCCGTCACGCCGGCGATCACGCTCGCGCCGATGCCGACCTCGCGGGCGTTCGGCATCTGGATCAGCGGCTCCGGGTTTTTAAAGGTCCGCACCTGCCAATCGTGTGACAGTGCGTGCTTGCGAAGCGCCCGGTCCGGGTTCACCGCCACCGGGTTGCCCACCAGTTCCAGCATTGGAATGTCCGTGGCGGAATCGGAGTAGGCGTAGCTGCGCTCCAGGTCGTAGTCGTGGTCGGCGACAAACTGGCGCACAGCCTCCGCCTTCGCCCCGCCCTTGAGGTAACGGGTGATCTCACCGGTGAGCTTGCCGTCCTTCTCCGCGAGTTCGGTAGCCACGACCGTGTCTACGCCGAGTTCGCGCGCGATCGGCTCAACCAGAATTGATGCAGAGGCGGAGATGATGATGACGTCGTGGCCTTGGGCGCGGTGGTCGTCGATAAGTTCGCGCGCTTCGGCGTAAATCGCGGGCGTGACCACGGTGCGCATCGTTTCTTGGGTGATGCGCTGGACGTCCTCGATCGACCAGCCTTCGATGAGTTGGGCGAGCGAATCGCGCGTGGCGTCCATCTTCTCGCTGGAATGGCCGACCAGCATGTACTGGGCTTTGGTTAGGTAGAGGTCCCACGCCTCTTGTCGCGTGATCATTCCGTTGTTGCGGAATTCTTTGCCGAAGGCGAAGGCGGAAGACGTCGCGATGATCGTCTTGTCCAGGTCGAAAAACGCCGCCACCGGCCGTGTGGGAGACATGCTTTAGCAGTCTAGCCCCACTTTGCTGGTGGGGCAGTGTAGGCCCGCTGTGAAAGAAGTCAACGTTTGTGACGAGTTGTCCACAGGCGATTTGTTGAAATGTCACCCAGATTGCGAGTTGTCCACAGGGTGGTTGCCGTATTTGCGCTGGTGAAAAACACTTATTGGCATGACACGCACACACCCACATGCCGGCCCGATCGTGGTGGCGGTGGCAGACCCAGCCACCCACTCCGAGGCCGTCCACCTCGCCGCCGCGACCGGCCGCCAAGTCATCGACACCGCCGATGCCGCCGAGCTCTCTCGCTGCGCGCCCAAAGCATTCGCAGTGCTTATCGACGACACCCGCGCCCCCGAACTTCCCCCACCCCACGGGCCGAACGTGTTCCGCGTCGGTGGGGAGCTGGTCGATTCAGCCGAGCGGGTCTTCGTCCTGCCCGCCGAGGCCGCGGACCTCCTGCGCGCCATTGGCGCCCTTGTCGTGCAGCCCGCGGCGATGGCGGCGCGCGGGAAGGTGATCACTGTCGTCGGCGCATCCGGTGGGGCAGGGGCGTCCACCCTGGCAGCCGCGCTGTGTCGGGTGGCGGCGCGGGGTGACTCGGCAACGCTGCTCGACGGGCACTGGCTCTCCGGCGGGCTCGACCTGCTGCTTGGCATCGAGCACGTCCCCGGCGCGCGGTGGGGCGAGATCGACTTCGGTGAGGGCACTGTTGCGCGCACCGACGTGCGCCGCGCGCTGCCCGCCACCGCCGACGACATCGCGGTGCTGACCTTTCCGCGCCAGCGCGTGGCGGACCCGTTCCGGCTGGAGGCGGCCGCGTTGGAGCACGTCGCCGGCGCCGTCGGCGGGGCAGGGCTGACGGTGGTGGATGCGCCCGCCGCGCTGATTCCCGGCCGCAGCGACCTGGTCGTCGTGGTGGTCGTGCCCGAGGTGCGCTCAGTTGCCGCCGCGACCCGTATCGTCGCCGAGTGCGCCGCCGCCGGTCTGCCGTGTGTGGTGGTTGTGCGCGATAGCGCCTGGGCCGCGCTGACCGACGAGGAGATCGCGCATACCACCGGCGCCACCGTGCTCACCCACCTGCCACACGTGCGCGGGCTGACTCGCACGGTGGAGAAGTCCGGCCTGCCCGCGCGTGTGCCCCGTTCGCTAGCCGCCTGCGCCAATGCGGTGCTCGAGGAGGTGGCCTAAATGATCGACCGCGACCTCATCGCCCGCGTCAAGCGCCGCCTCGCCGACGAACCCACCACCCCGGAGCCTGCCCGCATCGCAGCCCTCATCCGCGAAGAGGCCGTGGTGATCAGCGACATCGGCGTGCTGGATGTGATGCGCACACTTCGCGACGACACCACCGGCACCGGACCCCTCGAAGCACTGCTTGCCGACGACACCGTCACCGACATCTGCGTCAACGGCCCCAACTGCGTCTACGTCGACTCGGGCGCGGGCCTGGAACGCTCCGCGGTGCGCTTCGAATCCGAAGCCGCCGTGCGCCGGCTCGCCTCCCGCCTGGCCGCCAGTTGCGGGCGCCGCCTCGACGACGCGCAACCGTTTTGCGACGGCCACATCACCCGCGACGACGGCACCCTCCTACGCTTCCACGCCGTGCTCGCCCCAACCGCCCAGGCCGGCACCTGCATCTCCCTGCGCGTGCTGCACACCGCCTCTGCCACCCTCGACGACCTGGTGGCGCGAGGCGCCCTGAGCGGTGAGGTTGCGGAGGTGCTGCGTGGGGTCGTCGCAAAGCGAAAAGCGTTCGTGGTGGTCGGCGGCACCGGCTCCGGCAAAACCACGCTGCTGTCCGCCCTGCTCGCGGAGGTCGACCCGGCCGAGCGCATCGTCGCCATCGAAGACACCCTGGAACTCACACCCGACCACCCGCACGTGGTCAACCTGACCACCCGCGGGGCGAACTCCGAGGGCGCCGGCGAGATCACCATTGCGGACCTGGTGCGCCAGTCGCTGCGCATGCGGCCCGACCGCGTCGTGGTTGGCGAGATCCGTGGCGCCGAAGTCGTCGACCTCCTCGCGGCCCTGAACACCGGCCACGACGGCGGCGCCGGCACCCTGCACGCCAACTCGATCGCCGAGGTCCCCGCCCGCTTCGAAGCGCTCGCCGCGCTGGGCGGGCTGGATCGCGCCGGGCTGCACGCCCAACTCGCCGCAGCTATCGACGTGGTCATCGTGGTCAAACGCCACCCCGACGGCACACGCCGCCTGAGCCAGATCGGCGTGCTCGACGGCCAACCCGTGCGCGCCAAGGTGGTGTGGGACGCCGACGCCGGCCCCGCCGACGGTTACGAGGAGCTCCTGTCATGACCACGCTGTTGCTTCTCGCCGGCGCCGCTGCCTGCCCGCCGCCTGCCCCGAGTGCTCGCATCGCGCCGCGCTCGTTGGCTGTTCCACCTCGCGTTGCTATCCCGCTGGGCATCGGTGCCGTGGTGCTCGCTGCCCTAGCGTTCGACCGGGCCAGCCTGGTCATCGCGCTAGCGATGGGTGCGGCGACGGTGGTGTGGGTTGTAGATACCCAACGGCGCGCCCGCGTCGCCTCCAAGCGCACCGAAGCGGTTGCCACCTTCCTCGGCCACCTTGGCACCAACGTCGAAGCCGGCGCGCCACTGCACGCCGCGTTAGAGCGCACCGCCGAACACGCACCGCGCGAGATCGCCCGCGACGTCGCACACCTCATCCACCACGTCAGCACTGGCACACCGCTTGCCGCCGAGACGGACGAGTTCGCCCGCATCGCCCCGCTGTTCGCACTGTCGGCCAGCAGGGGAGTGCCGCTGTCGCGTCTGGTCGCCGCCGCGCGCGACGACATCGACCACACCCGACGCCACCGCGCCGCCACCAACGCCGCGCTTGCCGGACCCAAAACCACCGCGGTTGTGCTCGCCCTGCTGCCGTTCGCCGGCCTGCTCATGGGTGCGGCGATGGGTGCGAACCCGCTCGCGCTGCTCACCGGGGGAGGCCTCGGCGGAGCGCTGCTCACTGTCGGCACCGCGCTGGTGTGCGCCGGTGTGATCGTTTCCCAACACATCATCCAAGGAGCCACCACATGATCGCCGCAGCCCTGCTCATCGCCATCGCGCTCGCCGTCAGCCCCACGCAGCCCGCCCGGCGCGTCACCCGCCAGGTGCCGCCCACGCCGAAGACCCCGCGCGACGGACCCGACTACGCGCTGCCGGACCGCTGTGCCGCCGACATCACCCTGTTCGCCGCCTGCTTCGAGGCCGGCCTGCCGGTCAGTGCCGCAGCCGCCGCGGTTGCCGAAACTCACGACGGTGACCGCAGCCCGTGGCACACCGTCGCAGCGCTGCTCGCGCTCGGGGTCGAACCTGAGCGTGCTTGGTCGGAACTCCACGCCATTCCCGGCGGGGAGGACTTGGCCAGTCTCGTCGCTATGACGCACGCGTCCGGCGCGGCGCTGGCGCAAGGGTGCGAACGTATCGCCTCAAACCTGCGTGCCGACGCCGCCGACCATGCCAAAGCCAAAGCGGAACGCGCCGGCGTACTCATCGCCATCCCGCTCACCGCGTTTTTCCTCCCGGCGTTTTTCGTCCTCGGGCTCGCGCCTGTGGTGATCAGCCTCGGGAGCAACCTCATCAACTTCTGAAAGGAACAATCATGACTCGCATTTCCACCTTCTTCATCCAGCGTTTGCGTAACGACGCCGGAATGTCAACCATCGAATATGCTTTCGGTTCGTTGGCGGCAGCTGCCCTTGCCGGGGTGCTGTATCTCGTGGTCAACGGCGACGGGGTCGTTTCCGCGATTGAGAACGTGATCACCAGCGCCCTGACCAACACCCCGGGCTAATGACCACGATTGAAACGGCGCTTTCGATGGCCACGCTCGTGGTGGTCACGGCTGCGATCGTGGGCGGCATTGCCACGATGTCCGCCTACATCGCCGCCGTGGACATCGCCGGTGCTGCTGCCCGGGCGCACGCCATGGGGGTGGATTACACCGCCCCGCGCGGCGAGGTGAGCATGCACGAGTCCGCAGGCCTGGCCACCGTTACCGCCGCCGTACCCGCCCCGATTGGCACCATGCGCGCCACCGCGGTCTTCCCCGTGGAGTTCTAATGCGCAGATTGCTTATCGACGACACCGGCTCCGCCACCGTCACCACCACAGGCATCATCACCGCAGTGGTCTCCTTGGCCCTTGCGGTGGTGGTCACCGGGGCCCGCACCGCCGACGCACACCGCGCTCGCGTGGCCGCGGACCTTTCCGCCGTCGCCGCAGCCACCGCGCTGTACCGTGGCGCCGATGCCTGCACCTGGGGCAACGCCACCGCCAACCACAACGGCGCTGAGGTCACCTCGTGCGAGTTCGTCGAAGGCGACGTCATCGTGGCCGTGCGGCTGCGCCACGCCGAAGCGACCGCCCGCGCCGGGCCGTAATGGCTAGCCGGTCAGCCAGTCATGCTCACCAGCGCGCCGAGCAACTTCAGTGCGGCGTGCTTATCCAGTGGCTGGTTGCCGTTGCCGCACTTCGGCGATTGCACGCAGGACGGGCAGCCGTCCTTACAGCCGCAGGACCGCACCGTTTCGTAGGTCGCGGCGATCCACTCGTGGAAGCGGGCAAAGCCCTCGTCGGCAAAGCCCGCGCCGCCCGGGTGGCCGTCGTAGACAAACACCGTGGGCAGCATGGTGTCCTGGTGCAACGCCGTGGACACGCCGCCGATGTCCCACCGATCGCACGTGGCCAAAAGGGGCAGCAGGCCGATCGCGGCATGCTCCGCGGCGTGCAGCGCGCCGGGGATCTCGCCAGCCGTAATACCCAGTTTGTCCAGCACCATCGGGTCGATCGTGTACGCCACCGCGCGGGTGACTAGGCGTTGCTCGGGCAGGTCGAGGGGGATGTGTTCGGAGACGGTGCCGTCGGCAAGCCGGACGACATAGCCGGTGACACGGTCGATGACCTCCACGTCCACACTGGCCACCCACAGTCCCGGCGACGGGTTTTCCAGATCTGTCGGCTCGCCAAGGATCGTGATGTCGGTCGTGGAGCGCGCCTGCGTGGAGTAATCCGGCCGCTCCGGCGCCACCAACGCCACGTAATCGTCCAGGTCTAGCGACTGCACCACAAAGTATTCGCCCTGGTGGATGTACACCGCGCCGTCGTGCACCTGGCTCATCGCACGCCCCGCATCTACGGTGCCCAACAGCCGCCCGTCGGTTACATCGACGATCATGACTTCCTCACCCACGCCTCCGCGAATGCTTACCGACGAATGCGCCGTCTCCGGAGTGACCTCCCCCTCCAACTGGGGCACCGCAAACCACCCCTGCGGCCGGCGGCGTAGCAACCCCTCGGCGGTGAGGTCGTTGACAACGTCGGTGGCGTTGAAGGCGGCGACGTCGTCGTCGCTAAGCGGACGCTCCACCGCTGCGCAGTACATGTGCCCGCGCAGGATGTAGGGGTTGGCCGGGTTGAACACGCTGTTTTCTACCGGCCGGCCCAACAGTGCTTCGGGGTGGTGAACCAGGTAAGTATCCATCGGCTCGTCGCGCGCCACCATCACCACCACGGAGCCCTGGCCGCGCCGGCCTGCGCGCCCGGCCTGCTGGCGAAACGACGCAACCGTGCCCGGAAACCCCGCCATGACCACCGCGTCCAGGCCCCCGACGTCGATGCCAAGCTCAAGCGCGTTCGTCGTGGCCACGCCAAGCAGATCGCCGTTATCCAGACGCTGCTCGAGGGCGCGGCGATCCTCCGCGAGATACCCCGCACGATACGAGGCGACGCGTTCGGCGAAATCGGCACGGCCCGCCACCACCAGGTCCTCCTGGGCGCGCATAGCCACCGTCTCCGCCGCGCGGCGCGAGCGTACAAACGTCAACGTGCGCGCACCCTGCAACAGCAGCGTGGACATGATCGACGCGGCCTCCGTCGTCGCCGGATACCGCACCGGCGCGCCGTTTTCGCCCTCGGCGCCCTCGATAAACCCCGGCTCCCACAACGCGATGGTGCGCTCGCCGGTGGGCGCCGCATCTTCCGTCACCGCAACAACCTCGCGCCCGCACAGCCGCGACGCCTGGCCCGCAGGATCCGCCGCGGTCGCCGAGGCGAAAATCAGCGTCGGCTCAGACCCGTACGCCCTCGCGATCCGCAGCAACCTGCGCAGCACCAACGACACATTCGCCCCGAACACACCCCGGTAGATGTGGCACTCGTCCACCACTACGAACTTCAAATGGCGCAGCAGCCTCGCCCAACGCTCGTGCGCACCGAGCAGGCCCGCGTGCAGCATGTCCGGATTCGTAAACACATAGCGCGTGTGCTCCCGGATACCCGCCCGCGACTCCTGTGGCGTATCCCCGTCATACGGCGCCGGGTGTACCGACGACAGCGCCGCATTCCCCCGCGTCATGGCAAGCGTTGCCTGCAACTGGTCCGAACCCAACGCCTTCGTCGGCGTCAGATACATCGCGCACGCCTTCGGATCCGCCGCCAACGCGGAAAGCACCGGCAACTGATAGCCCAACGACTTTCCCGACGACGTGCCCGTCGCCACCACCACATCCCGGCCCGCCCACGCCAACTCCGCGCACTGGGTTTGGTGGGCGTAGGGGAGGGTGATGGCGTCGTCGATAAGCATCTGCTTCAACCCCGGCTCCACCCACTCGGGCCACTGTCCAAACACCGCGAGACGAGCCGGCTCATGCTCCACATGCGTCACCGTCGCAGCAGGGAAACGCTGCGCAAGCACCGAAACGAGCTCATCGCCAAAACCAGAAACCATGATGGTGAGCCACTTTAGCCGGGCCAAAGCAGTGCCCCCGACAACAAATCGTGGCAGACTGGGCAACGGTCACAGATTTTGTGTGCGCCTCATCAGGTGCTCGCGAGGATTGTGCACGCGGGCACCAGGACCAAACAGGCCCTGGTGGACGACAAAAACATGCAACATTTTGAAAGGTTTCACCATGGCAACCGGAACTGTTAAATGGTTCAACGCCGAAAAGGGCTTCGGCTTCATCGCACCCGACGACGGCTCCGCCGACGTCTTTGTCCACTACTCCGAAATTCAGGGCTCCGGCTTCCGCACCCTCGAAGAAAACCAGCAGGTCGAGTTCGAGGTCGGCGAAGGCGCCAAGGGCCCACAGGCCCAGCAGGTTCGCGCCCTCTAAAACAGCGCGAATCCCCCGGACGGTACACCCGCCCGGGGGAAATTTTTATGCCTACACCGCACTAATTCCGCGGCGAATATCAGAACGCTCGAAGATCTGGTTCTGCAGCTTCTGAATCACAAACCCCACAAGCGAACCCAGCACTACACCCAGCACCATGCCCAGAAGCGGGTACTGCTGCAGGAGCGTGCCACCCAAATACCCCATGCCGACACTCAGGCAGGCCCACAGGATCACGCCGATGGTGTCGAAAAAGAAGAACTTAAACCAGTTGTAACGCACCGACCCCAGCACAATCGTGGCCACCCAACGCGCCCACGGGAGGAACCGCGCAACAATAATCATCGCGCCCGCACCCCGGTTCATGTTGGCCCGCACCCACGTAATCGCCTGGCCAGCCTTCGAATCCGGATCCAACCTATCCACCCGGTGAATCAACTTCGCGCCTAGGGCGAAACAAATATTGTCGCCGATAATCGCACCGATAATCGCCGCGATGATCACACCCCACACGTTTGGCACACCACGCGACGCGGAAAACGCACCAGCCAGATTCAACACCGTTTCAGACGGCACCACCGGCGCCAACGCATCCGAAACGATCAGCAACACGACGAGTGGGTAAAAGATCGGCAACCCCATCAACGTATGCAAAAACTCAATGAGTGAATCGACCACGCTGCGTCCTCCTTTCCACCCCAACAACTCCGCGCCAGGGCACCAACGCAGTGTAATGCCAGGGGCGAGAAAATCCCCCGTCCGTATAACCATGTGCTAGTTGTCTGATAAGAATGAGGAAGTTTTACCGCTCATACGCTTAGTGGGAATCGAGGAAAGGTCAGCGTGACTGCAAACGGCAAGACTCTCGTGATCGTGGAGTCCGCGACAAAGGCGAAGAAGATACAGAAGTATCTCGGCGACGATTACATCGTGGAAGCATCGGTGGGCCACATCCGTGACCTGCCGGGCCGCGCCGCCGACATCCCCGCGAAGTACAAAAACGAGCCGTGGGCAAAACTCGGCGTCAACCCGGAGAAGGGCTTCGACCCGATCTACGTCGTGTCCGCTGACAAGAAAAAGAAGGTCACCGACCTGCGCGCCAAGCTCAAGCAGGCCGACAAACTCCTGCTGGCAACAGACCCGGACCGCGAAGGTGAAGCGATCGCGTGGCACCTGCTTGAAACCCTTAAGCCGAAGGTGCCGGTAGAGCGCATGGTGTTCAACGAGATCACCGAATCTGCCATCCGCGAAGCCGCCGAAAACACGCGCGAACTCGACATGGATCTCGTCGACGCCCAAGAGACCCGCCGCATCCTCGACCGCCTCTACGGCTACGAAGTTTCCCCCGTGCTGTGGAAGAAAGTCATGCCGCGACTGTCCGCCGGCCGCGTCCAATCCGTGGCTACCCGCGTCATCGTCGAGCGCGAACGCGAGCGCATGGCGTTCATCGCCGCCGAATACTGGGATTTGGTTGCTTCGCTCGCCCACTCCTCCGAAGAATTTGACGCCAAACTCGTCTCCCTCGACGGCAAGCGCATCGCCCAGGGCCGCGACTTCAATGACCGGGGAGAGTTGGTGTCGGATGCGGTGGTCGTCGATAAGCAAAAAGCGCATTCGCTTGTCGACGACCTCGGCACCGCACCGATGCACGTCACCGCAGTGGAAGAAAAGCCCTACTCGCGCAAACCCTACGCACCGTTCATGACCTCGACGCTGCAGCAAGAAGCCGGCCGCAAACTCCACTTCACCTCCGCGCGCACCATGCGCATCGCGCAACGCCTGTACGAAAACGGCCACATCACCTACATGCGTACAGACTCCACCTCCCTGTCCAAGCAGGGCCTGGACGCCGCACGCGCCGCAGCACGCGAGCTCTACGGTGCCGACTACGTCTCCGCCAAGCCGCGCGTCTACGACCGCAAGGTGAAAAACTCCCAGGAAGCCCACGAGGCGATCCGCCCCGCCGGCGAACGCTTCGCCACCCCCGGACAACTGGCGGGCGCGCTGGACGCCGAAGAGTTCAAGCTCTACGAACTGATCTGGCAGCGCACCGTCGCCTCCCAAATGGAAGACGCACGCGGCAACTCCACCAAGATCACCATCGCCGCCGACGCCGCCGGTGAGGCTTGCGAGTTCACTGCAACCGGCCGCACCGTCACCTTCCCCGGCTGGCTGCGCGCCTACGCCGACCGCCAATCCAACGAAACCCGCCTGCCGCAACTGGCCAAGGGCGACGAACTGACCACCAAGTCCGTCACCGCCGACGGCCACACCACCAACCCGCCTGCGCGCTACAACGAAGCGTCGCTGGTGAAAAAGATGGAAGAACTCGGCATCGGCCGCCCGTCCACCTACGCGTCCATTATCAAGACGATCCAGGACCGCGGCTACGTCTTTGTCCGCGGCAACGCACTCGTGCCGTCCTGGGTGGCGTTCTCCGTCGTTGGGCTTTTGGAAAACAACTTCGACGCACTCGTCGACTACGACTTCACCTCCTCCATGGAAGACGAACTCGACGAAATCGCCCACGGCAACCAAGACCGCACCAAGTGGCTCACCGGTTTCTACTTCGGGGACGCCGACGCCAAGGAATCCATGGCCCAAGCCCTCGCGCGCCGCGGTGGACTGAAGCACATGATCGAGAACAACCTCGAATCCATCGACGCGCGCGCCGCGAACTCGCTGACACTTTTCGACGACGCCGAAGGCCGCCCCGTCGTCGTCCGCGTCGGCCGCTACGGCCCCTACATCGAGCGCGTCGTCGGTAAGACCGCCGAAGGCGAGCCCGAGTACCAGCGCGCCAACCTGCCCGAATCCGCAACCCCGGACGAAATCACACTCGAGATGGCCGAGAAGCTCTTCGCCACCCCGCAGTCCGGCCGCGAACTGGGGGAGAACCCCGCCAATGGGCGTGTGGTCGTCGCAAAGGAAGGGCGCTTCGGCCCATACGTCACCGAGCTTGTGCGTGACGACGAACGCACCACCGCCGAAGCCCGCGCCGAAGAAATCATCGCCGCCGAGCGCGCCGAAGAGGACAAACAGCGCGCCGAAGAAGGCAAACGCGCCAAGAACTGGGAAACCAAAACCGCCGCCGCGCAAAAAGAAAAGCGCATGGCGCAGTTGGTCGACGAGCAGCTCAAACCCGCAACCGCCTCCCTGTTCGCGTCGATGGAACCGTCCTCCGTCACACTCGAAGAAGCGCTGAAACTGCTGTCGCTGCCACGCGAAGTCGGCGTCGACCCCGCCGACGGCGAAGTCATCACCGCCCAAAACGGCCGCTACGGCCCATACCTGAAGAAGGGCACCGACTCGCGCTCGCTCGCGTCCGAGGACCAGATCTTCTCCATCACCTTGGAAGAAGCCCGCCGCATCTACGCCGAACCGAAACGCCGCGGCCGCGCCGCCGCCAAGCCACCATTGAAGATGCTTGGCGACAACGACGTCTCCGGCAAACCCATGACCGTCAAAGACGGCCGCTTCGGCCCATACGTCACCGACGGCGAAACCAACGCGTCGCTGCAACGCGGCGACACGCCAGAGACGATGACGGACCAGCGCGCCAACGAACTGCTCTCCGCGCGCCGCGCCCGTGAAGCCGAAGACGGCGGCAAGAAAGCCACCAAGAAAAAGACGACAAAGAAGAAGGCAACCAAGCGCGTGACCAAGCCGAAGCAGACCACAAAACGCGTGGTCAAAGCTCGCAAGCGCTAGGGATTGCACAATATAGTGGACAATTCCTTTACAAGGGTTGTGCTGTGCGCTTAGCGTGCATGGCATGACATTTCGCGAGATTCTCGAGGCCCTGGCGCACGCCGACATCAGCGTGCTCCAGGGTTTCGACGAGTCCGCGCCCGCCTTCGCCGCCCTCGATCCCGCCCTGAAACGCAAGTGGGCGCAGGCGCACGCCACCTACTTCGGCGCGACGAAGTTCACCCGCAAACAAGCCGACGCGCGCCGCTTGGCCGCCGGGATGCCGCTCGACCAGATCTGCCTGCTTGAGCGCAAACTTGCCGCCGTCGCCGACCTTGCCGAGCGCTGGCGCCTCCGCCTCGAACTGTTGCGCTTCCGGGGCTCCTACAAAGCGCTGTCGCGGCGTATCGACGACACCATCACCACCCCGAAACCCACCCCCAAGAAGCAGTGCCGCTTCTCCAAATCACGCTCCGGGATGCGCAACATGTCGCTGACCTACTCCGAGCGCGATATCGCGGACCTGGAACACCTGCTGCGCTCGCTCATCGACCCGTCACTGCCCGCCGCCGAGCAAATGGCCGACGCGTTGGTGAGCCTGCTGCGCGGTGGCGCTGGGGGTGCTGACGGCGCCGGTGCCGGCGCTGCTGGGGCTGGCGCCGGGGTCGCCATGCCGTATGCCGCCCCGCGCCCCATCATCCTGGTGCCGCTGCCGGAGTGGACCCGCATCCAGTCCGGCCACGGCGACGAAGTGGAGCTCATCCTTACCGACGGCACCACCATGACCGGCGCCGAATTCCTCGCCCGCGAGTTCGGCGCCGACCTGGAGGTTGCCGCGTTCCACCCTGCAGAGGGGGCGGTGAACCTCTACCGGGCGAAGCGCTTTGCTAACGACAAGCAGCGCACGTTGGCGTCGATGATGTCGCCGACCTGCCCGGTGCCAGGCTGCCGTCACGGAGCCGATCACTGCGAAATCCACCACATCACCGCCTGGCGACACGGCGGGGAAACCAACCTGGCCAACCTCGTGCCCCTGTGCAGTTACCACAACGGCACGAACGACGACGACCCGTGGATCGTCAGACGGGGCCGAATATGCATCCGGGACGGCATCCCAGTGTGGGTCTCACCCAACGGATACGAAGTGCCGAACGACACCCCCGGAGCCATGCAGCTCCTGTTCGGAAACAACTGACCGGGCGCGATTGAGCGCGCCCGCAGGCCTGAGTTCTGCCGCGCTGCGCTGGGCCGGGGCTGCTGCCGCGCCGCGCTGCACTGGGGCCGCGCTGGGCGGTGCCGCCGAGCCCTATGAGCGGTCCGCCATTGTGGAGCGCACCGGGCGCGCCAACTGCGTCATCTTGTTGCGCCCGCGCAACTCCACCGACTTCATCAGCGTCCAGCGCTGCTGCTCAACCTCGTTCGCCGCGCGCAGGGTTGCGGCGTTGGTCAGCACCATGCCCGGGGTGTCCTTCGCCAGGTCGGTGAGGCGGGCGGCGCCGTTGACGGCGTCGCCGATCACGGTGTACTCGAAACGGTCCTTGCCGCCGATGTGGCCAGCGACCACGTGGCCCGAGGCGACACCGATGCCGGCCTTGAGCTCGAAGCCTTCCAAGCCGCGCTGGATTTCACGGGCGGCTTGGAGGGCGTGCGAGGCGGCGTCGTGAAGCGAAACTGGCGCTCCGAACACCGCAAGCGCCGCATCGCCCTGGAACTTATTAATCACGCCCTTGTTGCGGTGCACCACCTCAACGACAACCTCGAAGAACTCGTTGAGTGCCTCCACGACCTCCTCGGGGGTGTGCTGGACGGTGTAGGTGGTGGAGCCGACGACGTCGATAAACAGCACCGCGACCCTGCGTTCCTCGCCGCCGAGCTGCGGGCGCTCCTCAAGCGCCTTCTGTGCGACCTCAGCACCGACGTACTTGGCAAACACGTCGCGAACACGCTGGCGGTCCTGCAGACCCCGCATCATCTCGTTAAAGCCGGCTTGGAGGACGCCGATCTCGGAGCCGTCGTAAATGTCCACCTGCGTATCGCCCTCACCGCGGCGCACACGGTTGATGGCGACCTGCAGCTCCTTAATCGGATCGACGACGATCACCGTCGCAAACGACGTCCCCACAAACCCCGTGAAAATACCCGCCGCGATCAGCGCCACGATCGCCGCCGTCATCTCACCCGGGGTGTCCCGGAAGTAGCCGACGCGCTGCGCCACAGCCAGCAGCAGCACCCCGACCATCGGCACGGCGGAGGTGGTGAACCACGTCAGCATCAACCGAGACGCGATCGGCGGCTGGAGCGTCGAATCCTCGAACCGCCGCGCCAGCGCCGACGCCGCAATCGGACGCACGAGACGCTCCGCCTGCAGATACGTGAGCACCGACACCACAAAACACGTCAGGATGGTGGTGGCGAGGACGACGATGCCCAGGGGGACGTCGACAAGCAACGTGCGCACCGTGACAATCGCAATGCCCAACCCCCACACCGCAACAACGATGATCGTCTGCAACACCGGCAAACGCATCACCAAATGCCGCACCATGTTCGGGTCATGATCATCCGGGCGCCGCTGCCACTCCAGCACCGGCCGGAACAGGAAAAACGTGACGATCATGCCGAGCACAACAGCGATCGCCGCATACAACACCCCGATAAACCCAAGCTGGCCGTTGAGACCTAACTCGTTGACGGCATCCATCGGGATGAGGAAGCGCACGAACAACATGCAGCCCACGGCGCCGAGCAGGTTGGTGCCCAGCACCGTCGCGGCATAGAGAGGCCACGACGTGCCCCAAAGCCACTGCAGCTCGCGCCAGATACGTTCCATGGTCTATCACCTTAGCGCGCGGGTACTCTGGTCACCTGTGACTACCCGCAGCGTTAGTGAGCGTTTGGCTGGCACCCCGGCGGTGCGCGACATCATCTTGTCGGCGGCTGCCACGGCGAGGGGGCAGGGGGATGCGTATGCGATGACGCATGCGTGGCTGTTTACGGGCCCTCCGGGCTCGGGGCGGTCGAATGCGGCGTTGGCGTTTGCGGCGGCGTTGATGTGTGAAAACCCGGACGAGATTGGGTGTGGGCGGTGTAAGGGGTGCCGTGATGCGTTGGCGGGGTCGCATACGGATTTGGTGCATGTGGTGCCGCATACGTCGACGATCAAGGTGGATTTTGTGCGTGATGAGATCGTCGCAAAGGCAGCTCGCTTACCGACGGTCGCCCCCTGGCGCGTTGTCATCATCGAAAACGCGGACCGCCTTGCCACGTCGATCACCACCGCGCCGGCTGACGCGCTGTTGAAGACGGTGGAGGAACCGCCGGAGCGCACCGTGATCATCATGTGTGCGCCGTCGACGGATCCGCAGGACTTTTCGCAGACACTGCGTTCGCGCTGCCGGCATGTGTATGTGCCGTCGCCGTCGGAGGATGAGTTGGTGCGCATTCTCGTCGAAGAGGAGGGGGCGTCGGAGCATGATGCGCGCCTGGCGGCGGTGTCGTCGCTACGCCATATTGGCCGGGCGCGGTTGTTGGTGCGTTCGGAGGCGATTCAGCAGCGTCGCGCGATGGCGATCAACTTGGCCGAGTTGGTGTTTCACGGCCCGCAGGCGTTTCAGGCGGTGGGGTCGTTGCTGAAGGCGGCGGAGAAGGAGGCCGTCGAGGCGCATAAAGCTGACGACGAAGCCGAGCGCGCCAAGCTCGAAAACGCCCTCGGCATGGGTGCGAAGGGGAAGGGGGCGGCGAAGGCGCTGCGGTCGGTGGCGTCGTCGGTGCGCCAGTTGGAGGAGGAGCAGAAGCGTCGTGGCACGCGCCGCAAGCGCGACATGCTGGACCTCGTGTTGGTGGACCTGGCGGGGGTGTACCGGGATGCGATGGTGGTGCAGTCGGGCGCCGAGGTCGGTCTGACGCACCCGGATTTTGAGGGGCTCGCGCGTGAGATTGCCGGCCAGGTGTCGGCGGAGGGGCTCGTGGAGTGCCTCGAGGCGATCGGCCAGTGTCGTGAGCGCCTGGACCAGAACGTGACTCCGGCGGTGGCGTTCAACGGCATGATTGGCCGCATAAGGCTCGCGTGCAACGTGTCTTAACCTGCGGGTTTCGCAGGTCGCGCCCGCTAGGTTAAGCTGTCTTCCCGGTGCAGCATTGCTGCCCGGCCACCTTAGCTCAGTCGGCAGAGCGTCTCACTCGTAATGAGAAGGTCGCGAGTTCGATTCTCGCAGGTGGCTCACCCAAAAGCCCAGGTAAAACGGTGTTTTACCTGGGCTTTCTTTTCGTTTCGCGCGCTCCGGGTTGTCGCTTAACCCACATTGCACAGCTCGGGATACAAAGGGTCTGGCCCTAGGTGCACAAAGACCCCGCACTAGGCGGGGTCTCCGGCAATGTGGAGTTGCACACGACGTGCAATCTCTACGCTTCGAACAGTAATGGAAAGCCATTGGTTGGCACAAGAGGGGCGAGCCTGGGTGGCTCAATTTTTTTGCCCTAGCCCGGGCAGGAAGCGCGGTACGACTTTGCCGACGGCGTTGCGCGGCAGCTTATCGACGAAGTGCACGTCCCGGGGGATCGAGTGATCGGCCAAGCGTGAGCGCACCCAGTCGCGGACGGCTTCCTCGGTGATTTCGGCGGTTTTGACGACCCAGACGGCGATGCGTTTGAAGGTGTCGTCGTCGTCGACGCCGTGGGCGTAGACCTCGCCGATGCCGGGCATGTCTTCGAGCACTTCCACCACGGATTGGGGGTGGACGTTTTCGCCGCCGACGATGATCATGTCGTCGCTGCGTGATTGGACGTGGAGGTAGCCGTCGGCGTCGATGTAGCCGAGGTCGCCCATTTCGATGAGCCCGTCGATTTCGACGGTGGGGGTGTTCGGGTTGGTGTAGCCGCGCAGTGCGGTTTCGTTGTGGAGGAAGATGCGGCCGGTTTGGCCGGTGGGGGCTTCGCGGCCGTTGTCGTCGTAAATTTTGAGAACGGTGCCTGGCGCAATTTTGCCGACGGTGGTGGGGTCTGCCTGCATTTGTTCGGGGGAGGCGGCGGCGGCGAGGGCGAGTTCGGTGGAGCCGTAGATGTTGGCCAGGATGGGGCCGAAGCGTTCGGTGGTGTGGCGCAGTAGTGACGGGGTGACGGCGTTGCCGGCGGTGGCGAGGTAGCGCAGCGACGAGGTGTCGTAGTTTTCGTCGAGGTCCAGCATGTGTTTGAAGAAGATCGGCGAGGAGATGAGGCCGTCGCAGCGGAATGCTTCGATTTGGCGGAAGCAGTTTTCCGGGTCGAATTCGCGTTGCGTCACGATGGTGGAGCGGGTTGCTAGCGCGACTTGGAGGGCGGACCAGCCCCAGGTGTGGAAGATGGAGGCGGTGAGTTGGATGGTGTCGCCGGCGCGCCAGGGGATTGCTTCGAGGTATCCGGCGACCACGAATGGCAGGCGTGGTTCGGGGCGCACGATGCCTTTGGGGATGCCGGTGGTGCCGGAGCTCATCAGGACGAGGTTGCCGTGTTTGGGCCAGAGGGGCAGTCGCTTGTCGACGACCCCTTTCACCACCACGTCCTCATACGCGCGCACCACGGGTATGTGGGGGATGTCGTTGGGGATGCGGTCGGCGAACTCGTCGTCGATAAAGAGGATGTTGATGTCGTTTTCGGCGATGATGCCGCGCAGTTGCTCGGTGGAGGAGCCGATGTTGAGAAGGAAGATGTGGCCTCCGGTGTAGCCCTTGGCGCCGAGGGGTAGGACGATGCCGCGGCCGTTGCGGGCCATGACGCCGATGCGTAGTTCGTCGAGGCCGCGCTCTTCTTTCTGGGCCAGCAGCCACTTGGCTACGGTGCGGGAGTCTTCGCGCAGTTGGCGGTAGGTCAGCGCCCCGGTGTCGTCGATAAGAGCGAGGCGATCGGGCACTGCTGCGGCGCCTTGTTCGATTTCGCGGGCGGTGGTGAACCAGTAGCGCGCGAGATTCGGGATGAGTGCGAGCGCTGCGCGGGGGCCGCCTTCGGCGCTGATGATGCCGGCGCGTGTAACGGCGGGCACGAATCGCGCGAAAGACTTCAGTAAGAACAGCGGACGATGGGTGGGACGCATGAGGATAATGTAGCCTACCGATACGTAAGTGTCTCGCGTGAAAGGATTTTCGTGTCTGTTTTCCGACGTCTCGCAGCCGCCTTTGTGGCCGCTGCCGCCCTCGTCGCCCCACTGACCCCGGCCGCCCACGCGCAGGAGCGCAACATGGTCATCTTCGGCGACTCCGTTATTTCCGACCCCAACATGGGCCAGTGGGCCGCCGGCAAACTCGGCCTCGACCCGCGCGGGCGCTCCGACAACGGCAGCTGGTGCCCGACCTCCGCCACGAACTGGGGCAAGCGCTCCGCCGCGAAACTTGGCCTGCCTGCGCGTGACTACTCCTGCACCGGCGTGGTCACCATTTCGAAGGGGCCGGGCTTCTTTCAGCAGGTCGACCGCGCCATCGCGGACCGCGGCCTGTCGCCAGCAACCGCACGCGTGATCATCTCCGTCGGCTTCAACGACACGTACAACAACAATTCGCGCCCCGACGCCGACGTCCGCCGCGACTTCACCCGCTACATGGTCCCGCAGATCAACCGCATCCGCGCCGCCGCCCCGAACGCGCGCATCCAGATCGTCGGCTACCCGAAGGTCACTGCCGGCGACCGCGTGTGCCTGTTCCACATCGCCCCGAATGCCTCCGATTGGACGCGCTTCCAGGAAGTTCAGCGTTGGGAGAACCTCGCCCAGTGGATGCAGGTCGACGCCGCTCGCGCCGCCCGCGTCGAGTTTTTGGACCTGAAACCGTCCACGATGAACAACAACATGTGCGCCCCGGATAACCAGCGCATGTGGGCTGGCCTGGTCGATTTCTACGGCGGGCCGGGCAACCTGCCGATCCACGTGAACCAGCGTGGCCACGAGCACGTGGCAAATATCATCGCCCGCTCCTAGTCTGGGAGGGCATGACACAGACTGTTCAAGGAGTAATCGCCCGCGAAAAGGGCGCGCCCGTCGAGGTTGTGGACATTGTGATCCCCGACCCCGGCCCAAACGATGTTGTGGTCAAGGTTCAGGCCACCGGCGTGTGCCACACGGACCTTGCCTACCGCGACGGTGATATTGCAGACGAGTTCCCGTTCCTGCTCGGCCACGAAACGGCCGGCGTCGTGGAAACGGTGGGCTCGGATGTCACCCACGTCGAAGAAGGCGACTTCGTCGTGCTGAACTGGCGCGCAGTCTGCGGCGAGTGCCGCGCCTGCCGCAAGGGGGACACGAAGAACTGCTTCAACACCCACAACGCGTCCCAAAGCATGACGCTTGACGACGACACCCCGCTCACCCCAGCCTTAGGCATCGGCTCCTTCGCCGAAAAGACCCTTGTGCACGAGAAGCAGTGCACCAAGGTGGACCCGGAGGCGGATCCGGCCGCGGCGGGGCTGCTCGGCTGCGGCATCATGGCCGGCCTGGGTGCTGCCGTGAACACCGGTGAAGTGCAGCGCGGCGAGTCCGTCGTCGTGTTCGGCCTCGGCGGGGTAGGTCTTGCGGCCGTGGCGGGTGCTGCGTTGGCGGGGGCGTCGACGGTGGTGGCGGGGGACGTCGATAAGCGTAAGTGCGATGTTGCGACCGAGAAGTTCGGCGCAACCCACGCCATCTGCTCCAAGGATATGAGCGAAGACGACGTCATCGAGGCCGTGCGCGACCTCACCGGCGGCTTCGGCGCGGATGTGGCCATCGACGCCGTGGGCATCCAACCCACCTGGCGCCAGGCGTTCTACTCCCGCGACCTCGCCGGCCGCATGGTCATGGTCGGCGTGCCCAACCAGACCGACCACGTGGACATTCCCGCGATCGACCTGTACGCCCGCGGCGGCTCCATCAAGCCGGCCTGGTACGGCGACTGCCTGCCGGAGCGCGACTTCCCCACGTACGTTGAGCTGTACAAGCAGGGACGGTTCCCGCTCGGCGAGTTCGTCTCCGAACGCATCGGCGCCGGGGACATCGAGGAATCGTTTGAAAAGATGAAGCGCGGCGACGTGCTGCGAAGCGTGGTGGAGTTCTAAATGCGTATCGACAACGTCATCACATCCGGCCTGTTCAAACTCGACGGCGGCGAATGGGAGGTGGACAACAACGTCTGGATCGTCGGCGACGACTCCGAGGTCTACATCATCGACGCCGCCCACAACGCCCAAGCCATCGCCGACGCCGTGGGCAACCGACGCGTCAAGGGCATCCTGGCCACCCACGGCCACTCCGACCACATCGACGCCGCGCCCGAGCTGTCGCGGCTTGTCGACGCCCCGGTGTACCTGCATCCCACCGACGGGTTCCTCTGGCAGCGCGAGAACCCAGGCGCGCACTACCGCCCGCTTCTCGACGGCGCCACCTTCGACATCGCCGGCACCGAACTACGCGTCATGTCCACCCCCGGCCACTCGCCGGGCTCCGTGGTCATCTACGCCGAGGAAGCCGGCGAGTTGTTCTCCGGCGACACCTTGTTCCAGGGCGGGCCGGGCGCGACGGGACGTTCCTTCTCGTCCTTTGACACGATCATCCACTCTCTGCAGAAGTCCGTCTTGGACCTGCCACCGGAGACGGTCGTGCGCACCGGCCACGGCGACCACACCACGATTGGCGACGAAGCCCCGCACCTGGAGGAGTGGATCCGCCGCGGCTTCTAATCGCGTTCCGGCGCTGCGCCCGCTGCGCTGCCCGGCGCTTCGGCGTTTTGTAGCGCCACCGCCCGGGCGAGGCGAGCGTAGCGCAGTTCCTGTTCGCGGAAGCGGGTCCAGGTGGAGATCGTCGTAAAGAAAAATGCGATGACCAGCAGGTAAAGCATCAGGTCCGTGCCGCGGTCCACGCCGAGCCAGTTGGCCAGCACGGTCACATCGTCGGGGCGAACGATCGCCCACACGGCGGCGAGGATCATCAGCACGAAGCCCAACTTCACCCACGCCTTCGCGTTCGCCTTGCGGCGGTTAGCGAAGAAGAACCACGCCAGCGCCACAATGGCCAGCAGCAACAACGCCTGAATCATGGCAGCCTCCTTGCCACGAGCCCATCCGCGAGGATGTTCACCCCGTTGATCAACGATTGCCCCTTGGACATGGAGTATTCGGTGTAGAGAATATCCACCGGCTCTTCGTCGACGCGCCAGCCGAACTTCTCGATCATCGCGACGATCTCCGAGGCGTGCGACATCCCGTTCATGCGGATGTTCATCTCGTCGGCGACCTTCTTGTTAAACGCGCGCAGCCCGTTGTGCGCATCCGACAGGCCGAGTTTGCGGGTGCGCGGCGACAGCATCACCACCGTTTTCAGCACGACGCGCTTAATCCACGGCACCTGCGAGTTGTCTTGGCCCGCAAACCGCGTACCGACGACAATATCCACCGGCTCCGTCCGCAACCGCTCAACCATGCGCGCCACGTCTTTGACCTGGTGCTGGCCGTCGGCGTCGAAGGTGACAAAGTACTTCGCGCCGGGCTGCGCACGCGCGTACTCCACGCCGGTCTGGATCGCTGCACCTTGGCCGAGGTTCACCGGGTGGTTGACCAGGTGGGCGCCGGCGGCGCGGATTTGTTCGGCGGAGTTGTCGTGGGATCCGTCGTTGACGGCGACGATGTTGGGGAAGGTTTCGCGGGCGTGGCTGAGCACGTCGAAAATGACCGTGCCCTCGTTGTAACAAGGCACGATCAGCCAAGTGTCTGAAAATCCGGTCATGTCGCTTAAAGAGGTTACTCGCCGCGGTGGAAGAGCACGGAGTAGACGCGCTTAGTTAGCCCGATGGGCAGGGCGCGGTACAGGTTGCGCACGGCGAGGTTCACCAGCGCGCGCGGCCGCGAGATCAGCCCGTATTCGACGAGGTTGGCCTGCATGGTGCGCTCGGCGCGGCGGGTGTCGGCGCTGGCGCGGCGTCGCAGTTGATCGTCGGTGACGCGGAAGTAGGTCAGTGGCTCGTCGAGGTTGGCCAAGGTGTGGCCGGCGGCGATGAGCCGGGCCCACAGGTCGTAGTCCTCCATGAACGGCACGTGTTGGTAGCCTCCGGCGGCTTTCACGGCGTCGGTGCGGAAGGTGACGGCGGGGTGGTTGAGCGGGGAGTTGATCTTCACGTACGCGTTCGGGTCGCGTGGCAGCGTGCGGATGGTGCCGCGGTCGCCGGGGGTGTGTTCGAACTCTTCCATGGCGCTGCCGAGCGCGGCCACATCCGGGTGCGCCTCCAGGTAGGCGAGCTGTTTGGCGAAGCGTTCCGGTTTGGCGGCGTCGTCGGAGTCGATGCGTGCGGTGTAGGTGGCGTTGATCGTCGCTAAGCCTGCGTTGAGTGCCCGGCCGAGGCCGACGTTTTTGGGCAGTTCGACCACGCGAGCGCCATGCTTTGCGACGACCCCACGCACCGCCCCAGACACCTCCCCGTCAAAGACCACCACAACCTCGTCGGCGGGGCGCGTCTGGTCGTTGAGCGAGTTCAGCGTGAGTTCGAGTTCGTCGGCGTCGGTGGCGTGGTAGACGCTCATGAGGGCGGAAAGGGTGGGCATTAGGCCTCCTCGGCGGCGTCGATAAGGTAGCGGCCGTAGCCGGATTTGAGCACGGCCTCGCCGAGTGCGCGCAGTTGGGCGGCGTCGATGAAGCCTTCCCGGTAGGCGGCGACCTCCGGCGAACCGATGACGGTGCCGGTGCGCTTCTGCAGCACTTCGACGTAGGAGCTGGCCTCGCTCATCGAATCGATCGTGCCTGTGTCCAGCCACACATCCCCGCGGTGCAGGCGGTGCACCTTCAGGTCGCCGCGGCGCAGGTAGGCCTCGTTGACCGAGGTGATCTCCAACTCGCCGCGCGCCGAGGGGGTGATGTTCTTGGCGATCTCCACCACGTCGTTGTCGTAGAAATACAAGCCCACCACCGCAAAGTTCGACTTAGGTTGGGCCGGTTTCTCCTCGATGGACAGGGCGGTGCCGTCCGCGTCGAAGTCCACCACGCCGTAGCGCTGCGGGTCCGACACCTCGTAGGCGAAGATCGCCCCGCCTTCAATCTCACGCACCTGGCCGAGCGCTTCCAGGATGCCGGCGCCGTCGAAGATGTTGTCGCCAAGCACCAGGGCGACGGCGTCGTCGCCAATGAAATCCTCGCCGATCAAAAACGCTTGGGCGAGGCCTTCCGGCTTCGGCTGTTCGGCGTAGTGGAGCATGATGCCGAGGTGGGAGCCGTCGCCAAGCAAACGCTCGAAATTCGCCCGATCCTCCGGCGTCGTGATGATCAGAATCTCCCGAATACCAGCGCTGATCAGGGTGGAGAGCGGGTAGTAGATCATCGGCTTGTCGTAAATCGGCATCAACTGCTTCGAGATGCCCTGTGTAATCGGGTACAGCCGCGTACCCGATCCGCCCGCCAGAATGATGCCTTTCATAGCCCCGAAGTCTAGTGGGCAGCCAACTTCCCACTAACTTCCCATGTTGGTAAGTAGTTGGGAAGTTGATTGGGAAGCTCTACTTCGTAAGCCGGTACCGCTGTTTCGGGCTTCGAGAAGGCTCAGTGCGTTCAACTCGCCCTTCTTCCATCAGCTGATTCAAAGCCAACTGGATTGCGCTGCGGCTTCTCCCCGTTGCATTTCTTAGTTCAGTGCTTGACCAGGAATGTTGTTCATCGAAAAGTCGGAGAACCTGTTGGTAAGCCGTTTCATGAGTTTCTTCAGCAGCGACTTTCCTCTTATGAAAAGTCACAGAGAAATGCGTGAGAGAATTACTGAAAACAGGAGGCGGCATAAGCGCATCAGCGGTCGCTCGTGTCATCGTCGCGATACCCGTACCTCTATTTTCAGCGACGAGACCCCCGTCATCGAAATGAAGGTCTTCCAAAAAAGTTGCTAGCTGTTGGTTTCTCGTAGAAGACGCACCAGGGGTTCCCAAATTCTCCTTAGTAACACCGCCGTAAAGTCCGCCAGGATTAGATATGACTAGCCTGTCCACGAACATGTCGATCTGTACTGGTGTGCCGAGTGCAGTCGGGGAATAATCGCGATGCATAAGTGCGTTGACGAGTGCCTCGCGAACTGCGATTTGAGGATAGTCCGGTAAATCTCGGCGGAAAACTCCTTCTATAAGACCAGCAGTTCGCATATTTTTCTCAACTAGGCGGACACCTTCGTCTACCAGCTCGGGGATAGGGCCTCTAAGTCGCGCACTATCCAGCAGTCGAATTCCTTCTCCTACCTCGCCTTTTTCGGCACCTGGATAGAGGGCGAAAGTGACTGTCAGTCGTGGATAGAATTCTTGAGGAAAGTCGCCCATTGCTAACAGTGCTGCGAAGGTAGGGGAGTCGCCTTGGAGCACTTGAAGCCGTCGGAGCGCGATGTCTTCCCCGTCCTTAAAGGTCTTCGGACGTGAATTGCGTTGTTGCTGAAGGTAGGACCGAAGAATATTTTCATCTAAGTCGGTTAAGCGTGCTTCTTCGACGGGAGTGCGATCCCAGCGTGGTTGGTGGCTTTCCTCGCGCAATCGATCCACTTCATACGCGGTAAGGCGATGTTCGCTTTCGCCTAAACGGATATAGCTGCCACCGTAGGGCCCACGTGCGGTGATATAACACGGTTTATCAAACGGAGCCATTTCTTTGAAATGTGCAACGACGACACTGGAACCTTCGAATGGCATGACTTCGACCGTTGGACGGACTGGCGGAGTGAGCTTCTCGCAAAATGAATTTAGAGAGTCTTGAGTTTTCCGGGAATCGAAGTTGGGAACCGGGGTGAAACCCGATTCTTCGTCGATTCCAAAAATGATGATTCCGCCGTCTTTGTTAGAAAAAGCACTGAGTGTTTCCAACATGTTTTTGCCGGCGCCGGATTTAACTTCTACGTGCTGCTGTTCAGTACCGATTATGCGGAGTTTGTCTAGCAGCTGAGCAAGATCGACCGGCAACATGCCACCAACTTACCAATCAACTTCCCATGTTGGTAAGTAGTTGGGAAGTTGATTGGTAAGTTGCCTGCGACCCCAGTTAGCGCAGGCTCGGGATTTGGATTCCCAACTGCGGTGCGAAAGCCGCCGCGATACCGACCACCGCGAGCACGGCGGCGATCACGCCAACCACGATGCCGGCCGTGGAGGAGCCGTCTTCCTTGCTCGGCTGGCTCGCGGGCTTCGTCGGGAACGCAACCGTGGTGTTGCCTTCACCGAGGCAAGCTTCCTCAGCGTCCGCGTTGGCGTTGAGGAAGGCGTTCAGGCCCTCGAAGTACTTGCCAGCGGAGGTTTTCTCGAAGGTGGAGTAGAACTTCTCCATCTGTGCCTCGTTGCCAAGGACATCGGTGAGACCAAGCAAGAGAGCTAGCAGGGCGCCAGCGAAGTTGCCTTCGATATCGCCCTCTTTCTTCCTCGCTTCGACGTAGTAATTATCCCAGTCTGTTTCCTCGGATTCGGTGCCGCCGGCGAGGTTCTGCCCATAGGCAGCTCGCGCGCGCAGCTGCAGATAAAACTTCGCGGTCGACTCATTCATACCTGCCATACCCAGTCGGTTCAGGTACGAGTCCTTGTTCAGGGCGTCGAATGCTGCGTCGAAGGCATCGACAGTCTTGTGGCCGGTGAGTGGTTGCTTGTTGGCGTCGACGAAGTCATTGCCAACGGGACGAGCGGACGGGTATGCGGCTTCGAGCGACAGGTTGATGTCGCGTGCAAACGTCGAGTCGAGTCGGCTTGCCACGTCCTGTTCCATCGATGTCAGGAAATCCTTCTCCGCCGCGGTGAAGGTCACCTTGCATTTGTTTTGGTCGAGGGGGCCGACCTGTGCTGCCTGCGCAGGCGTGACAGCGGAAAAGGCCACAGCGGTGGCAGTAGCAAGAGCAAGGAAGCGCGACGTTTTCATGGAAATCTCCTGGGAACGGGGTGGGGACTTCCGTAAGTATAAGCGGGATTCACCCCCTCAACTGGGCTATCGCATGGCGACGTAGAGCGCGAGTGCTGCCCGCCAGTTTGATGGTGCGAAGCCTGTGGCCTTGATCTTGTCCAGCGACAGGGTGGACTCGCGGGGGCGCACGGCAGCGTCGAGGCCGTACTCCTCGGTGGTCACGGGGTGGACGTCGGCGGGGTCACCGCCCATGGCGATGTAGACGGCCATGGCGATTTCGTCGCGGCCGACGGTGTCGCCGTCAGAGGTGATGTTGTACACGCCGTACTCGGCTTCCGTGGCAAGCAAGTGAGCGATTCCTTTGGCCAGGTCTTCGGCGGAGGTGGGGCGGCCGCGCTGGTCGGAGACCACTTTCGGCGTGGCGCCCTTCTCGGCGAGTTGGGCCATGGTTTCCATGAAGTTGGCGCCGTCGCCGAAGACCCAGGAGGTGCGGATGACGTAGTGTTTGCGCGCGGTTTGGGCGGCGGTGTCGCCGGCGGCTTTGGAGGCTCCGTAGGCGGACAGTGGCGAGGGCACCTCGGTTTCGTCGTGGACTTCGACCGTGCCGTCGAAGATGTAGTCGGAGGAGACGTGGACGAAGGTGAGGTCGTGTTCGTCGGCAAGTCGCGCGAGTGCGGCGGGGGCGGCGGCGTTGGTGGCCCAGGCGGCGGCGCGGTCGGTTTCGGCGCCGTTGACGTCGTTGTATGCGGCGCAGTTGACCACGGCCCAATACTCGGACCAGTCCATCGCGGGTGGCTCGGTGATGTCGAACTTGTCGCGGCCGACAAACAACGCTTCCTCGTCCGTCCAGATGGCACGCAGTGCACGGCCTAACTGCCCGTTGGCGCCGGTGACCAGGATGCGGCGGGGTGGCAGTGGGGTGGCGTCGGCAAGCATGGGGTGTGCTTGGTCGGCGGCGGAGAGTTCGGTGGGGTCGAGCGGCCAGTCGATCTCGCGGTAGGAGCAGTACGCACCGCCGGGGCTGTAGCGCTGGTTGACCAGGTAGATGTAGGTGGTGTCGTCTTCGAGCGCCTGGAAGCCGTTGGCTACGCCGCGGGGGACGAACACGGCGGTGTCGGGTCCGATTTCGCAGGTGAAGGTTTCGCCGTAGGTGTCGGAGCCGGCGCGCATGTCTACCCAGGCGCCGAAGACGCGCCCCGTTGCCACGGAGACCCATTTGTCCCAGGGTTCGGCGTGCATGCCGCGGGTGGCGCCGCGTCGGGCGTTGAAACTGACGTTTTGTTGCCGCGGCACGAGGGCTTGGCCGGCCCAGTTTTCTTTGAACCAGCCGCGGTTGTCTTTGTGCAGTGTGAGGTCGTGGATTTCAAGTCCTGCGATCATTACTGTCCCCTTTGCGCATATTGCTTCTCGACGACACCCTTACCGTCCTCCCACCACCGACGGTTTTCTCGGTACCAGTCGATGGTGTCGCGCAGGCCGGTGTCGAAGTCGTGCTTGGGTGTCCAGCCGAGTTCGGTGCGGAGTTTGGTGGCGTCCATGGTGTAGCGCTGGTCGTGGCCGGGCCGGTCGGCGACGTGTTCGTAGGTGCCGCCCATGATTTCGCAGATTGTTTCGATGACCTGCTTGTTTGTGGTGTGTGGCTGGTTTGCGCCGATATTATAGGTTTCGCCGAGCCGGCCGTGCTCGAGGATGGTGAGGACGGCGTCGTTGTGGTCGTCGACATGGATCCAGTCGCGCACCTGGGCGCCGGTGCCGTAGAGCTTCGCCGGCTGGCCGCACAGGATGTTGGTGATCTGGCGGGGGATGAACTTCTCTACATGCTGGTAGGGGCCGTAGTTGTTGGAGCAGTTCGAAATGGTCGCTTTGATGCCGAAGGAGCGTACCCATGCGCGCACGAGGTGGTCGGAGCCGGCCTTGGTGGCGGAGTAGGGCGACGACGGGTTGTAGGGGGTGGTTTCGGTAAACGCGTCGGTGCCGCCGAGTTCGAGGTCGCCGAAGACTTCGTCGGTGGAGATGTGGTGGAGGCGCTTATCAAATTTGCGCACGGCTTCTAACAGGGTGAAGGTGCCCACCACGTTGGATTGCACGAACGCACCTGGGTCCCGCAGGGAATTGTCGTTGTGGGATTCTGCGGCGAAGTGGATGACGGCGTCGGTGCGGTTGACGAGGTCGTCGATAAGCGATTGCTCGCAAATGTCCCCCTGGACGAACTCGACGCCCTCGGGGACGTTGGCGCGGTTGCCGGCGTAGGTGAGTTTGTCCACCACAACGACGCGGTAGCGCTGCGCCGCCATGCGTGCGAAGTTCGACCCGATGAAACCGGCGCCGCCGGTGACCAGCAAAGATTCCATATCGCGTTACCTTACAAGGCCTGCGAGGTGCACGAGCGCACCGACAACCGGCCCGACGAGCAGGGCGACGGTAACCGAGGTAGCCACGCCCCACGGCGCGATGAAGAGGACCGCGAAGGCGATCAGCGTTGCCGCGACCCACCCCGCGACGTAAAACGCATGCCGTTCCAGCGCGAGTACTGCCACGCCGGTGATCATGAGCATGCCCATAAACGCCGAGGCGAACGTGAGCAGTCCGAGCGTGAGGCCGGCGACGAACAGTTCCGGTTTGAACGCGAGTCGCAGGATCCATGGGCCGATGAGCCACGCGGCGACGAAACCGACCACGCCGAGGGCGAGCACCGCGCCGATGGGGGCGGCCAGCGCCTTGTAAATACGGTCGCGGTGTTCCACGAACCGCACCACCAGCGCGGATTGGAAGCGTTGCAGTGGCACGAGCACGGGTGCGCGGGTGAGCATAACGGCATTCGAGATCGCGGCGACGGTCAGGGAGGTCTGCGGGTCGTCGGGAAACGCGGCGCTGACGGCGGTGGGGAAGCCGGTGATCAGCGCTGCGGAGGCGCCTGAGGCGGTCATGGCGGAGAGGACGCGGCGCACGAACGTGGCGCGGTCCACGTCCAAGGCGACGCGCACCGGGTCGACGGCGAGGATGACCACCCAGCTCAGGGCGCCGATGACGGTGATGATGAGGAACTCGCGAAGCCCACCGCCGAGCAGCAGCGTGAGCACGGCGAGGACCAGGCGCGCGCCGGAGTCCAACGCCACGAGTGCGGCGTAGCGCTCCCACAGTCCCGCGCCGGACAGCACGCCGGAGAGCACCGATTGGAACGCGTAGGACAGCAGGCCGAACGCCAGTAGCGCGGTGGCCAGCGTCGGGTCGGAGGGAACGATCGTGCCCATGCCGAACAGGCCGAACACCGCCACGAGCGCCAGCGCCACCCCGCCGATGACCGCACCCATGCGCCACGGGTTGGCGTTGCCGCGAGTGCCGTCCTCGCGGGCGGCGGCGACGGCGCGGGTGGTTTCGTGGGTGATGCCGTCCACGATCCCGGCGCAGGCGAAGAACAACCCCCAGTAGGCCAGGAAGTACCGGTAGCCGGTTTCTACGTCCAGCGCCCACCCGGCGACCCAGACGACGACCAGCCCGCTGATGGCGGCGAACACTGTCGCCAGCGAGAGGTGTTTCACGGGCACTCCGGCAGTTCGGCGTGCTGTACCCAGGCGTCCAGAATCCCTGTGACCTGCGCGGCGTCGGCGCCGTTGCGGGCAAAGGCGTCAATGAGCGTTTGCGTATCGACGATCCCGTCCGCGTTCGCAGCCACATAATCGCGCACCGTGTTGAAGAAGACTGGGTCGCCGACGCTTCGTCGTAAAGCATGCAGCGTGATCGCGCCACGTTTGTACACGCGGTCGTCGAACATGTCGCGCGGGCCCGGATCCGCCAGGGTAAACCGCATGGGGGTGAGTTTGTCGTAGTGGGTGCGCACGGAGTCGTCGATAGGCATCTGTCCTGCGTGATCCGCCCACAGCCACTCGGCGTAGCAGGCGAAACCCTCGTTGAGCCAGATGTCGCGCCAGTGGCCGATGCCGAGCGAGTTGCCGAACCATTGGTGCGCCAACTCGTGCGCGATCAGCCGCTCGTTGCGGCGCAGGTGGTTGATGCCGAAGATGGACAGGCCCTGCGCCTCGAGCGGGATTTCCAGCGCCTCCTCGTGCACGACTACCTGGTAGTTCTCAAACGGGTACGGCCCGAAGACGGTTTCAAAGTAGTCCAGCATCGCCTGCTGTTTGTTTAGGTCGCCGGGTTGCGCGCCGGGCAGCCATGCGACGACGTTGCGGCCGAGCTCCACGCGTTGGAACTGGCCGACCTGCACCGTGGCCAGGTACGTCGGCATGGGGTGCGCGGTGGTGTTGGTCACGGCGACGTAGTCGCGGTCGGTGCGCACGTTAAACGTGTAGGTCGCCTTCTCGTCGGGGGTGTCGTTGCAGGGGAACCAGGTGGGTGCGCCGTTGGGCTGGTTGGCGGTCAGCGCGCCGTTGTCCAGTTCCTCCCAGCCGAGTTCACCCCACGCGGTGCGTCGCGGGCGGGGGTTGCCGCCGTAGCGGATGGTAAGGGTGAATTCGGTGTGGGCCGGGAGGTCGTCGTGAAGCGAGATGCGCAATTTTCCACCCGACTGGCGGAAGCGCTTGATGCCACTGCTTATCGACGACTCCACGCGCCGAACCGCAAGCCCCTCCGCCATATCCAACGTCAGGTGGTGCAGGGCTTCGGTGGTGGTCAGCGTCAACGTTGCGGTGGCGTTGAGCCGGTTGGGTCCGACGATGTAGTCGAAATCCAGGTCGTAATGCGTGACGTGGAACCCACGGTTGGGTTCCACGCCCGTGTAGTTGTCGCTGCGGCGTTTCATCGCCTGCGAAGTCTAGTCCAGCGCGGGCTTACACCCCGAGTGCCGGTGCGATAGTGGTGCGCCAGGCCTTGTCCAGGTCGTCGCGCCAGTACGGCCAGGAGTGGGTGCCCACGTTGCGCAGCTCGAAGTGCGCCGGGATGTTCAACCCGTCGAGCTTTGCCTTGAGGTCGTGGGTGCAGGTGTTGATCGCAGCCTCGATCACGCCGCCTTCTACCTGCAGCGTTGCCGCGCCGATGTGTGCGATCGGGTCCGGTGCGCCGAGGCCGATGAGGTAGCTGACCTGGTCGCTGCGCCCCGCCAGGCCGGTGCCCGCGGAGACGTAGAGCTTCAGGCCGCGCAGTTTCTCGGCGTTGAGCAGGGCGTCGTTCCAGCGGTTGTACGGTCCGCCCATTGGGCCCCACATCATCTCCGGGGTGACGGTTTTGAAGTCCTGGGTGGCCGACGCGCGGTTCACGGTGATGCGGGCGAAGTTGTAGCCGGCTGGCGAGGACGTCGCCGCGCAGCCGGAGAACGACGCCGCCGCCTTGTACATGCCCGGGTTGTGTTGCGGCAGGACGAGCGCCGAGGTGCCCGACATGGAGAACCCGGCGATCGCTCGGTTGTTATTTGCACCGAGGGTGCGCTCAATCGGACCAGGCAGTTCCTTGGTCAGGAACGTCTCCCACTTCTGCGGGCCGTTGAGGTAGCGGGAGCGCACGGTTGGGGCGACCCAGTCGGTGTAGTAGGAAAAAGCGCCAGCCTGCGGGATGACCACGTTGACACCCTTGCCCGCGAAGTAGTCCTTGGTGGTGTGCAGGTGGATCCAGTCCTGGTCCTGCTCCGCACCGCCTGCGCCGTTGAGCAGGTAGAGCGTCGGCGCCCCCTGGACGCGCTGACCGGCCGGGTTGGTGGCGGGGATGACGGCAACCGGGATGTCACGGTTCATCGACGGGGAGAACACGTTGTAGGACAGGACCGTTTTGTGGTCGACCTGCTTCACCCAGGACTGCGGCTTGCCGGTGTGGATGACAGTCGGCGGGTTTGCCGTGGCGTCCCACGCCTTGACCACGCCAACCGGCTGCGCCACCGCGGGAGTCGTACCGCATGCGAGGGCGACGGCGGTGAGTGCTGCGAGCGCAGCTTTCTTCAAGGTCTTCATGAGGCGGGTCCCCGTTTCTGTAACGAAAGTGTGTTGCCTGACGACATTCGAAGCGTCATTGTACGGTACATACGTTAAACCTGTGGCTATTGTTACAGATGTTCCACGTTTTGAAAGGAAAGCGACATGAACCCGATCGAATCCGTCCAGCTGCAGATCAATGAGGTCCTCGGCCAGCTCATCCACTTCGGCTCCTCGACGTCCTCCACGATCGCCTACGGCCTGGGCATGTTCTAAAAGCTAGAAAAAGAGGCACCCTGTGGCAGGGTGCCTCTTTTTTATTGCCTGTTTTTACAGGCGCGGTTACAGGCCGAGTGCCGACTTGAACACGGTCTCGTAGGAGCGCTTCAGGTCGTCGCGCCACACCGGCCAGGAATGGGTGCCCACCGGGCGCAGCTCAGCGTGAGCGACCTCCGCACCGTTGGCACGCGCCTTGACCAGGAAGTCGTGGGTGCAGGCGTTCATCGCGGCCTCGATCGCGCCGCCTTCGACCAGCAGGGTCGCGGCGTTCGCGGAACCCTTCACAAACGCGTCGGAGGAGTCCAGGCCCGCATCTTCGAGGCGCTTCCGCAACGTGCCCGGCATGTCGGTCTCCGCTGCGAGGCCGGTGCCGGTGGAGATGTACACCTTCGTGTCAGTGCCCGCCAGAGCTGGTGCGTTGACTAGGGCATCGTAGCGGCGGTTGTAGTCCGAACCCATCGGGCCGAAGATGTACTCAGGCGTCATGACACCCGGTGCAGCACGGTCCACCGTGAGGTTGATGAAGAAGCTCGGCAGCGGACGCGACGTTGCCGGGCAGCCGGAGAACGAGCCGACGGCCTTAAACATGTTCGGGTTGTGCTCAGCGAGCAGCAGCGACGAGGTGGCGGACATAGACATGCCGATCACGCCACGGCGGTTCGGGTCAGCCTTGATGTACGGCTCGATGGTCTGCGGCAGTTCCTTGGCCAGGAACGTCGACCACATCTGCTTGCCCTTGTAAAACACGTTTTTCTCCGTCGGCGGCTCTGCAGCCCAGTCGACGTAGTACGAGAACGCGCCCTCCATCGGGATGACCACGTTCGCGCCCGAGCGACCGTAGACCTCGTGGACTTCTTCGAGGGCCTGGGAAACCCAGTCGGTGTCCTGCTCGGAGCCACCAGCGCCATTAAGTAGGTAAACCGTCGGGGCGTTCTCGACCGTTTCGCCCTTGTCGTTGGTGGCGTAGAACACCGCGACCGGAATGTAACGGCCCATCGATTCCGAGTACACGCGCAGCGCTTCGTTCTTCCACACGTGCTGGTTGTCGGCCAGACGCTTGACCCAGCGCTGCTCCGCGCCGCTCATCGTCTTCGGCACCTCGCCGAGTTCCTTGATCGCCGGGTGCTGCTGCATATCCTCACCCATCGGGTTCAGCTTCGCCGCATCCTCCGAAATCACCGTGGCGTCCGCATCTGTGTCAGCGGCTGAGTCGTCCTTGGCGTCCGCGTCGTCCTTCGAGGTGAGGTCCTCGTTGGTCGTGTCCTTGCTGGAGCCCTCCGGTACCAGCTCGGACGTGGTGGGGGTGGGCTCGTTCGAAGTTGGGGTTTCGGACGTTGCCGACGTTGTCGACTTCTCTGTCGGCTCGGTCGGGGTGGTCGTCTCCGAGGTGGTGGTCTCAGGCAGTGTTGTATTCACTGTCGACTGGGCAGCGCTGAGGACGGCGGGGGTGTCGTCGTCAAGCGAAGATGCGTAATGGACAACGGGAACGGCACCTGCTGTAACAAGGGCGACAGCGGCTACGGCGATGGCCGGACGCGTGAGTTTCACGGAACTGTGCTCGCTTTCCTAAAGACTTGGGGAGATCCTCCGCCACATTTTGCCAGACGGGGACGTACCATATGCATCGTGAGTAAAGAACATTTTGACGTTGTTGTCCTCGGCGCGGGCCCCGGTGGCTACGTCGCCGCCATCCGTGCAGCTCAGCTGGGTAAGAAAGTTGCTGTCATTGAGAAGCAGTACTGGGGCGGAGTCTGCCTCAACGTAGGCTGCATCCCATCCAAGGCGCTGATCAAGAACGCTGAAGTCGCTTCGATCTTCAACCACGAAGCAAAAACTTTCGGCATCAAGGGTGACGTGGAGTTTGACTACACCGACGCCCACAAGCGTTCCCGCCAGGTCTCCCAGAAGATCGTCGGCGGCGTGCACTACCTGATGAAGAAGAACAAGATCCAGGAAATCAACGGCCTGGGCTCCTTCAAGGACGCCAAGACCATCGAGATCACCGAGGGTGACGACAAGGGCAAGACCGTCACTTTCGACGACTGCATCATCGCCACCGGCGCCGTCGTGCGCACCCTGCCGGGCATCGAGCTGTCCGAGAACGTCGTCTCCTACGAAGAGCAGATCCTCAACCCTGAGGCTCCGGAGAAGATGGTCATCGTCGGCGCAGGCGCGATCGGCATGGAGTTCGCCTACGTGCTGTCCAACTACGGCGTTGACGTCACCGTCATCGAGTACCAGGACCGCGTCCTGCCGAACGAAGACAAGGACGTCTCCAAGGAAATCGCCAAGGCGTACAAGAAGCTCGGCGTGAAGCTGCTCACCGGCCACGCCACCACCGAGGTCCGCGACAACGGCGACTCCGTCGAGGTCGACGTGAAGAAGAACGGCTCCGACAAGACCGAGACCCTCAAGGCCGATCGCGTCATGATCTCCGTCGGCTTCGCACCGCGCACCGAGGGCTACGGCCTGGAGAACACCGGCGTTGAGCTCACCGACCGTGGCGCCATTGCTATCGACGAGCGCATGCGCACCAACGTCGATCACATCTACGCCATCGGCGACGTCACCGCGAAGCTCCAGCTCGCCCACGTCGCAGAGGCACAGGGCATCATCGCCGCCGAGACCATCGCGGGTGCAGAGACCCTCGAGATCGAGGACTACATGATGACCCCGCGCGCCACCTTCTGTAACCCGCAGGTTGCTTCCATGGGTTACACCGAGGAGCAGGCCAAGGAGAAGTGGCCGGACCGCGACATCAAGGTCGCGACCTTCCCGTTCACCGCAAACGGCAAGGCAGTCGGCCTGGCTGAGACCGCTGGCTTTGGCAAGCTCGTCGCGGACGCCGAGTTCGGCGAGATCCTCGGCGCCCACCTCGTTGGCGCGAACGTTTCCGAGCTTCTGCCGGAGGTTGTGCTTGCACAGCGCTTCGATCTGACCGCTGGTGAGATCGCTCGCTCCATTCACATCCACCCGACCCTGTCTGAGGTGCTCAAGGAAGTTGCCCACGGCGTCGAAGGCCACATGATCAACCTCTAATTGATCGCCGCATAAAAAGGGGCGCGACCGCACAGGTCGCGCCCCTTTTTTATGTTGTGGTGCGGATCGTCTAGCTGCCACTAGACGATCCGCACCATATTGAACATGGGTTGCGTTATCACCTGGGAAAACGCGGGCGAGGTGCGTTGATCGTCTGGTTGTGCTGCCGAGGAAGCTAGACGATCAGCAAAAGCGGAACGCGGCGCCCCGGCTGGCGGGGTGCCGCGTGGGGTCGTCGATTAGCGAGTGCTTATGCGCCTGCGACTGCTGCTGCGAGCTTGTCCAGGGACTTGGCTAGGAAGTCGTCGTTGAACTTCTCGGTCATGCCCAGCAGGTTCTCCTCCAGCTCATCGCGCTGGTAGGTGAGCTTCACGGTGGTGTTGTCGGCGTCGATCGGCTCGAGCTCGTAGAGCCACTTCGCGCCAACCTTCACCTGGGCGGTGGTGTTTTCCACGTTCTTCCAGCCAATGATGCGGTCCGGCTGGATGGCGAAGACCTCGTTGACGGTCTGGTAGTCGCCGTCCTCCTTGGTCATGTTCATAGTGAACGTGTCGCCGACTGCCTTGAGGCGCTCGGCCTGATCGGCGGAGACAACCATGCCGGAGTCGTCGGTCTCGGCGTGGCGCTCGGGGTTGGACAGGATGTCGAAGATCGCGGCCGCAGGGGCATCAATCTGACGGGTTGCAGAGTTCTCGGTGTTCTTGTCAATAGCCATGGGGGCCAGCGTACCGATTTCGCCCCGAGCTGGCAGTTAGGTGAAACTAACCAACCAAAGATTGACACTTAACGGGGTGAGGATTGTTGGCTATCCACCATCAATGCCTCGCGGTGAGGAAGGTCACAAAGTGCGGTGCGTACTGGGGAGAGGGGTCAAGTGTCGGTTGAAACTTGGGAAAAACATGGATCGGCCTGCAATTCAGGTGTGTGTAACCGGCGCGATTCTCATAGAGTATTAGCGACACTGGAGGTGCCATGACTGTACAAAACGCAGACCGTGAAGCCATTCGTCACGGAAAAATTACTGAAAAGCCGCTGCGCGAGCGGCCGTCCTACCCAACATGGGCCATCAAGCTGACCATGGCCATCACCGGCCTCATCTTCGGTCTCTTCGTGCTTGGCCACATGGTGGGCAACCTGAAGATCTTTATGCCGCTGCACGCCGACGGCTCCGCGCCGATCGACGACTACGGCGAGTTCCTCCGCACGATCGGCGAGCCGCTGTTCCCGCGTGAGGGCTTCCTGTGGATTATTCGCATCGTGCTGCTCGCCTGCCTGGTGCTGCACGTTTGGGGAGCATTCGCCCTGCACGGCCGTTCGAAGAAGTCCCGCGGTCGCTTCAAGCGCACGGGCCTGATGGGTGGCTGGCAGTCCACCGCGACCCGCGCAATGCTGGTCACGGGTGTCATCCTGCTGCTGTTCATCGTGTTCCACATCCTGGACCTCACCATGGGTGTTGCTGTGGCTTCCGACGAGTTCGTCCACGGCGCAGTCCGCAACAACCTGCTGGCTACCTTTGGCCCAGGTCGTTGGTGGGTCACCCTGGTTTACGTTGTCGCGAACCTGGCACTGCTGCTGCACCTGACCCACGGCATCTACCTCGCTGTGTCTGACCTTGGCTGGTTGGGCAAGCGCGGTGAGGGCCTCATGGTCGTGCTCGCGTACATCCTCCCGTTCATCGTCGTCGCCGGAAACGTCATCATGCCGATCGCTCTTGCGGCCGGCTGGGTCCCGGACTTCGTTCGGTAATGGCCAAATAGGAGAAACAATATGACTACCTCTATTTCCTCGAATCAGGGTTCGCACGGCGAGCAGGCCTCCACCGAGACGCCGGCTGCTGGCCAGGCCCAGGCCCAGGCGTTCCGTCAGCCGGAGTCGGCTGCTGCTGGTGTCACCCCGGGTGAGATCCTGCAGTCCAACGAGCCAAACCGCGACGAAGTGCGCATGAAGGACATGTGGGAGTTCCAGAAGGACCACATGAACCTGGTGTCGCCGCTGAACCGTCGTAAGTTCACCGTCCTCGTTGTTGGTACCGGCCTGTCCGGTGGCGCAGCTGCTGCGGCACTTGGCGAGCTCGGCTACAACGTCAAGTCCTTCACCTACCACGATGCTCCGCGTCGTGCGCACTCCATTGCTGCACAGGGTGGCGTCAACTCCGCCCGCGGCAAGAAGGTGGATAACGACGGTGCTTACCGCCACGTCAAGGACACCGTGAAGGGCGGCGACTACCGCTGCCGCGAGTCCGACTGCTGGCGCCTGGCTGTCGAGTCGGTCCGCGTGATCGACCACATGAACGCCATTGGCGCTCCGTTCGCTCGTGAGTACGGCGGCACCCTGGCCACCCGTTCGTTCGGTGGTGTGCAGGTCTCCCGTACCTACTACACCCGTGGCCAAACAGGCCAGCAGCTGCAGCTGTCCACCGCTTCGGCTCTGCAGCGCCAGATCCACCTGGGCAACGTTGAGATCTTCACTCACCACGACCTGATGGATCTGATCATCACCCAGAAGGACGGCAAGAAGCACTGCTCCGGCATTGTGACCCGTAACCTGATCAACGGTGAGATCACGCCGTTCACCGGCCACGCAGTCATCCTGGCTACGGGCGGTTACGGCAACGTGTACCACAAGACCACGCTGGCGAAGAACTCCAACTCTTCCGCCATGATGCGTGCGTACGAGCGTGGTGCCTACCTGGCGTCCCCGTGCTTCGTCCAGTTCCACCCGACTGGTCTTCCGGTCAACGCGAAGTGGCAGGCAAAGACCACGCTGATGTCGGAGTCGCTGCGTAACGACGGCCGCATTTGGACCCCGAAGGAAAAGGGCGACGACCGCGACCCGAACACCATTCCGGAAGACGAGCGTGACTACTTCCTGGAGCGTCGCTACCCGGCCTTCGGCAACCTGGTGCCGCGTGACGTTGCGTCCCGTGCGATCTCCCAGCAGCTCAACGCCGGCTACGGTGTTGGCCCGCTGCACAACTCCGCATACCTGGACTTCTCCGACGCGATTGAGCGCCTCGGCGAGGACACCATCCGTGAGCGTTACTCGAACCTGTTCGAGATGTACGAGGACTCCACTGGCGACGACCCGTACAAGGCTCCGATGCGTATTGCACCGACCGTCCACTTCACCATGGGCGGCCTGTGGACCGACTTCAACGAGATGACCTCCATCGACGGCCTGTTCGCCGCCGGTGAGTGCTCCTGGACCTACCACGGTGCAAACCGTCTGGGTGCTAACTCGCTGCTGTCCGCATCCGTCGACGGCTGGTTCACCCTGCCGTTCACCGTCCCGAACTACCTGGCAAACCACCTCGGTGAGGAGAAGCTCTCCGAGGACTCCCAGGAAGCCAAGGACGTTGTTGCTGAGGTGGAGGAGCGCATCGCGCGCATCATGTCCATCCGTGGTCCGGAGCCGCACGGCCCGGAGCACTTCCACGAGCAGCTCGGCGACATCCTCTACGAGCACTGTGGCGTTGCCCGTACCGTGGAGGGCCTGGAAGAGGGCATCCGTAAGATCCGTGCACTGCGCGAGGACTTCTGGACCAACATTCACATCCCGGGTACCGCGGATGACATGAACCAGACCCTCGAGGCAGCGCTGCGCCTGGTTGACTACATCAACCTCGGCGAGCTCATGTGCATCGACGCTCTTGACCGCGACGAGTCCTGCGGTGCTCACTACCGTATGGATCACCTCACCGATGACGGCGAGGCAGAGCGTGACGACGACAACTGGTGCTTCGTCTCCGCGTGGGAGCCGGCCGGCGAAGGCCAGTTCATCCGCCACGCTGAACCCCTGTACTTCGATTCGATCCCGCTGATGGCAAGGAACTACAAGTAATGAAACTGACACTTGAAATCTGGCGCCAGGCTGGTCCTGACACTGAGGGCAGCTTCGAGACCGTCCAGGTCGACGACGCTGTGGAGCAGATGTCCATCCTGGAGCTGCTCGACCACGTCAACAACAACTACGTCGAAGAGGGCAAAGAACCGTTCGTGTTCGCCTCTGACTGCCGCGAAGGCATTTGCGGCACCTGTGGCGTACTGGTCAACGGTCGCCCGCACGGTGCTGGCCAGAACACGACGGCCTGCCTGCAGCGCCTGTTTAACTACAACGACGGCGACACGCTCAAGATTGAGCCGTTCCGCTCCGGTGCATTCCCGGTGATCAAGGACCTGACTGTGGACCGTTCCGCCCTGGACCGCGTCATGCAGCAGGGCGGCTACGTCTCGGTCAACGCCGGTACCGCTCCGGATGCTGACACGCTGGCTGTGAACCACAAGGACGCAGAGACCGCGCTTGACTACGCGGCCTGCATCGGCTGTGGCGCTTGTGTGGCTGCCTGCCCGAACGGTGCTGCGCACCTGTTCACTGGCGCGAAGCTCAAGCACCTGAAGCTGCTGCCGCTGGGCAAGATGGAGCGCGGCCGCCGTGCCCGCAACATGGTTGATGAGCTGGAGACGAACTTCGGCCACTGCTCGCTGTACGGCGAGTGTGCTGATGTTTGCCCGGCCGGTATCCCGCTTGATGCAGTCGGTGCGATCAACGCTGAGCGTGCCCGTGCTGCCTTCAAGGGTGGCGACGACTAGATCTGCCGTATACTCCGAGGTATTGGAGTCCTGGTAGAACCAGCAGTAGTAGAAGGAAACATCATCATGGGTTCTCATGCAGTTGCAGATATCCACAGCGAGTCTTTCCCTGAGTACCAGAGCAGGATCGAGGACACGTACATCGAGGGCTACGATCCGGTATCCCTGGGTGCGCCGCACTCGTCCCTGAACCGCAACTTCACCTGGGTTGCGATGGGTCTGCTCCTGTCCGCACTGTTCGGTGTTGGCCTGGCAGTGTGGGGCTGGGGTGCGATGGTCTACGGCTTTGGCTCGCAGACTCACGGTCTGGCAGAGCGTCTGCTCATCCTGGGCGTCGCTGAGGCAGTGATCACCACGGTGCTCGCCTTCATCTTCATCGGCCTTGGCCGGAAGGATTACAAGGAGTACCGCAAGCGCACTGGCCGCGTGAACTAACGCGCTGGACGCTTTTGCCCTCTTCGTTTCGGCGGAGGGGGCATTTTTCGTGCCCATGTCGGCCGGGCTGCTTTAATCGGGGGCATGACTGATCAGTTGATGCCAAGCCCAACCAATGAGGCGGAGCGGCGCCGCGTCCTGCGAAACCACAAGATCGCGGTGACAAGTTTGCTTGGGGTTGCTGCGGTGATCTTCCTTGCGTGCTCGTGGGCGCAATCCCAAGGCGCAACGGCGGCGTGGATTGGTTACGTGCGTGCTGCGGCGGAGGCCGGCATGGTGGGTGGTCTGGCCGACTGGTTTGCGGTGACGGCGTTGTTTAAGCACCCGATGGGGATTCCGATTCCGCACACGGCGATCATCCCGAACAAGAAGGATCAGGTTGCGGGGGCGCTGAGCGACTTTGTCAGCGAGAACTTCCTGAATGCGCGCACGATTACGCAGAAGGTGATGGATGCGGGCATCCCGGAGCGGGTAGGCACGTGGATGGCGCAGCCGGCGAACGCGGAGCGTGTCAGCGAAGAGGTGGGCACGTTCGTGGTGCGCATGGTTGAGGGCATCGATCCGAAGGAGGCGGAGCGGTTCATCGATTCGCAGGTGATCGACCGCTTTGCGGAGCCGATTTGGGGCCCGCCGCTGGGCCGTGCGCTGGAGGGGTTGATTGCGGATGGCAAGGTGGAGCCGGTGGTGGATGACATGGTGGCGTGGGGTCGTCGCAAAGTAAATGGCATGGAGGACACGGTCGTTTCACTTATCGACGAACGTATGCCCCGCTGGGCACCCCAATTCGCCAAAGACCTCGTGGGGCAGCGCGTGTACGACGAGTTGGTGTCGTTCATGGCGGACGTGGACGCGGACCCGCAGCACGAGGCGCGCAGGGCGCTGCGCCGACAGATCAACGACTTCGCGCAGGACCTGCAGTTTGATGGGGAGATGATCTCGCGCGTGGAGGCGTTGAAGGGCGACATCATGGCGTCGAACGCGGTGCGTTCGGCGTCGGCGGGGATGTGGGAGCAGTTGTCCACAGCGTTGGTGGAGGCGGCCTCGGATCCGTCGAGCACGCTGCGCAGGAAGATCGCGGATGCGTCGATGGAATGGGGCGCCAAGCTTCGCGACGACCCCACTGTCCGCGCCGATGCCGAAGCACGCCTGGAAAAGATCACCCACTACGCGGCTGAGAACGGCGCGGAACAGATCGTGGGCATCATCGCGGAGACGATCGAGCGCTGGGATGGGGAGGAAGCAGCGGAGAAGATCGAGCTGATGGTGGGGCGTGACCTGCAGTTTATTCGTCTGAACGGCACTGTGGTCGGTGCACTGGCCGGTTTGGTTATTTACACTGTGACACAGCTCTTGTTCTTTTAGATGAAAGGTAAAACTATGGCTGACAACAATGGCGAGATCCGCAACAACCTGCGCGACGCTGGCGAGGCCCTGCTGCTGGCAGGTTCTTCCCTCGGTGCGGCGCTGGGCAAGGTAGCCGGCGAGCTCTCTGAGCGTTTCCAATCCACGTCCGATGAGGCTCGCACGAACTTGAACGCGGCGACGTCGGAGGGCGACGTGCGCAACGTGGCCAACAACTTCGTCGATGAGGCGGAGAAGCTCTTTAACTCCCTGCGTGAGCGTGATCTGCAGATCTCCGACGACCTCAAGGAGACTGTGACTACGAAGGTAAATGAGGTGCGCGCTGCGCTCAACGAGCGTCTGGATAAGGCTCTTGACGGGGTCGACGACAAGGGTGTTATGAGCGATATCCGCTCGCGTTTCGACGGCCTGGTGGAGCGCCTCCAAGACCAGTTCACCAACACCACCGGTGACGGCGATATTATCGACGGCGAGATTCTGGAGACGGACGAAACCGACTCCAACAACACCGCTAACTAGAAGGTTGGGATATGGATACCGCGGCTCTTGAGCAGATCCAGTTCATCACGACGCTCCCGTCACGCGCGAGCTTCCTCATGCTCTTCGCGGTCGGCATCGCAGGCCTTGTGGCTGCCGGGCTCGTGGCGACGACCCGCCCCGACGCGTTCGAAGCAGCAGGCCGCCAGTCCAAGGGCGCCTGGATTGGCATCCTGGCGCTGTCTGCGGTGGCGTGCATGCTCGGCCTGCCGTTCATCGCATGGTTTGGTGCGGTGGCGATCGGTATCTACTACTTCGACATCCGCCCCCAGATCAAAAACATTCTGGAGGGCAACGCGGGCTGGTAGCACGCCCGCGCCGCCGCAGCGCCGCCGCAGCGGCACCGCTTAACCCTGCTGGGTCGTGAACCCGGCGGGGTTTTCTTGCATCATCTGCAGTTCGTTGAAGTTCACGTCGGTGCCCACCATGGAGACTTGGAGGCCGCCGTCGATGACGCGGAAGTCGTCGATACGCATGGTGCTGTTGGCTTCCTGGGCCATGCCGTTGGACAGGGCGCCGCTGATGGCGTCGGCGACACCGTCGGGCAGGTCGAAGCCGAACAGCGAGGTGTTCTCGGCCTCGAGCGCGAGTTGGCCGTCGCGCATGGAGGGGCGCAGTTCGATGCCTGCGACACCGCCGCTGAACTCGACGGTGAAGGTTCCGGCCTCGGGGTTCGCGGTGACGTCGCTGACGTTGATGAAGTTGGCCAGGAATCCGGCGTCCTCGCCCATCTGCTGCTCCAACTGCTGGTTGAGCATGGCGCGGACGTAGTCGGTGGGCAGATCGGAGGTCAGGTGGAGGGTTTCGGCGACCGGGTCGCCACCTGCGATGTGGACGTTGTCCATCTCCACGACGGCGGCGGGCGCGCCGGTGAAGGTGTTGCCGTCCACAACCAGGGTGGAGTCCTGGTCGATTTTCATGTGGGGGAACTTTCCACCCAGCAGGCCGAGTGTGACTGGCTTTGGGCCGAAGGACACCGAGGTGCCTTCCGGGGCTTCGGACGTGACCTGGTGGGACACGAACGCGCGGATGCCTCCTTCCGCAACGGCGAACAGGAGGAGTACTCCGACGATGATGGAGAGGGTGACTTTCCAGGCTTTGGTCATGCGGGCCAGTTTAGGAACTTGGGGCGATGGCGTTCCACTCGACGGTCACGGAATTGTCGGAAAAGCGGCGCCGCTGGGGCGTGATCGGCCATTTTGCGGCCAGGTCGTCGAGGGCGTGGCGCCAGCGCACGCGCGGGCCGTGGGGTTCCCAGCCGGCGGCGTGTTCCCAGGCGGTATCGGCGTCGGTAAGAAATGCGTGGATGGCCTCGCCGGGCACATTGCGGTGGATCAGCGCTTTGGGGAGGCGCTCCGCCACCTCTGAGGGGGTTGCGGTGTGGAAGGGATCCCAGGAGAGGGTTAAGGAGACGGGGCCGGTGTCGTCGAGAAGCAACCATGCGCAACGGCGCCCAATCTCATCGCAGGTGCCTTCGACGAACAGGCCGCCCGGCGCAAGGCGTGAGCAGACGGTGTCCCACACGTCGGGGACTTGGTCGACGTCGTATTGGCGCAGCACGTTGAAGGCGCGCACGAGGTGGGGGCGGTAGCCAGCAAGTTCGAACCCGCCGAGCTCGAAACGCACGCCGTCGCGGGGCGGCAGGACGCGCTCCGGGTCGATCTCTAAGCCCACGACCTCGATGTCGGGGCGGATCTGGCGCAGCCACCCGGCCCATTCGACGGTGGTGGCATGCGAGGCGCCGTACCCCACATCCACCGCCAGCGGATTGGGCACGGCGCGCAACAGGGACTGGACCCGCGGATGAAAGCGGGTCCAGCGATCAGATCTGCGCAGACGATTAAACCCGGTCGTGCCGCGGGTGATCACCCCGTAGGGTTTGCCCGCCGCACCCGGGTTATCGGCGCGGAGATTGTGATAGTGGGGGATTAGAGGTTCTCGCTAATCCACTGCTCGGTGAGCTTCGCTTCGTTTTCCACGATCTCCTCGAGTGCCTCGGCGACCTTCGGCTCGAGGGCAGCGCCCATAAACGGGATGTTGACCTTGGCTTCGAGCTCGTAGTCAAGCTTGGTGTTGTCGCCGTCGCGGGTTGCTGTGTATTCGGCGCCGAGGTCCACCGGGGTGCCCTTGACGTCGCCGGTCATGGTGTGCTTGGCGGTGTCGCCGTCGAGCGCGCCTACGGTGACGACGCGCTTGAGCTTCAGGTCCTGGGACACCATCGCCTGTGCTGCCGGCGGGAGGATAGAGGTCGGCAGAATCTCAAAGAGGGTTGCGGTGTTGTCCGCGAACTCGTTGAGCTCGCCCGGTTCCGGGGAGAGTTTCTCTGCGATGAACTCCCAGTATTCGCGCGTGGCGTAGGCTTGCGCGACCTTTTCGATCGGCTGGTTGATGGTCACAGTGATCTCACTACGTGCAGTCATGGGTCACAGACTACCGTTGTTGGCGTGTCAACCCCATCATTTGCCTCTCTGACCACGTTGCGCGTCGGCGGTTCGCCGGCCGAGATCATCGAGTGCACCAGCGCCGAAGCACTCGCCGAGACCGTTGCGCGCCTTGATCGCGCCGGTTCGCCGCTGCTTGTTGTTGGCGGCGGGTCCAACCTGCTTGTTGCGGAAGGTGCGCTCGATCTGACTGCTGTGTTGGTGCGCAACGAGGGCATCTCGCTTATCGACGACACCACGCTGCGCATCCAAGCCGGCACCGTCTGGGACGACGTGGTTGCCTTTGCCGTCGACCATGGCCTCGGTGGTATCGAAGCCTTGTCGGGCATTCCGGGTTCCGCTGGTGCGACCCCGGTGCAAAACGTCGGCGCGTATGGCTCCGAGATTTCCGACGTGCTGACCCGCGTGCGCCTCTACAACCGCGAGACGGGTGCCGACGAGTGGATGTCCGCCGATTCCCTCGACCTGGCGTACCGCTACTCCAACCTGAAGTTCACCTCGCGTGCCGTGGTGCTGGAGATCGAGCTGGCGCTGGAGAAGACCGACCAGTCGATCCCGCTGCGCCACCTGGGCGGGGAGCGTGTGTCGCTGGCGGAGGCCCGCGCATCCGTGCTGGAGACGCGCCGGGCGAAGGGCATGGTTCTCGACGCGGATGACCACGACACGTGGTCCGCGGGCTCGTTTTTCACCAACCCGGTCGTGCCCACCGCGCTGGCGGATGAGATCGAGGCCAAGGTCGGCGAAGACCACATGCCACGCTTTGCCGCTGGTGAGGGCCAAGAGAAGTTGTCTGCGGCGTGGCTGATCGAGCGCGCCGGCTGCCCCCGCGGATTCCCCGGTGAGGACGCGCCAGCGCGCCTGTCCACCAAGCACACCCTCGCCCTGACGAACAGGGGTAACGCCACGGCGGACGACATCGTGGCGTTGGCGCGGAGGGTGCAGGGGGTCGTCGACAAGCAGTTTGGCGTTGAGCTGCACCCCGAGCCGGTCTGGGTGGGCCTTTAGCGCTGCTCGAGCTTGGACAGCAGGTCCTCGCGGACCTCGCGGCGGCGTAGCTTGCCCATCTGGTCCTTGGCCAGCTCCTCGAAGTGGTAGAAGGTGCGCGGCACCTTGTAACGGGTGAGGTTCTCGCGGGCGAAGTCCTTCAGGCCGTCGGGGTCGAGGGCGGCGCCGTCGCGAAGCACGACGCAGGCGACAACATCCTCCGAACCGTCGGAGCGTGGACGTCCCACGACGGCGACATCCTCGACGTCCTTGTGGGTGCGGATGACCTCCTCAACCTCCGCAGGGTAGACGTTGAACCCGCCGGTGATGATGAGCTCCTTGATGCGGGAGACGAGCTTGATAAAGCCGTCCTCCTCCATCACACCCATGTCGCCGGTGCGGAACCAACCGTTGTGGAAGACCTTCTCGGTGGCCTCAGGGTTGTTGAAGTAGCCGGAGAACACCTGCGGGCCCTTCGCCAGGATTTCGCCGTCCTCGCCGTAGGGCATGTCCTTGTCCGGGTTGTCCGGGTCGACGATGCGGATCTCGGTGTCGGGGAAGGGGATGCCAATGTAGCCGGGGCGACGATCCGCGGTCTGCGGGTTGCCCACGATGATCGGCGACGTCTCGGTCAGGCCGTAGCCTTCGACCAGGCGACCGCCGGTGGCGCGCTCCCAGCCCTCGATAATCTCCTTCGGCAGCGACGACGCACCCGAGAAGCCAATCTGGACCGGGGACAGGTCGATGTTCTTCTTCTCCGCAGCCTGCAGGATGCGCTCGAACAGGGTGGGCACACCCGGAATGAATGTTGGCGGGGTTTTCTTGATGGCCTTCATCACAAGAGGCATCTGCGGGGCTGGCAGGAGCACAAGTTCTGAGCCGATCAGCATGGTCAACGTCAACGAGAACGTCAGGCCGTAGGCGTGGAAGAACGGCAGGGCCGCCAGCATGCGCTGGTTGCCCTCTTGGAGTTCCTTTACCCACGCCTGGCCCTGCAGCGGGTTGGCAACCAGGTTTGCGTGCGAGAGTGCCGCGCCCTTCGGCGCGCCGGTCGTGCCGGAGGTGTACAGGATCACCGCGGGGCTTTCCGGAGTGATCTCTGCTGGGGTTTCCAAGTCAGTGCCCAGCCCACCGATGGCGGAGCTGGTCAACGACTCCCACGGCACCGTGTTGCTGCACGGGCCGGTGAGCGCTGCGCGGGCTTCCATCACCTTTGGCAGCGGCAGGCGCAGCGCGAGCTGCTGGGCGCGTGGCATGGCCTTGATCATGTTCACGCTGACCACGGTTTCCAGCGGAGTGTCGGCGCGCAGCTGCTCAAGCGTGTCGGCGGCCTTGTCCCACACGATTGCCACACGGGCGCCGTGGTTCTTGAATTGTGGGCGCAGCTCGTGGGCGGTGTAGAGCGGGTTGTGCTCGACGACAACACCGCCGATCTTCTGCACAGCAAAGAAGGCGGCGACGTGCTGCGGGCAGTTCGGCAGCATGATGGCCACGCGGTCACCCGGGCGAACGCCGAAGGCTTTCAGACCTGCGGCGGCGCGGCGCACCTCGCGGTCGAGCTCGCTAAACGTCTGGGTGCGGCCGAAGAACCTGGTGGCGGTGTTGTTGCCGTTGGCGGCCAGGTTGTCGTCGTAAAGATCGTTCAGCGTGCGGTTGCCGTACTCCAGCGAGTGGGCGGTCCACTCGGGGTAGTACTGCAGCCAGGGGGCGTCTCCATTGGTTGGGGAGGGTGAAGTCATGGTGACCACCCTACGCCCATCTACCTACGGTTGGGTAAGAAGACTGACGAGAGTGTCGCGAACCTCACGGCGACGAATCTTGCCCGTCTGGTCCCGGTTCAGCTCCTCGAAGTGGTAGAACTCGCGCGGCACCTTGTAGCGCGTCAGGTGCTTGCGGGCGTAGGCCTTGAGGCCTTCGGGGTCGAGCGCGGCGCCGTCGACAAGTGTGATGCACGCGACAACGTCCTCGGCGCCATCCTCGCGGGGGCGGCCGACGACTGCGATGTCGTCGATATCCGGATGGCGGCGAAGTACGCCCTCCACCTCGTCCGGGTACACGTTGAAGCCACCGGTGATGATCATCTCCTTGATGCGCGCCACCAACTTGATCCAGCCGTCCGGCTCCATGACGGCCATGTCGCCGGTGCGGAACCAGCCATCGTGGAACGCGTTCTCGTTCGCCTCCGGGTTGTTCAAATAGCCTGCGAAGACCTGCGGGCCACGGGCGAGCAGCTCGCCTGGCTCGCCGTCGGGCATGGTGCGAGAGGGGTCGTCCGGGTCAGCGATGCGGATCTCCGTATTGGGGAAGGGGAGACCGATGTAGCCCGGACGACGTGTGCCGTCGAGGGGGTTGCCGGCGAGGATCGGCGAGGTTTCCGTCAGGCCGTAGCCCTCGATGAGGCGCCCGCCCGTGGTGTTTTCCCACAGTTCGATCGTCTCTGCAGGCAGGGTGGATGCGCCGGAGATCGACGTGTGAATCGAGGAAAGGTCGACGTTGTCTTTCTTCGCCCATTCGATGATTTTGGCGTACAGCGTGGGCACGCCCGGCAGCATCGTAGGCCGCGTTTTCAGGATCGCCGACTGGTACAACTGCGGCTGCGGTGCGGGCACGAGCACGATCTGCCCGCCGACCGTCAGTGGCAGGCCGTAGTTCAACGCAAGGCCGTAGATGTGGAACATCGGCAGCACGGCGAGCACCTTTTCGCGCACCGCACCCCAGTCCTCCAGCCACTCGATACCCGCCTTGAGGACCGAGACGATATTGCGGTGCGACAGTGGCGCACCCTTGGGTTTCCCGGAGGTGCCTGAGGTGTAGAGGATAAAGGCGGTGGTTTCCGGTTCGATCGGTGGCAGGTGCACCGTGCGCGAACGCGTCCGCAGTAGGTCGGTGAAGTTCATGGTCCCTGGGGTGGGGGCGCTGAGCTCGGCGCGCTTCTTCTTTACCGGCGGAATCGGCAGCGCGAGCAATGCCTTGAGGTGCGTTGGCATTTCGTCGATCATGTTGACGGCCACAACGGTTTCCAGCGGGGTGCGTCCGCGCAGGGAGAGGAAGGTGTCCGCTTCACGGTCGAAGACAATCGCAATCTTCGCTCCGTGGTCGTTGAACTGTGGCTCGAGCTCGTCTGCGGTGTAGAGCGGGTTGTGTTCGACGACGACCGCGCCCAGTCGCAGGATTGCTGTGACTGCGATGACGTGCTGCGGGCAGTTGGGTAGTGCAACCGCAACGCGGTCCCCAGGTTGGACGCCGAGTTTGACCAAGCCGGCTGCCGCGCTGCCGACGTGATCGTTGAGCTCAGCGTAGGTGAGCTCCTTGCCCATGAACCATGTTGCAGCGCTGCGCGGTTGGGTGGCCACGGCCCGGTTGAACCAGCTCACGAGCGTGTCTGTGCCGATTTCGGGACGCGGGTTCGTCCATTCGGCGTATTGCTCAATCCAGGCCTGTGTGTCTGCGGCGCCCATTGCATCCTCTCGGTTATGGTCATGTGTAACTAAACGTGTTGCGGAGTATAACTTACTCTTGCGTAGGTTGTGAATGGGTGCGCGCAAGAAATTGATCATCTACACTTGCCCGCATCACATATTTGGGGAAATACGGGGGGATTTTTCATGACCACGTTCCATGACGCCACGCTTCGCGACGCTGTTGCCATGCCGGAGCTTGAACTCACACCACCTGAGGTGCTCGATCAAACCAACCTGGTGGATCCGGTGAAATCGCCGCCGAAACAGGGCTGGCGCAAAATGATCCACACCGCCACTCGTGGTCGCATCAACCCGGGCGGTTCGCGCAAAGAGCTCGAGGAGCAGCAGCTTATCGACGCCATCCGTGCGCCCCTGCGCGGCGACTACCGCATTGCGGTGATGAGCCTGAAAGGTGGCGTCGGTAAGACCACAACCACCGTTGGCCTTGGAGGCGTGTTCGCACAGACCCGTGGGGATCGCGTCATCGCCATCGACGCCAACCCGGACCTGGGCACACTTGCCCAACGCGCAGCAACCGCGCCACCGGCCACCATCCGTGACCTGCTCCACGCGCCGGAAACGCACCGCTACCCGCAGGTCCGTGCCTTTACTAACCAGGCAGCATCGCGGCTCGAGGTGATCGGCTCCGAGCGAGACCCGGCGGTCTCCGAGGCGTTTTCGGAAGCCGACTACCGCCACGCCATCGACATCCTGCAGCACCACTACAACGTCATTCTCACCGACTGTGGCACCGGCCTGATGCACTCCGCGATGGCGGGCGTGCTCGACCTGGCCAACGCGCTTGTGCTGGTCACCTCACCTGCTCTCGACGGCGCGCAGTCCGCATCCGCGACCCTCGACTGGCTCAACCTCCACGGCTACGACCAGTTGGCCGCCAACGCTGTCGTGGTCATTTCCTCATCCGCACCGGGCAAGCCGACCATCGACATGGGCAAGGTTACCGAACACTTCGCCTCGCGTACGCGGGCGGTACACACGATCCCGTACGACAGGCACCTGGCGGAAGGTGCGGTCGTCGATTTGGAGCGCATGGCCGCGGCAACCCTGAAGTCCTATCAGCACCTGGCGGCTACGGTGGCGGCGGACTTCGGTGCGTGGCACCGGCACGCGGCGCACTAAAGGCCTTTGTAGACCTCGCCACGCGGCGCGATGCGCAGTACTTCCACTAGAACGACTTTTTGCTGAACTGAGTAGATGATCCGGAACCCGCCAACCCGGATTCGGAAATCGTCGTAGCCGGTTAATCGGACACAACCGGCGGGGAATGGATTAGCGGAGAGCGCTTGTAAGGCTTCGGTAATTCGCTCGAAGGTGTTTCGGTCGCTTCGTCGAATTTTTCTGAGGTCACGACTGGCTTGGTTGGTGAGCTCGACTTGGTATTTCATTGACACCCCCTAGAAAATGTGTACAGTGTGTACCAACTGTACACAGTATGAATGAAGGGGTGGTGCACTGTGAAAGCGCCGGAAGACGCAATTGCGCTTGTTGAATTGCGGAATCGCTTAGGTGAGACGGTTGACCGAGCGAATTATGCAGGTGAGCGGGTGTTGATTACCCGGAACGGGAAGTCTGCTGCAGCTATCGTGCCGGTTGAAGACTTGGTGCTGTTGGAAGAGCTAGAGCAGGTCGCTGACCGCGAACTGCTACGCCGTGCCCGTGAGGAGGACGACGGAACGAGGACACCGCTCGAGGTGGTTCTCAAACAGCTCGCTGAGGAAGACTTGCAAAGCCATACCAACGCGCAGTGACGCAGGGTTTTGCGCCGCGCTAATCTGGCCCGCATGCGCGTCGCCATGATTTCAATGCACACCTCTCCGCTCGAGCAGCCGGGAATCGGTGATGCCGGTGGCATGAACGTCTACGTTCACAACATTGCGACCCAACTGGCCCGCCAGGGCACGCAGGTGGATGTGTTCACCCGTGCGACGCGGCCCAGCCAGGGCGAGATCGTCGAGGTCGAGCCAGGCTACCGGGTGATCAATATCGTCGCCGGGCCGTATGAGGGGCTGGAGAAAGAAGACCTGCCGACCCAACTCGCTGCGTTCGCCGGCGGGGTGGTGCAGTTCTGCCGAGCAGACGAGCGCTCTTACGGCCTGATCCATTCCCACTACTGGCTCTCCGGCCAGGTGGGGTGGTTGCTCGCCGACCTTGCTGGGGTGCCGCTGGTGCACACCGGGCATACGTGGGCGGCGGTGAAAAACGCCTACGGTGTGGGTGGCTCGGAGTCGGAGGCGCGCCGTATTTGTGAGCAGCAACTCGTGGACAACGCCGAAACGCTCGTGGTCAACACCGAGGATGAAACCAGCGAGCTTGCCCGCTTCTACGACGTGGACCCGTCGAAGATCTCCGTGGTCAGCCCTGGTGCGGACACGGAACTGTTCACCCCTGGCACGAACCGCAACACGGAACTTGCACGCCGCCACCTGGGCATTCCGTTGCACGCGAAGGTGGTTGCGTTCGTCGGCAGGCTGCAGGATTTCAAGGGCCCGCAGGTGTTGTTGCGTGCGATGGGGGAGGTCGTGCGCCGCGGCAGCGTCGAAGGTCCGTTGCGCGTGATCATCTGTGGTGGGGCGAGCGGGTCCGGTTCGTCGGTGGAGCACTACCGTGCGATCGCGGACGAGGAGGCGCTGGGTGCCACCGTGCGTTTCCTTGGCCCGCGTCCGCCTGAAGAACTCGTCAGCATCTACCAAGCAGCGGACGTCGTCGCGGTGCCGAGTTACAACGAAAGCTTCGGCCTGGTCGCCGTGGAAGCGCAGGCCACAGGTACGCCGGTGGTGGCGGCGAAGGTCGGCGGGCTCCCGATCGCGGTGTGTGACGGGGAGACCGGCCTGCTGGTGGGCAGTCACGACACCAACGAGTGGGCGGATGCACTGGAGCGGTTGCTTATCGACGACTCCACGCGCATCCACATGGGCGAATCCGCCGTCCGCCACGCGGCCCGGTTTAGCTGGGCGGCGTCGGCAGACCAGCTCGCGGGCGTCTATAAGCAAGCGCTCGACGGTTACGACCCCTGTGAGGCTCCCCGGATCCCCGGCGGCAACTAGCGGATGATCGCGTTCACGGCGGCGCTGATCTCACCTGCACGCTGGTTGGCTGCGGCACCCGCACGTCCGGCAAGCTCCTGCGCTGCGGCAACCGGGTCTGCTGCTTGGGGAAGACGCTGCGCCTCCCCGGCGAGGCGAGCAGCATCAGCCTGGGCACCGTTGACTGCGCCGGTGAGTTTGTGGAACTTCGACGGTGCCGGCGCGGGCTTGTTGGCGGCGGCTGGGTTGTGTTGGGCGATTTCGTCGCGAAGCGTCGCAAACTCCGCGCGCGGCGCCGGCTCAGCAGGAGTAAACGCCTGATTTACCTGACCGTCGGGGATGCCGTAGGCGGACTCGAGCGCACGATCGACCTGCTGGGAGTTGCCGAAGGGGCCGTATCCGATGACGGTCAACCCGATGGCCTCGCCCGTGCGCGGGTCGTAGTTGATGCCGCCGGAATCACCCGAGGCGTAGTTCAACCCGACGTGCCAGATGAAGTTCTGGGTACGAAACACCTGGGTGCCGCATGAGCGGCCGGTGCGCATGCCGTCTTTGCAGATGGGCTGGCCAAAGTTGTCAAAGCTGATCAGCTCGTTGCCCAGGCTGCGGTAGTCCTTCACCCCGGTGATCGCCACGTTCCGGGAAGGTGCAGAACCCCACTGGTCGCGGGAGGTGGACCAGCCGGAGGCAGAAACGCCTGGGTCGAGGCGGACCATGGCCCAGTCGGGCTCGTCGATAATGCGGTAGAAGTCCATCAATTCGCCGTTGCCCAGCTCGAACTTCTTGCGCTGCGTATCAATGGTGCCCACGTGCGGGTAGCGCACCCCGCCACCACTTCGTACCGGCGCGTACACCTCCGGGCGCACCGTTTTATCGTCCACGTCGAAGCAGTGCGCGGCGGTGATCATGATCCGCTTCGTCTGCCCGTCAGGGGTGCGCACCACACCGGAAGGGCCCTGGCTGCAGCGCGAGGTGTTAGCAAACGAATTAGAGCCCTCGAACAGTGTGGCCACGGGTGCGCCGGGGGCGGCAAGCGCAGGCGCTGCGGCAGCAGATGGGGCAGTGGTCAGTGCCGCGGCGACGGCAACCGCGGCGGCGTAGCGAAAAACCTTGAGCATGCCCACGACACTAAACCTCTTTCGTGGCATGCTTAAAGTCATGGGTAACGGAAAGTTGATTCTTGTACGTCACGGTCAAAGTGAGTGGAACAAGTCGAACCAGTTCACCGGCTGGGTGGACGTCGACCTGACAGAGCAGGGCGAGCGCGAAGCCGTCAACGCCGGCAAGCTCATGGTTGAAAAGGGTGTCCTGCCGGACATCGTGTTCACTTCGCTGCTGCGTCGCGCGATCCGCACCGCCAACATTGCGTTGAACGCAGCGGACCGCCACTGGATCCCGGTTGTGCGCAACTGGCGCCTCAACGAGCGCCACTACGGCAAGCTGCAGGGCCTGAACAAGGCGGAGATCCGCGACAAGTACGGCGATGAGCAGTTCATGGAGTGGCGTCGTTCCTACGACACTCCGCCACCGGCGATCGACATCGATAACGAGTACGCGCAGACCAACGACCCGCGCTACGCGTTCCTGCCGGAGGTGCCGCGCACCGAGTGCCTGCAGGACGTTGTGCGTCGCTTCCTGCCGTACTACGAGGAGGCAATCTTGCCGCAGCTGCTGCAGGGCAAGACTGTCATGGTCGCAGCGCACGGTAACTCTCTGCGTGCGCTGGTGAAGTACCTCGACGGCATTTCCGACGAGGACATTGCGGCGCTGAACATCCCGACCGGCATGCCGCTGCTGTACGAAATCGGCGAGCGCGGCAAGGTGCTCAACCCGGGCGGTACCTACCTCGACCCGGAGGCTGCCGCTGCAGGCGCTGCCGCTGTGGCGAACCAGGGCAAGAAGTAGCGCTTAGGCTGTGTCGCCAGTTCTTGCGTTTATTCTCGGCGCGCTCGTCGCCGTCCCCGCTGTCCACCTCGGGCAGCGGGCGTTGCGTTGGCATGCCCGAAACAGCGCGGACGACCACGATGAACACACAGGCGTGAGCACTGTCAGCGATATGTTGCACCTGGTGACACAGGGATCGCCCACCGGCATCGTCGTCGTTGGAAGAAATGGCAAGGTGCAACTGTCCAACGCGCGTGCTCACGATATGTCGCTTGTGCACGACGGCACCGTCAACCCCCGCGTATTCGATGTTGCGGAGCAGGTGATGGACGATGCGGAGCAACGTGTCATCGACATGGAGATGCCACAGCGCACCACCGGTAACCGCATCCGTAACGTGCGCGCGGTAGTTGCTCCGTTGACGCTGACGGATAACTCGTCGGTGATCATTTACGGCTCCGACGAGTCTGAGAATGTGCGGATGGAGCACGCGCGGCGTGATTTCGTCGCAAATGTCTCGCACGAGCTCAAAACCCCCGTCGGTGGCATGTCGCTGCTGGCGGAGGCGCTTCTGCAGGATCCGACTGACCCGGAGATGGTCGAATACTTCGGCGGGAAACTGCACAAGGAAGCGCACCGCATGGGGGAGATGATCACGGACCTGATTGCGCTGTCGAAGTTGCAAGGCGCGGAAGCGCTGCCCGACATGGCGCCAGTGCGTGTCGACGACATCATCGACGAAGCCGTCATCCGCAACCACGTCACCGCCGAAAACCGCAAGATTGAGATCAACCGTGGCGCCCCCACTGGGCTGTACGTGCTCGGCGACAAGTCGATGCTCACAGTGGCGGTGGCCAACCTGATATCCAACGCGATCAACTACTCGCCGGATGGGCAGCCGGTGAGCATCACACAGAAAACGGTGCGCGACAAAGCGGTGCTGATCCGTGTCACGGACCGCGGCATCGGCATTGCGCCCGAGGACCAAAAACGCGTGTTTGAGCGGTTCTACCGGGTGGATAAGGCCCGTTCTCGCTCGACAGGTGGCACTGGCCTGGGACTGGCGATTGTCAAGCACGTGGTTGCCAACCATGGCGGTAACATAACCGTGTGGTCCAGGCCCGGCACCGGCTCAACGTTCACCATTGAGTTGCCGATCTTTGACCCGGAAACTGTTCACGCCTCTGCTGGCAGAAAGGAACTTGAGCAGCAGTGACGACCATCCTTATCGTCGAGGACGAAGAGAACTTATCGGACCCGCTCGCGTTTTTGCTGGGCAAGGAAGGGTTTGAGACCAAGATCGCGCCGGACGGTCCGACGGCGCTGCAGCTCTTCGACTCTGAAGACATCGATCTGGTTCTGCTGGATCTCATGCTGCCAGGGATGAGCGGCACGGAGGTGTGCCGAAAGCTGCGTGCGGAGTCGTCGGTGCCGATCATTATGGTCACGGCGCGTGACAGTGAGATCGATAAGGTTGTCGGCCTGGAGCTGGGGGCGGACGACTACGTGACCAAGCCGTACTCCACCCGCGAACTCGTCGCCCGCATCCGCGCGGTGCTGCGCCGCGGTCCGGAGGCGGAAAGTGTGGAGGAGGCCGACGACCAGCTGCTGAAGGGCGGCCGGGTGGTCATGGACATCGACCGTCACACGGTGCTCGTGGACGGCCAGCCGGTGCCTATGCCGCTCAAAGAGTTCGACCTGCTCGAGTACCTCATGCGCAACGCCGGCCGCGTGCTCACCCGCGGCCAGTTGATCGACCGCATCTGGGGCGCCGATTACGTGGGCGACACCAAGACCCTGGACGTGCACGTCAAGCGGTTGCGTTCCAAGATCGAGGCTGAGCCGAAGCGCCCCACCCAGCTGGTTACCGTGCGCGGCCTGGGTTACAAGTTCGAGGCCTGATCCGTCGCGGGGTGGGTGGCTTTCGCCTCCCGCGGCAGGTTCGCGCGAGCCTCGCAATGCTTTGCGACGATCGCATACGGGACCTCACCAATCAGCGCAATCAACTCGTCCTTCATGGACTGCCAAATCGGCTTGAGGCTGCCGTTGTTCGGGGTGTGGCACTGCGGTGAGGCGGTGCACCACCAGTCGAAGTCCTCGCCGCCGTCGCCCCATTGGCGGCGGTCGTACTCACCGATGGTGGTGCGCAGGATCTCGTGGCCGTCGCTACGCTCTTGCCATTCATCCTCGCGGGAAAACGGCACCTGCCAGCACACTTCCGGCTTAGTGCCAACGATGTTGTGGCCTTCCGCCATCGCCCACTGGTGCAGCGCACAGCCCGCACCGGTCGGGTGGCCGGGGCGGTTAGCAAAGATGCAAGCGCCGTCGACCACCTTCGTCTTGATGTGTGGGCCGTCGTCCTCTTCGTCACTGTCGTCCCACTCCAGCCACGGCTCGAGCCACGTGGGGTCGTCGGCCTTGAAGAACTCATCCGTGTCGGCCGGACGCAACTGCCAGTACTTCGCCGGCATCAACGCAACGGAGTTATATACGGTGTCGCGGTCTTCTTCGTCGGCAATGTATGCGCCGTGGATGCAGCAGCCGACCGCCTGGTTGGATTCGTCGATACCCAGGCACTGTGACGTGCCAAAGCGGCATGACCAGGTGGACTCGAGCCAGGTCAGATCTAGCGAAAACGTGTGGTCAGGGTCCTCCGGGTGGACAAACTCAAACCATTCGCGCGGGAATTCCTGGGCCGTTTCCCTGCCTGCCGCAATGGAGCGACCTGCCGGGGAATCTGCCGGAAAGCCAAGAAAAACAGGATTCGGGGCTGGTTGATTCACACTTGCACACCGTAGACCCGTTACGCTGAGGTGGTGCGATTAGGTGTATTAGACGTCGGAAGCAACACCGTCCATCTTGTGGCGGTCGATGCATACGGTGGCGGACGCCCCACCCCGATGAGTGACTGGAAGCAGCCGCTGCGGCTTGTCGAGTTGCTGGATAAGAAAGGCAACATCGAACAAAAAGGCATCGACAAACTTGTCGACGCCTGCCAGGAAGCAGCCGACCTCTCCAACAATCTCAAGTGCAAAGAGGTCCTTGCCTTCGCCACCTCGGCAGTACGCTCCGCGACGAACTCCGAGGACGTGCTGAAGCAGGTGAAGAAGAAAACCGGCGTGGACCTAGAGATCCTCTCCGGCGAAGAGGAAGCACGCCTGACCTTCCTCGCCGCCCGCCGCTGGCACGGCTGGTCCGCCGGCCGCATCACCAACCTGGACATCGGCGGTGGCTCGCTCGAGATTTCCTCAGGCACCGAAGAAATGCCGGACCTGGCAGTGTCGCTGGACCTCGGCGCTGGCCGTCTGACCCACGAGTGGTTCGACACCGACCCGCCAGAGCGTAAGAAGATCAACATGCTGCGCGACTACATCGACGCGGAACTCGCCGGCCCCGCCGAAGAATTTAAAGCACTCGGCGAGGTAGGCCTGGCGGTGGGTACGTCGAAGACGTTCCGCTCCCTTGCCCGCCTTACCGGTGCAGCACCATCGTCGGCAGGTCCGTTCGTGCAGCGCACCCTCACCGCACCCGGTCTGCGCCAGCTCATCGCGTTCATTTCACGCATGACAGCAGCGGACCGTGCGGAGCTCGAAGGCATCAATGCGGACCGATCCCACCAGATCGTCGCCGGTGCCCTCGTTGCCGAGGCTGCAATGCGCGCACTAAATATTGATAAGTTGGAGATCTGCCCGTGGGCCTTGCGTGAAGGCGTGATTCTGAAACGCATCGACCAGGGCGGTTTGAATGCCGATAAAGGAGACGACGAGTAAATGGCCGACAAGCAGCTCACGGTAGCCGAGCTCCTCGCGCGCGCCGAGAAGGAAAACCCTTCGGCCACACGACGCCCCCGGCGCCGCCGCAGCCTCGAAGACGGTGGCGTTTCGGTCGCCGAGCTCACCGACTCCTTTAAGAAGGTCAACGTCAAGCCTGTCGAGGCGAAGCACTCGAGCGTGCCTATCGACGCCCCCGCCGAACCGGCAAAGACCCCCAAGCAGGAGAAGCCTGCGGAGAAGCCTGCCAAGCAGGAGAAGCCTGAAGAGGCAGTGGCCAAGGCGAAGCCGACTCAGGCTCCGCCTGCCGAGGACGACACCCACGTCATTCCGGTCGTGCGCGAAGGCGCTGCCAAGCCGGCAGGAAAGCCGGCAGAGAAACCTGCTGCTAAGCCTGCGGAGAAGCCTGCAGCACAGGCCACGGCACCGGCGGCGCCTGCGGCAGCTGCGGCTGCTGTGGCGGCTCCTCAGTCGGAGGAGAAGCCGGTAGATGAGGTAGTCGTCGATAAGCAGGATGCGGAGCTCGACCTGTTCGAGAACGACCTGCCTGATGAGGACGTCCGCGACATCGAAGTCGAGGACGCCTCCATCAACCCGATTCTGATGGTGCTGCTCGTTGGCCTGGGCGTGCTGCTGGGTGTGCTTGGGTTCCTGGCATTCAAGTGGCTGTGGGCGCACGTCATCCCAGTTGTTGCGGTGCTGCTTGGCATCGTCGCAGTGGTCGGCGTGGTTTTCGGTGTGCGTGCGATGCGCACCGGACGTGATGGTCTGAACATGGCGCTTGCAGGTATCGCTGCAGCAGTTATGGCATTTGGGCCCGCGTTGATCTAAACATGGCAACCATGGCAAACATCGCAATTATTGGCGCCGGAAATATCGGCGAAGCGCTCCTGTCGGGTCTGATCCAGTCCGGTTACGACCCGGAGAAGATCACGGCGACGAATAGGTCGTCGCAACGCAGCGAAGTATTGCGTGAGCGCTACGGCGTGCGCACCACCAACGACAACCACGAAGCCGTACAGCACGCCGACGTCGTGTTCCTGTGCGTGAAACCCGCGGGCATCCTCGACGTCATCGCCGAAATTGGCGAAGGCTTTGGCGACGCCGACAACACCCCGGTCCTGGTCTCCATGGCAGCAGGTATCACGCTGGCAGCGATGGAAGAGGCAGTGGCGCTCGCAGGCGCCCCGATCGCGCGCGTTATGCCGAATACGCCCATGCTCGTCGGTAAGGGCGTGCTTGCGGTGACCTACGGGCGTTTCGTTGACGACGAGCAGCGGCAGACCGTCGATGAACTGCTCGCCGCCGCCGGCGAGGTTGTCACCGTCACCGAACCGCAGATCGACGCAGTGACCGCAGTGTCCGGCTCCGGCCCTGCGTACTTCTTCCTTGTCACCGAAGCGATGGTGGACGCGGGCGTGTCCCTCGGCCTGCCGCGCGACCTTGCGGAGCGTCTGGCTAAGGCCACCGCGGCCGGTGCAGGCGCGATGCTGGAAGGCGAGGATGGGCCCGTGCAGTTGCGTGCCAACGTTTCGTCCCCGGCAGGCACAACCGCGCGTGCGATCCGCGAGTTGGAGGAGTCCGGTCTGCGTGGTGCGTTCTACCGCGCGATGGAGGCCTGTGCGCGCCGGTCGAAGGAACTTGGCGAGGAATAACCCCGGTAGTCACACCCGTCACAACTGATGCTGTGTGTTCACTACCTGCACTCTGAAAAAATTCTCTCCCTTAAGTCGCACTCAACCCATGTTTCACGTTAGGGTGGTTGGAGCACGTGCGTGTTCGTCCTGCGGGAGGGGAAGCCTGCAGCGCGTTTGCGTGCCGAGAGGTAAGAATTAAGTGGTTAATGAAGATAAAGGAAAGTTCCTGACGGTCGCCGAAGTCGCGGAGATTATGCGCGTCTCCAAGATGACCGTCTACCGCCTCGTTCACTCCGGCGAACTGCCTGCCGTCCGCGTAGGCCGTTCGTTCCGTGTCAACGAAAACGCGGTGAACGAATACCTGGAGTCCTCCGTCTACGACGTGGGGTAAAACCACTCCAGACCCCTACGAAACGCCCGTTCCCACCTGATTTCAGTGGGGGAACGGGCGTTTTCGGTTTTTGGCTGCTGGTCTGCACGCCTGTATGCTTGGCGTGTTCAGGTTGGCCACAACCTGTGGGAGTGTGCACCTCCCACTGTTCCGCGCAAGCGGTCGTGCCGACCACGTACGTACGAAGCAACGTTAGAAAAGAGGAAGCCTTATGGGTTCAGTTATTAAGAAGCGCCGCAAGCGTATGTCGAAGAAGAAGCACCGCAAGATGCTCCGCCGCACTCGTGTGCAGCGTCGTAAGCTCGGCAAGTAAGCCAAGCGCCGCCCGCCTCCGTATTCGTGGAGGCGGGCTTTTTGTTTGTCCCGGGTGGGGTGGATGGTGGGCTGTGGGTGTGTCCCTATATATGGCGTCGGATTGGGGTTGGGGCGGATGGTGGGGTGGTGTTCTCCTGGTCTGTGGGCTGATCGTCTAGCTGGGCTTGTGATGCTGCTAGACGGTCTCGTTTTGGCCTCTGTGTTTGCCCTGGTGGTGTTGGGGTTGTTTGTCGTTATGGGGCTGATCGTCTAGCTGGTGTTTCGGGGTGCTAGACGATGAGCGTTGGGGTGGTGGACTGGTGTGTTCGTGGGGTTGAAACACAGTGTTTTCGTGTCTTGAGGCCTGTTATGGCG
>NZ_KV787939.1:0-4548 GCF_001807155.1 Corynebacterium sp. HMSC05C01 | reverse complement strand
GCTTCGAATATCTCCTCCGAGTTGTAAGGAATGAAGCCGTTGAAGAACGCACATCTGAAGAAGCGCGTCATGGCCACCCTGGTTTCCGCCACGGTGGCTTTTGGTGGTGTGACGGTCGTAGCTCCGACCGCTGACGCTGACCCGCGTATTACAAACGCCTACTCAGCACTGGATCAGGGCGATTACGACGCTGCGCTGCAGTACAACAAGACGCTCAAGGTCAACCGCAGCATGGACCTGATGACTACGGCCTACGGTCCGGGCTGGTGCATCGATGCCCACCTGGACGTGCCGCAGCACTACACCCAGTTTGATGTTCGTCGTCTGGACGGCACCTCTGGTTTTTACGGGTTTAACGGCAACATGGGCGGCGACCTCAACATCCACCCGGACATTGAGAAGGCTGCCATCAACCTGACCAAGACCATGCTGGACAGCTACTACGCTGGCCAGACCGAGGAAGTTCGTAAGAAGAACTTCGCTCTCCAGGCACTGCTGTCCAACAACCTGGAGCAGCTGGACAAGATGCGTGGCCTGATTCAGGGCGACGTGAAGTTCCAGTCCGGCACGAAGCCGCCTGAGGTTTCCGCCAATGAGTTCCTGAAGTGGACGGGCTTTGAGATTCGCCGTAACTACGGCAACCCGATTGGTCAGTCTGCTTTCTTCCTGTACAAGAATGAGCAGGCGTTCTCCCAGCTGAAGGTCAAGACCGGTGAGTACGTCACCGTTCTGGTACCGAAGTCCTACAACGTCTACGAGGACCTGACCAAGGAGCCGACCAACCAGCGCATCATTATCATTGCGCAGCCGGGTCTTGAAGGTTACGAGCCGAAGAAGAACATCGTCCGCGAGACGGTGACTAAGACCGCTGATCCGGTCACGACGACTGTCACCCGTCCGGCAGGCACCTCGACGGTGACTCACTACGTCCAGCCTGAGCACCACAAGGAGGTCGTTGAGCAGCCGACCATCACCAAGACCGAGGTTGTCTCGCAGGACGTAACGACGACCCAAACTGTGGTGCAGGCGGATAAGACCGTGACCACCACGAAGCGTCCGCGTGTTGAGCACAACACCGAGACCTACACCCGCGAGGTCGAGCCGACCACGGTGACCGAGACTGCCCCGCAGAAGACCGTCACCCGTTACGTCGATGAGCCGGTTCTGACCACCACGACCAAGACGATTACCCCGACTGTCACTGAGGATGCTCCGAAGGAGACCAAGTATGTGACGAAGACGGCTGAGCCGGTGTACACGACTAAAACTGTCACCGCAACGCCGAAGACGGAGACCGCAACTGTCACCGCAGCGCCAAAGACGACGACAGTGACTGCTCATGTCACCAAGACCAACGTCACCGAGGTCGAGCGTACGAAGATTGTGGAGCGCTACATCCGCAACTACAAGTACGCCATCGACTTCAACATGTCCGAGAAGTCCCGCCAGATCGAGGTTGAGAAGCTCGGCAACTGGGAAATCGAGTTCGTCGACGATTCGAACGGCCTGGTTAAGGTTGAGAAGAAGATTGTCAACGGTAAGGCTGTCCTGGAGATCACGCCGGTCAAGGAAGGCCGCGGCACGGTTCGCATCGTTGTCGTAGACGCTGAGGGCAACCGCCACGAATACATCATCAACGTGGTCAACGAGAAGACCGAGAAGATCGTTGAGACTGAGGCAGTGGTGAACAACCACTACTTCAACGTTGGTACTGGCAACCTGAAGCAGACCATCCAGATTGACAAGAACTGGAACTACGAGGTCGTTGAAGGCGGCGGCATCATCGACACCAAGGCTGTCGAAGGTGGCATTGAGGTCACCGCTAAGAAGAACTCCCGTGGCACCGCAAAGATCAAGGTGTACGAGGAGATCAACGGCAAGCGCACCGGTAACGAGAGCAACTATATCTTCAACATCGATGCGCTGGCAGACCGCTTCAACCAGTCCCGCGTGATTGGTAACGCCAACTCCTACAAGCTTGAGATCAAGGATGTTGAGCAGAAGCCGCAGATCAAGTCTGGCGAGGACCTGATTCAGAGCATCGAGAAGGACGACGAGGGCTTCTGGATCATCACCCCGAAGCCGGGTGCTGAGGGCGAAGCTGTCATCGAGGCCACCGACAAGGACGGCAACGTTTACACCTACACCCTGACCATCAAACACGGTACGAACGAGCTGGTCGACGTCCAGACGCACAACATCGTCGAGGGCGAATCCCGCGAGATCGTGGCCGAAGGCGACGGCTTCATCTTTGAGCCTGCAGGTTCCGCTTACAACCGGGACAACTGGAATGTCAAGCGTGAGGGCAACAAGTTCACGGTCACCAACAAGACCAACGACACCGCGACCTTCAACCTGTACAAGACCATCAAGAACTCCCCGGACCGCATCCTGGTAGGCGTCTACACCTTCATTGCGAAGCCGGCAGAGAAGGAAGACTTCACACCGGGCAACGTCGAGTACGACGTCATCGATCGCAACACTGTGAAGATCACCCCGGGTGACGCAGCTGGTACCCCGAACACGATCAAGGTCACCAAGAACGATGAGAACGCCACCGTGATCCGGGAAGACGGCGTCTACCGCATCATGCCGAAGCCGGGCTTCGAGGGCGACATCGTTGTTGAGGAGACCGCACAGGGCAAGCTCATCGCCACCTACACCATCCACGTGAAGAAGGGCGAGGTCGAAGAGCAGGTCAAGGACGTTGAGTCGAACTCTCTCGTTACCTTCTCTGGTGTGATGGACGGTCAGGTCGTGCGCATCACCGAGGGCGAGAACCTGGTGAACCTCGAGGCTTCTGACCTGAAGAACGGCCAAATTAAGTTCAAGCCGGGTGCTGAGGGCAAGGTTGTCATCGAGAACCTTAACTCCCGTGACCTGCCGTTCCAGCGCTTCATCTTCAACGTCAAGCCGGTTGACGTGCAGGAAGAGACCTTCGATCTTGTCGGCAACATTTCTGCAAGATTCCGTCTGAGCACGAACTTCACCTTCAAGGTCACCGAGGGTGAGGACATCATCGATGTTGAGAAGCAGGATGGCGGTTTCGTCGTCAAACCGAAGGACGGCAAGGAAGGCCGCGCTGTCATCGAGGTGAAGGATGGAAACGGCCACGTTGTGTACCGTTACATCTTCAACGTTGATGGCACGAAGAAGAACTCCGGCAACACGACCATCAACAACGAGTTCAAGCTCACCGAGAACGGCACCTTCAAGATCACCCGTCGCAACGAGAACAAGATCGTTGTTCAGGACGGCTCCGAGTGGGTCGAGGTTGATACCTCCAAGGACGGCGAGTGGATCCTGACGCCGAAGCCGGGTTCGGTCGGCAAGACCGTGACCGTTGTTGAGATGCGTAACGATGTCGTGGTCAAGCGCCACACCATCAAGATCGTGTCTGACCCGAAGCCGCTGAACTTCAAGGAAGAGCGTCGCGTATACATCGAGAAGCTCGACGGCAAGATCAACCCAGGCACCCCGGGCAACACCTTCACTATCCTTCGTGGTCGCGACCTCGTCGAAGAGCAGAAGCTGCCGGACGGTAGTGTCCAGATCACTCCGGTTGAGCAGAAGTACGCCCAGATTCTCGTTGAAGAGCGCGACCCTGAGGGCAACCCGGTCCGCATCGTCGAGCTCGAGATCCCGCCGACATCGCAGGGCGACACCACGACGCCGTCGATCTCCATCAGCGAGCCGAAAGGTAACGCCAAGGACGGCTGGACCTTCAATATCACCGGCGGCAGCAACAGTGTTGAGATCAAGGTGTGCAATGACGCCAAGTGTGTTCCGGTCGACCCGAATAAGGTCAAGCGCGAAGGCGACCAGATCATTGTCGATCCGGGCGCAATCCCGAACGGTAAGTGGGACTACCTCTGGATCGGTGGTGTCGAAAACGGCGTCCCAGCTAAGGGCGTAGAGCGCAAGGTCAACATCAAAGCCACCATCAATGTGAAGGACACCAACGGCAGCCAGAAGGGCTCCTCTGAGCTCGACGGCAAGTGCATTGCCTCCATCGTCGGCCTGTCTGCGCCGCTGCTGCTGGCCATCCCGCTGGGTATCCTCTCCCAGGTTCGCATCCCAGGCCTTGAAGGTCTGTCCGCTCAGGTGAACGACGCCATCCGTCAGGCGAATGACCAGATCCAGCGCGGTCTGGGTATCTACAACGAGGACCGTTCTCGCCGCGCAGCTGGCTTCCAGGGTGCGTTCAACGTCGCCAACCCGGAGATGCTGAGCCTCGCCGCTGGTTCCCTCGGCGCAATCACGCTCGGTCTGTTCCTGATCGACGGTGTGCTGCGTGCCTGCGGCCAGGGGGAGATGACCTCGTCCTACAAGATCGGTGAGGCCACCGGTCAGGAATGGATGATGTACGGTTCCTCCGGCAAGAGCTCCAAGGACCAGGCTGAAAAGCCGTCCGAGGAAGCTGGCGCAAAGGACAAGAAGGACGAATCCAAGAAGTAGATCGTTCTGATCCCTGAAAGCCCGAAGCCGACTTGGCTTCGGGCTTTCGGCGTTCTTTGAGGATTTGTTGAACAATTGCTCGGATTGTGG
>NZ_KV787938.1:0-1747 GCF_001807155.1 Corynebacterium sp. HMSC05C01 | reverse complement strand
TGGTGTGTTGGCATGCTGTTGGGTGTCTGGGGCAACATTGTGTGTTCCTTTTTGTGGCATTCCATTGTTGGTTGATCATCTGTTGTGGTGGTTGGCCGGTGTGGGGTGTGTGTTGTGTGAGAACTGTATAGTGGACGCGAGCATCTTGTTCTTTTTGTGTAATTTTTGTTTGTTGAGTTGTCTGCAGTTTTTGTAGCGACCGTAATTGTTGGTTTGTGTTACGGGCGTATGGTGGATGCCTTGGCATGCTGGGCCGATGAAGGACGTGTGAGGCTGCGTTAAGCCTCGGGGAGTTGCCAACAGTGCGTTGATCCGAGGATGTCCGAATGGGGAAACCCAACACCAGTTGTGTGGTGTTACCTGCAGGTGAATGCATAGCCTGTGTGGAGGTGACGTGGGGAAGTGAAACATCTCAGTACCCACAGGAGAAGAAAACAATTTGTGATTCCGTGTGTAGTGGCGAGCGATAGCGGATGAGGCTAAACCGTGTGCGTGTGATACCTGGGTAGGGGTTGCGTGTGCGGTGTTGTGGGGTGTGATCGTTGCGGGCTACCTGACCGCAAGATGGTGTGTGTGCGTTAGCGGAAACGTCTGGGATGGCGTGCCGGAGCGGGTGATAAGCCCCGTACGTGAAGGCGTTGCACATGTTGTCTGATCATGTTTTCCCCGAGTAGCAGCGGGCTCGTGAAATCTGCTGTGAATCTGCCGGGACCACCCGGTAAGCCTAAATACCCAGTGTGACCGATAGTGAATAGTACCGTGAGGGAATGGTGAAAAGTACCCCGGGAGGGGAGTGAAAGAGTTCCTGAAACCATGCGCTTACAATCCGTCAGAGCACCGTATGTGTGTGATGGCGTGCCTTTTGAAGAATGAGCCTGCGAGTCAGCGGCATGTCGCGAGGTTAACCCGTTATGTGGGGTAGTCGTAGCGAAAGCGAATCCTAAGAGGGTGTCAAGTGGCATGTCCTGGACCCGAAGCGGGGTGATCTACCCATGGCCAGTGTGAAGCAGCTGTAAGAGGTTGTGGAGGCGCGAACCCACTTAGGTTGAAAACTGAGGGGATGAGCTGTGGGTAGGGGTGAAAGGCCAATCAAACTCCGTGATAGCTGGTTCTCCCCGAAATGCATTTAGGTGCAGCGTGATGTGTGCTTACCGGAGGTAGAGCTACTGGATGGCCGAGCGGGACTATCATCTTAGTGACGTCAGCCAAACTCCGAATGCCGGTGAAGTTTGAGCATTGCAGTGAGACTGTGGGGGATAAGCTTCATAGTCGAGAGGGAAACAGCCCAGATCGCCGGTTAAGGCCCCTAAGGGTGTGCTAAGTGGAAAAGGATGTGGGATCGCGAAGACAGCCAGGAGGTTGGCTTAGAAGCAGCCATCCTTGAAAGAGTGCGTAATAGCTCACTGGTCGAGTGGTTCTGCGCCGACAATGTAGTGGGGCTCAAGCACACCGCCGAAGCCGCGGCATAGTTTTTACTATGGGTAGGGGAGCGTCGTGTGTGGGGTGAAGCCGTATCGGAAGAAGCGGTGGACTGCACGCGAGTGAGAATGCAGGCATGAGTAACGAATGATACGTGAGAATCGTATCCGCCGAATGACTAAGGGTTCCTGGGTCAAGTTCGTCTTCCCAGGGTGAGTCGGGTCCTAAGGCGAGGCCGACAGGCGTAGTCGATGGTCAACGGGTTGATATTCCCGTACCCGTATATACGCGCCCAGTATCGAAGCGGTGATACTAACCACCCAGATCC
>NZ_KV787937.1:0-1574 GCF_001807155.1 Corynebacterium sp. HMSC05C01 | reverse complement strand
AAACGGCCTAAAACAACTTGACAAAACACAAGCGCGGGCGAACTGTTCAAAGGCTGCGATCTGGTCGGGGTCGATGGTGTAGTGGACGACACAGGTGATCACATCCACAACGCTAGGCCCACAGGCGCTCATTGGGGAGCCTTTGTCTGTGCGCCTCGTGGTGTAGCACACCAATCTGCCTGGTTTACCTGCGGAAATGCGTCAGTTCGCCAAGTTGGCGCCGAGTTCAACGGTGAGAACTCCGACGGCGATGAGGAGGATGCCGAGGGCCATGGTTCGGGTGAGGGGTTCGTGGAAGATGACCCGGGCGAGGATCGCGGTGAGAGCTACGCCGGATGCTGCCCAGATGCCGTAGGCGACGCCAAGGGCCATGCCGTCGGCCAAGGCGAGACTTAAGGCGACGAACGCCACGAGATACCCCGCGATGACGCCGATGAACCATTTCTTCACCCGGCCACCGTCGGAGGCTCGTAGCGACATGGTCGCGACGACTTCGGACAAGATGGCGCCTGCGAGGAAGATCCATCTCATGAGTTGACTCCTGCTTCCTGGGCTGCGGTTTGCTGAGCTTTCTGGGAGCCGAGTTCGACGGTGAGGACACCGCTGATGATCGCAACCATTCCAAGACCCATCACAGCGGTCAGAGGTTCACCGAAAATCGCGGCGGATAGCACGGCGGCGAGCACGACCCCGCTGGCTCCCCAGATGCCATAGGCGACGCCGATCTGCATTCCTTCGCGCAGGCAGAAGGTGAGGAAGACGAAAGTGCCGATGTATCCGGCAGCAACCACGATGTACCAGGATGGGTGATTGAGCGCCGCCTTGAGAGACAGCGTCGCCGCCACTTCGGTAGTGATGGCGCCAGCGAGCAGGAACCACTGCTTCATGGGGTTGTTCCTTCGATCAGGGAGCGAATGCTGGAGACGACGGCTTCGAGATCCGCGCCGTGGAGGGTGGACACACCTGTGGCCTGGGCGCCCCAGAGTCCGTCGGCGGCGAGTCGGGCGGTGGTCAGCCTGGCTCGGGTGGCGGCGTCGAGATCGTCCGGGAGTTCGAGCCAGCGGCCCATCCGCGTAGTCCACGGTTCGGTGAGTTCGGGCCGGTACGTCGCTTGGCCCCAGATGATGAACTCGGCGCGCTTGGCGGCCCCGTGGGCGGCGACGTGAACGTAGCTCAGGAGCCGCTCGGTGGCGTTGGCGTTCTCGAGGGGCTTGCCAAGGGTGGCAGTCATGTCGTTCTCGACGTTGGCCGCAGCGTGGTCGACGATCGCGGCGAGCAGTACGTCGCGGTTGCGGAAGTGATATAGCAATCCCGGTTTGGTGAGCCCGGCCTCGTGGGCCACTGCGTCAAGGGTAATGTCGCCACCCTCCGCTGCGTTCATGACGCGGAGGGCAGCTTCCAGGATCTCGGAGCGCTGACTGGTTCGCATATAGCTAACTTTACCATTTGGTAGGTGAAGCCTTCAACTGCGGGCGCTGGTAGGGGCACCTGGGGTACACCCCAAGCGAACAATTTGTGAATGAAAAAACTTCCTGTTCGCTAGGGTGCTGAGTGCGCGTAGTTGGTAGGGGTAT
>NZ_KV787936.1:0-1630 GCF_001807155.1 Corynebacterium sp. HMSC05C01 | reverse complement strand
TCAGCGCCAGCCAGGGCGGCGTTCGCCGCCTCGCCTCCGCGACGGGCTGCGCGCGCAGCGGACTCTTTCTTGGAGTCGATCAGCTGCACGGTGTCGATACGGGCGACCAGCGGGTAGTGCTTCACACCGTCCTTGTCGGTGTAGACGTCGGTCTTCAGCGAGTAGCTCACTGCGACACGGTCGCCGGACCCGATGCAGCCGAACACGCCGGGGTTCTTCGCGTCCTGGACGTAGCCGGTCAGCTCCACGATCTCGCTTTCCACCTTGCCGGTGGACTTGTTCTTGAAGGTGTTGCGCGCATAGACGCTGAGCTTCACCGTCGCGCTACCGTTTGCGTGCTCGAACAGCTTCGGTGCGCGAGCTGCGTTGCCGACGATGGTGCCGTTGTTGAAGGGGTTGGACATGATGGTTCTCCTTATGTGGGTGGGTGTGAATTGCCGTGCAATGTGGGTGTTGAAGCAGCTGCTTTGCTGCTGCGGGGGGTTGCGCTGTCGTTACAGCACTGCCCAGGGCAGCGGTGTGCCTGCCGCCTCTAGGTCGCGCAGTTCTTGTGCTGCGCCCGGATCGGCGTCCTCGCCGTCGATGCCGTCGGCGAGCTGGTAGAGCAGTTCCAGGTCGGTGTGGGTGATGTCGCGCATCACGTGCCTCCTTGTTCGGATTGGTGGTCAATCCGTCTGTTGGAGACAGCTCTGCTGTCTAAAGGTCACTCCCCTGCCTCGTTGAAGTGTCTGCTGTCGCAAGCCACGGCCGACGAGAAAAAAAGAAACCCCGTTGCATCGCTGCAACGGGGTGTGTGGTGCTACTCGGTGAACAAGATCGTGCGGGTCTTCTCGGCGCCCTCGCGGACGAGTTCGACCATCCGCTCGCCTTGGCCGATGTCGGTCAGCTTCGCCACCAACGACGGGAAGTTCTCGTCTGGCCCGATCTCGGTGGCTCGGTGCGCGGCCACGCCAGCTAGTCCCGGCTGGCCTGTGGCGTGCGCAAGCACGGCAACCGTGGTGGTGAGCTGCGCGCGCATCCCTGGCCAGCTGGTCGGGACAGCACGCATAACCTGCTCCGCGAACCGTAGGCCCGCCTGCGGGTCATCGAGCAGCGCCGCGAGCAGCGCGTCTCGCAAGCGCGGCGTGGTGAAGCATTTCAGCGCCGATCGAACAGCGCGCGTGCTCGGCTGGGTTATTCCTGCCGCCGCCTGCTCGTATTCACGCTGCAGCACGTCGGAGAACATGGGCGGGATATACGCCAGCGCGTCTTCGATGATGTCGGCGTGCTCGGCAGCGTCGATGCCGTGATCGGTGCTGTTCAGGCGTGCCTCGATGTCGTCTTTGCTCGGCTCCGGCAGCTCGCCGGTGTGCTCTAGCATCTGCCGCAGCGCCGCCGATGCGGCGACCTCGCCGACAACGCCGTGGCGCGGCTCGTCGATGAGCGGATGCTGGTACACAGACCACCACGCAGCCCCGGTGACGATCTCGGGCACTTGCACCACCCCGAGCAGCGGCGGTAGGTGCACTGCCCCACTAGTGAGATACGTGGCCGTCTCGTCAAAGACCGGCTGCGCAATGTCATCGCTGATCATGTACGCGATAACAGCGTCGAGTTCGAGGTGGTGGACCCACGCTGCGAACCGCTCGCG